>NZ_LBFA01000030.1:0-121014 GCF_013363265.1 Marinitoga sp. 1138
TCGCTTAATATATTGTCGTCTATTATTTTTTGTGGAGGTCTTTTCTCTTTTTGATATTTTATTATAAAATAAAATACCATGTCGGGATTATATACTGTTTTTGAAGCATTTTCATTGAATTTATATCCATTGTAATTTTCTTCCATTTCCTTTAATAATTTATCAGAATATATCTCATAATATTCAAGTAATTGAATTACTTCTTCTTTTGTAAATCCCAACATTCTATTGAAATCTTTTTCTATTGTAATATTCATTGTTATATTAAACCCACTGGTTAATGAGTCAAGCATTATTGGACTTACTCCTGTCATGAATATCCTTTTTATTATTGTTTCTGTTCCTTTTTTGATTTCTTCATAGAATTTTCTTACAAATCCATGCTTTGTTATGCTATCTCTAAATAAATCGAGATTAAAACTCAATAACTCATTTGCAAAATGATCGTATTCGTCTATTAATAGGTATATTGGTTTGTTTAAAATATCTTTTGCATCAGTTAAAAACGCTCTTATTATATCTGCTGGTTCGCTATATTCTTCTTTTATTGATAGTTCTAATTTATATCTATTATTAAAATCTACAAGTGAGGCTATTACATTATTTTTAAAGCTCTTTATTAATATGTCTTTATTTTCTGTTTGAATTCCGGAAAAATTCATTTTTAGTATGTAATAATTATTTTTCAATGGAGTTAGATTTTTTCCTATGTATAATTTTCCAAATAAATTTTCAAATTTTTCTTTATTATTTACATCATAATATGCCATTAGTGTATTGATAAAAAGGGTTTTTCCAAATTTCCTCGGTCTTAAAAAAACTATATATTTTTCATTTAAGTTTTCTAATTTTTCTATATATTCTGTTCTGTCTACATAATAATAATTATCTTTTATTAATAATTCAAATTCCTGTTCTCCATATGGTATTTTCTTTTTCATTTCAATCACCTCATATGTAATTAATCCTATTTTCATTTCTTATACAGATATTATACCATATCTATTATAATACATCTGAGTTTTAAATGAAACCTTTCGATTATTGTTGAAACTATTTATCCTTCCTTAAAGCTTCATAAAAACAAAAAGTTTTCTAAATTGCAATATTTAGTTAACGAAAATTCAAAAAAAAAAAAAAAAAAAAAAAAAAAAAAAAAAAAAATAAAAATGATACATTATAGTTGGTAATTTAATATTTTATTAAACAAAAAACAAAGGAGGCAGAGTGATGAAGAAGGCGCTAAAAGTTTTTTTACTTGTGGTAATTGCACTTGCGGTTATTGTTGCAATTCTTCCAGGCGATGATGAAGAAACAACACAATCTTCAATTAGTTCAACAAGCAGTTCTACACAGGAGGAAACATACGATACTTCAAATGATGAACAAACAGATTTGAGTTATGAAGAAGAAAAAGTTGTCTCAAAAAAAGAAGTTTCAGATGATGGTGAAAAATATAAATTAGAGGGCGGATATATGTTTGGTGATTTTGAACTATACTATGATCAACAGGTGTATAGTTTATATAATTTAAAAAGAGATCCGGAAAATCCTGAAATTGTTTCAACAATATATTTTACAGATGAAAAATTAAAAGCTTCTATTGGCGATGGAAGGTATAGTAATTCATATGGAAATATTTCTTATTTTGATGGAAGGTATTTATATACAAGTAAATTTGAAATTATAGATTATAAAGACCCGAAAAATCCAAAACCGGTATATAAATATGGGGATCCTAAGACAAAGGATTCAATAAAAGATATAGCTGTGTATGGAAAATACCTATATGCTGTTTCTGGGGATTATATACCTGAAACAGAGGAATTTGTTTATCAATTTAGAGTTTATGATATATCAAACAAGAAAAATCCAAAATTAATATCTGTGTTAGAAGATAATACTTTAGACATATGGCATCAGGATAGGGGAAATAATTTAATAATTTATGATAAATATTTAATAAGGTTGTATCGAAATAACGAAAATGGTAATAGTGGCTTTTTTGTATATAGTCTTTCAAACCCTAAAAAACCAAAATTATTATATAAAAAGAGGACAGATATTGTTGAGAAGATTATAATACCTGAAAATGATAAATATATGTATGTTGCTGAATATGGAGGGCTATATATATATAAAAACTGGAAAAGCGATAAAATAGAATTATATAAAAGTTTCAAATTTAATGCTACTTCTAAAGATATGGCAAAATTTAAGGATTATTTGTTGATTGCAACTAATAAAGGTATAAGGGTTATAAAAATAGAAGATATAAATAATCCAGGGGCAATTTATGATATGGGATTTGTTTTGGGAGAAATAAAAGATAGTTTTTCTCGAATAGATGTGTATAATAATTATGTATATACAAATGGGAATAGCGGGTTAATGATATTTAAAATTAATGATATCTATAACCCTGAAATAATAAATTTTTGGTCAAATAAAAGAGCTTCTATGATTAAAACTTATAAAAATGATTTTATAATTTTAAAGGAAGGTGTATATATAAACGATACCCATAAAAGAGTTGATATGATAGAAATATACAATATAAAAAATAATAATCATAAATTTTTATATTTAGATAAAAATATTGGAGATTCTATAAAATATTTTGATAAAAATTATATATGGAAATATAATGAGAACTCTAAAAAAATAGAAATTTATGACCTGGATAAAGTCAAAAATTTCATGCCAGAAAAAATTTTTGAATTTGACAATGAAAATATTCCGTTTGACATTAATGTATACGACAATTATGCATATATTAACTATAAAAAAGAATTAGAAATTTATGATATTTCAAATATTGCAAGTCCTGTAAAGGTTGCAGAATATAAACCAGAATTTCCAAGTAAATATAATCAAAGAATAAAAATACTGAAATTTGATAAAAATTATATGTATTTATTTAAATCAAAAAAATCAATTTATGAAGGAGATATTGAAATAATAGATATTTCAGATAAAAGAAATTTTAAAGAAATTTCCGAATTAAATGATAATTTTTATATTGATAATAGAGGAAAGGGATTATATATAAAAATAAATCAAGAAAAAAATATAATGTATATATTATCAAGAGGTGGAATATATATTTATGATATGTCAGATATTTCAAATCCAGAGAAAATAAGAACAATTGAAGATATAAAAAATATTTATGATATGTATATAACAGGAAAATATGCATATATTGCTAATGGAGGAATTATAACTTTAAGATTTGATAATCCAAAATATCCTATAATATTATCAACTCTAAAAATCCCAAGTAACTTTGGTATTGTTGCAGTAAATATAGATGAATCCAAAAAATTGGCATATGGTTTTTCATATAAAGGTATAGTTGTAATAGATATATCCAATCCAGGAAATGAAAAAATAAAATATATAATGCCAAATCGTATTGAAAACATTAGAATATATTGATTTTTAATATTTATTTGAATTTACATAGGTGATTATTTTGGAGGAATATAAAATGAACAATCAATCCCGGGATAATGAATTTTATAAAAACATAGGAGAAAGGGTTTTTGCGGTATATAATCAATATGGTTATAGCGGTGTTGCAAAAAATACAATAAATCTCATACTAATAGATGAAATAGTAAAAAGAAAAGTGGAAAGTGAAGATAAAGAAAAAGTTTTAAGGGCTTATTTGAAAGAAGGAAGAGCTCTTGCGAGTGAGATTTCCAGGCATTTAAAAGTAGATAAAAACACGGCGCAAAACCTTTTAAAGAAATCATATAATATGTGGTATTCAGCTGAAGAAAGCGGAAAAGAAGAGTTGAAAAAAATATTAATTGATAGTTTGAAAAAATCAAAACATAATGTGAAAAGGGTTCTGGAAAGCGGAAAAATAACAATTGTTGTAGATAATAAATTATTGAAGGAGCAACTTGAACAATTGTTCTATGAAAATGGAATATATGCTGATTATTCATTTAATAGGGACTTAATGGTTATCGACTTATATCATTTAACAGTAATCTTTTCTAAAGGTGAAGAAATAAAAATAAAAGATTTTGAAAAAGCTTTGATGAATATAAACTCTGAATTTAAGGAAATATATTCAAAGTTTAAAGCAGAAAAGGTTTTAGAAAAGAAGGAACCAAAAGAATATCTGGAAGATCTTTTAAAATTGGGTGGAAAAAAGATTTTAGGAAAAATTGGAGAAGATGCTGTAGAAAAGGTATATAGCCTAATTCTTGAATATTTCTTTGGTATAAACTAAAAAACAATCCTCCTCTTCCTGAGTTGTTTCTATTATCCAGGAAGAGGAGGATTTTATTTTTTAATGTTGATTTTTTAAGATATAATAACTACCTTTTGTTTTGCCGATTTTTTCTAAAATACCTTTTTTAGTTAAATTCTTAAGAATTTCCTTTGCTCTTGTTGATTTTATATTTAATATATTTTCAGCATTTTTTACATTAATTTTTTTGTTTTTAATTACAAAATCATAAATTATTTCTTCTTGAATTGTTAAATCCGTCGGTTTTCCGCCGGTTTTCCGTCGGTTTTCTGTCGGTTTTCCGTCGGTTTTTCGCTGGTTATTCGCTGGTTTTTCAGCGGTATTTATTTTTGATCTGTAAAAAACAATACTCACAAAATTCCCTGTTTCATTAATTTCAAACTTGATATTTTTTTCTTCGCAAATTTTTTTAACCTTTCCAATTCCACTTCCCCAGGTTTCTACATAATTTAATTCTCTAAAAAGATTAGCCAAAACTTTATTTCTTATTTCACTTCTTCCATTCATTACTTCTTCTAAAGTTAATCCATTTGGAAATCCTCCAGGTGAAACAATTTCCACAATATCATCATAAATAGCTACTTTAATATCACTGTTTCTTAAATAATCTCTATGAATTATTGCGTTTATTAGCACTTCTCTAAGAGCCAAAAGTGGAATTTCAAGCTCTTCCTTTAATTGTAATCCTTCAACTTCTGCATTTAAATTAAGATGGTTCTGTAAAAATTTAATGGTGTTTTCCAGATTATAAAATAAATTTCCATCGAATTCTTTTTTATCTATAAATATTTCTTTTGTGATCCCTTTAAATCTCGCACATTTTATCATTGTATTATCAAATTTTCCAAGAGTTATTAAAAGTGCATTTGTGGGCATATCTTTACCGTTTATATTTTTTATGAGTTTTAAATTTTTTAATTTGTCATAATCACATTTTTTATTTATTTTTTTGAATTCGTTATAAATGATATTTAAATCAATATCTTTGATTTCAAATTCAAAATTTATTTCTTCATCAAAACTTTTATTAAGTCTTTGTCTTTGGAGTTCTGCTATCATATTTTCATCTGCGATTCTGTTTGTTGAGCCAATTCTTATATATGTTCCTTTTAATTTTCCTTTATTTTTAAGATAATATGGCAATAATGAACCGCGAAAAACTTCTATAACCAGAACTACTTTGCCATTAATATTTTGAGCGTAAATTTCTGGTAAAATAGTCGGATAGCATAAATCATTAATGATAGATGAAATTTTTTCTTCATATTCAAAAATTTTGTCTTCTTCAATTCCAACTATTTCTCTGTTATCATTTACTCCAATAATTAATTTTCCGCCACTGGTATTGCTAAATGCAACAACAGTTTTGGCGATAGCTTCGTTTGAAGGAAGCTTTTCTTTCAGTTCAAGTCTCTTATTTTCTTTATTTCATCTAAAAGCATATTGACTCACCCACTGTAATTTTATTTCACTTCCTCAACAAACCTGGTTTCTTTTTCACATATTTTCTTTAAGTTGTTTTCTATCTTATACAAATATTATTATACCATATCTATTATAATACATCTGAATTTCAAATGAAACCTTTCAATTATTGTTGAAACCATGTATCATTCCTGAAAGGAGTATAAAAATAAAAAAGTTTTCTAAATTGTAATATCTAATTAATAAAAATTCCGAAAAAAAATAAATAAGAATGATACATTATATATGATAATTTAATATTTTATTAAACAAAAAACAAAGGAGGCAGAGTGATGAAGAAGATAGCTGTATCTTTAATGTTAGCGCTACTTATGGCACTTACTATGGTATCATGTGTTGAACAACAACCTGTTGTTGAGAACACACCGCCAACAGCGCCAACTAATCCAGATCCTGCAGATGGTGCAAAAGATGTAAGTATAGATAAGCTTTATTTAGAATGGGACGCGTCAACAGATCCGGATGGCGATATTATAAGTTATGACGTTTATTTTGGCGAATCACAGGATTCAATGAAAATAATTGATAAAGATTTAGGTAAAACCTATACATATATGCCTGATCTTAAAAAAAGCAAAACATATTATTGGAAAGTAGTTGCAAAAGATTATAATGACGGAGAAACATCGAGTAAGGTATGGTCATTCAGTACAGAAGAAGGCGTAACTCCATTAACACCGGCAAATCCAACACCATCAGATAAAGCAACAGGTGTTGAAATAAATGTAAGATTCTCATGGTCAGATTGTAAACCAGATAATGTATATACAACTATAAAGTATAAACTGTATCTTGGAACAAGTGCAGATAAACTTGAATTAAAAAAAGACGATATAAATTATAATTATGTATCTCTTGATGATAATCTTGAATTTGAAACAACATATTACTGGCAGATAGAGACAGTTTCAAGTGATGGTATTTCGGTAAAAGGTCCAGTATGGTCATTTACAACAATGAAATATACATCATTGACAAAACCTTCAAATCCAAGTCCAGCAGATGATGCAGTAGATGTTGAATTAACCCCTACTTTATCTTGGACTGAATCAGTTTCTTCATTAGGTGAAACTGTAGAATATGATCTTTACTTTGGAACAGATGAAAATAACCTTGAAAAATATAATACATATTCATTTGAAGATAATTCATATAAAATTTCATCAGAACTTGAATTAAATACAACATATTATTGGAAAGTAGCTGCAAAAACAGATTCAGACGATCCGGTGGAAAGCGATGTGTGGTCATTTACAACAATAAAAACATTATCACCATCAGCACCACAATTAACAGCGCCAAATGACGATGCAACAGGTCAGCCTATAACAGGAATAGAATTCACTTGGAAAGCTTCAACAGATCCTAATGGAGAAACAGTAACATATAACTTCTATCTTGGAACAGCAGAAAATACACTTAAACAGGTTAATGAAAATCCAATTACAGATACAACATATACATTAACAGAAAAACTCGATTATGAAACAACATATTACTGGCAGGTAGAAGCAGTAAATGCAAGTGGAGGAAAAGCAAAGAGTGTTATTAGATCATTCACAACAGCAGCAAATGAACCACCTGCAAAAGTAACAAATCCTGTTCCTTCAGATGGTGCATCAGGAATTAACCCTGAAAACATTACATTGAGCTGGAGCAAATCAACAGATCCAAATAATGAAACTGTTTCATATGAAGTATATTTTGGAGATTCAGAAACAAACCTTGTAAAGAAAACAACAACAACAGAAACATCATATGATTTAAGCGAAACACTTGAAAACAGCACAACATATTACTGGAGAGTAGATGCAGTAGATGAATCAGGAAACACAACAAAAGGTGACGTATGGTCATTTACAACAGCGAAAGAAGCAATTCAAAATGGTTATATGTTTGTATATGGTAACAATATTCTTGCAATATATGATGTAAATACAGATCCAGAACGTCCAGTATTTATATCATCAATAGCTTTATCGCATTATGCAAAGAACTTCTCTTTTGATGGCGTATATCTATATACCGAATATCTTGATATAATAGATCTTAGCGATGTTGAAAATCCGAAATTAATGGAAAAGAAGTATGATGCATACACACCTTTAAATGCTCGAGATATTGTGGTATCAAATGGTTATGCATATATAATAGATTATTATAATGGTTTAATAATAGTGGATATAAGCGATAAACTAAATCCAAAAAAGGTGGGGGAATATGATCCTGGATTTGCTTATGGAGTATATGTAGACGGCAATTACGCATATGTAGCAGCTACGGATAATGGTCTAGTAATAGTGGATATAAGTGATAAAACAAATCCAATAGAGGTTGGGCGGTATGATACTGCTGGTTCTGTTAATAATGTATATATAGATGGAAATTATGCATATATAGCAGATAGTTATAAAGGTCTAGTAATAGTGGATATAAGTAATAAAACAAATCCAATAAAGGTGGCTGCAGTTTCTACAAATGGTTTTGCATATGAAATTATTGGTATAAAAACATATGGAACTCAAAAATATGTTTTTCTTGGAACTTATGGAGGATTACAAGCTGTTGATATAACTGATTTAAACAATGCGTATCTTGTTGATTCGCATTTTGATGATTTTTCAGTATTTCATGGTGTAATCTCAGGCGATTATGCGTATGTAACAGGAAATGGTTATGCTGTAGTTGATATTAGTGATCAATATAACTTTGATAAATCAATTTATGAATATGTTGAAAAAAATGTCTCTTATCCGATGAACAGTGTTCATGTTGATGATTATGATATTATTGCAGCAGGAGAAAGTGGACTTGTTATATACAATGAAACAGCAAAGAAGACATATACTCTTTATCTTGGAGGTTATGTAAGAGAGATATATGTAGATGGGAATTATGCATACGTGGCAGCTGGTGACGAAGGTTTTATAATAGTGGATATAAGCGATAAGACAAATCCAACAAAGATAGGAGGATATGATCCTGGAGATGTTTCTGGAGTATATGTAGATGGGAATTATGCATATATAACGGGGAAAACGTGGTATAGTAAAGATATTGTAATAGTGATGGATATAAGTGATAAAACAACTCCGAAAGAGATTAGCACTTATAGTTTTTTAGGATTGAATAACTCTGCTTTTGATATATATATAAAAGAAAATTATGCTTATATAACATATAATAATTATGGATTTATAATAATGGACATAAGTGATAAGGCAAATCCAATAAAAATAGGAACTTATAATACAAATCATGCCGGTAATATAACTGTAAATGGAGATTATGCATATTTAGCAGATGGTTCTAATGGTCTAGTAATAGTGAATATAAGAGATAAGACAAATCCAACAAAGGTAGGAGCTTATGATACAGGGTATGCATGTAATGTAATTGTAAATGGAGATTATGCATATGTAGGAGATTGTAATAATGGTCTCGTAATTGTTCGTGTTTCAGATGTAACAAATCCTATTAAAATAAGAAATTATGATTATGGTGATGTTTATGGTGTGGAACTTGACGCAACTAATAATGTTGTTTATCTTGGAGGTTCAATGGGATATATGCAAGTAGATGTTTCAACACCAAGTCTTGCAAAGATTAATTGGCAAATGCCAATGTCAGATTTCGGAGCAATTTTGCTCTGGTAATAAATTGAGAAAACAACCTCCCGGCCTCCGCGCCGGGATTTTTAAAATGAGGAGGCAAGTATTATGAAAAAAACACTTTTAACAATTTTTTTAATTATGATTATAAGTGTTTTTTCTGATGGATTTAGTTTTTATGATGAATACGGTTCAAAGTATGAAATGCTTGACTATATTATCTCAATTGATGATTATTTTGATAATGAATATGAATTAAAGGATAAGTATAACCTTTCTACAGAATTACTTGACGAAATGAATGAAAATTTGAAATTATTAATGCTCATACTTTCTGCTCCTATGGAGGATATACATTATGGATTTGATAATGAAAATTTAGATATATCCTTTATTTATGCAGAAGAAAAGGAAAGTACAGTAAGTACAGAAGTAAATTCAAAGGAGTTTTTGAATAATCTATTAAGAGTTTTAAGTTCTCATTATGAGGAAGAAGTTATTGATATTGGGCAATTGGCAGTTGTTAAAAACAGATGTATTATGGATGGAGAAAAGGTTGGAGCAATTATAAGAAATTATGATGAAGCGGAAGAGTATTATTATACAGCGATTTATAAGATGATAAATGAGTATTATCTTCCTATAGATAAACATTTTGAATTAAGTGATAAGGAATATATGAAATATGGAACTTTGATAATTTTGAAGGATACAAAGACAAATGATTTTTATAGTGTAGCCTTGATTATGGATTATGAATATCCAAATTGGAAAAGTCCTGAAAAAATCAAGATTTTGGTAAAGGATTACAAATCGCTCATCAAATTAAATGAAATTTTGAAAAAAGAATAATTTTTGAATTTGAAAAGTTAATAAACAAACAATCCTCCTCTTTCTGAGTTGTTTCTATTATCCAGGAAGAGGAGGTTTTTATTTTTTAATGTTGATTTTTTAAGATATAATAGCTACTTTATTACTTATATAGTGGATATTGATTATTTTAAAGGAGTTATTATTCACTCCAATCATATTCTATCATCCATTTTTGTTTTAATTGTTCCAATGTTCCGTCGGTTTTAATGCATTCTATAAATGTGTTAATCCAGAGTAATAAATCAAGATTTTCTTTTTTTACGGCAATTCCTAAGTTTTCTTTTGTTAAAAGGTTTTTATCCATTTTTATAGCACTGTATTTTTTGACAAGCGTTCCAAAGTATAAATCATCAAATACCATAGCATCAGCTTTTTTGGTGATTATCTGATATGCAGCAGCATCAGCTGTTTCAAAAGTTAAAATTTGAGCTTCAGGGAATACTTTTCTTGCAGTGAATTCTCCTGTTGAGGCAAGTTGAACAGCTATTTTAGCTTTGCTTCCCATTTTTTTAATATCTTCAACAGTTAGATTTTTGTATTTTAAAGAATTATATATTAAAGCCTGTCCTGTTTGATAATATGGAATGGAAAAATTGACTTTTAAAGCCCTTTCTGGGGTTATTGTCATTGCTGCAAGGATAATATCAAATTTATCTGTCATAAGTGCAGGAATTATTCCGTCCCAATTGGTAATTACAAATTTAACCTTTACTCCTAAAGCTTCTGCCATGAGTTTTGCAAGTTCAATATCGTGGCCAACTCTTTCACCTTTTGTGTTTACACCGTAAAATGGAGCATAAGCAGGATCCTGACCAACTAATAATACACCGCGTTTTTGGATTTCTTCGATCTTTCCACCAAATACCACCATACTTAAAATTACAACAACCATCATAACAAATACTTTTTTCATAATATCGCCTCCTATATAATTTTAATTTTTTATAATAAAAAATGGCCACACTTTTTTAAAAAGTGTGGCCTGGTATAATCCTTGAATTGGCATCACAACTCAAGGTGTCAGCTCCAGGCCACACCTTGAATGATGATGATTATAAATATTGTTTATTATATTTGTATTGAAATTAATTGCTATTCGTTCCATTAAAATCACCTCATGCAATTTCATATTTCATTTCTGTTTTAAAAAAAGTTTCAGGATCCATATTTTCAAGGATTTTTCCGTCTTTCATAAATATAATTCTGTTTCCTGCTTTTTTTGCAAAATCTACTTCGTGGGTTACAACTATCATGGTTTTTCCCATTTTTGCCAATTCTACCATTGTTTCTTTTACTTCATATACCAGACTTGGGTCAAGTGCTGATGTGGGTTCATCAAATAATATAATTTCCGGATCCATTGCTAAAACCCTTGCTATTCCTGCACGTTGTTGTTGCCCGCCAGATAATTGTGAAGGAAAATTATATGCTTTATCTTTTAAATGAACTTCTTCCAACACTTTCAAAGCTATATCATAAGCGTCTTTTTTTGTCATTTTTTTTGTTCTTATTAATCCCAATGAGATATTGTCTATAATTTTTAAATGAGGAAATAGGTTGTGCTGTTGAAATACAAAACCTATTTTTTGAACAAGCGTTTTTCTATCGTAATTTAATATATTTTTTTCTTCCAGGGTTATTATTCCATCTTGATAAGGTTCAAGTCCGGCAATACATCTTAATAATGTTGACTTTCCAGAGCCAGAAGGTCCCATAATTACAAGAACTTCGCCTTTTGATACAGTTAAATCCACTCCTTTCAATACTTCTAAATCTCCAAAGCTTTTGACAAGTTTTTTTATTTTTATTATCATGGAATTGCGAACCTCCTTTCAAAATATTTTCCAAGTAGTTGTAATAAGGCTGTGACCGTGAAATAAAATGCGGCTATTGTGATATATGATTCAAAGGAAGCAAACGAGGAGGTGGCAATTTGCCTACCAACCATCGTTAATTCCTGTAAAGCAATTACAGATGCTAAAGAACTGTCTTTTACAAGACTGATAAATTGTCCTGTTAATGCAGGTAATGTTGTTCGAAATGCCTGAGGCAATAATACGTCAATGTATAAGAAGAATGTGTTTAGTCCTATACTTTTTGCTGCTTCTATCTGTCCTTTTGGAACGGCTTCTATACCTCCACGGATTATTTCGGAAATATAGGCACCTTCAAATAATGCGAGAGATACTATTGCTCCAACGTATGCACTTATATCAATTATTGAACCAACGCCATAATAGGTTATTAAGATTATTACAAGTAATGGAATATTTCTAAATATGGTTGTATATGTATTCGCAAAATCTTCTAAGAGTTCAAATTTTGATGTTTTCATTATTCCCACTACTACACCTATTATCAATGCAAAAAAGATTGAGAAAACTGAAATTTTTAAAGTCATATAGAATCCATCAAGATAAAGACTCATATATTTAAAAGGCACCTTGCTCCAATTAAAAGGATAGGTTTTTGCCATCTGGAAATAGAAAAGTGCGAAAATCATTATTATAACAAAATATGCGAATATTTTTTTCATATATCTTCTGTCCAAAGTTTATTCACCCCAATCGTATTCAATCATCCATTTTTGTTTTAATTGATCTAATGTTCCGTCTGTTTTTACGCATTCTATAAATGTGTTTAACCATAATAATAGATCAATATTTTCCTTTTTTACAGCAATTCCTAATTTTTCTTTGTTTAAAAGATTTTCTGTTGTTTTTATAGCAGGATATTTTTTTGATATAGAGCCGTAGTATAATTCATCAAAGACCATAGCATCAGCTTTTTTGGTGATTATTTGATATGCTGCAGCATCAACAGTTTCAAATGTAAGAATTTTAGCTTCCGGGAAAAACTTTCTTGCTGCAAATTCCCCTGTTGTACCGAGCTGGACAGCTATTTTTGCTTTGTTTCCCATTTTCTTAAGATCGTTTTCAGTTAAACCATCGGGATATTTATCGCTATTGTAGAATATAATCTGACCTGTTTCATAATAAGAAGTTGTGAAATTAACCTTTAAAGCCCTTTCAGGTGTTATTGTCATTCCAGCTAAAATGAAATCAAATTTATCTGCTAACAATGCAGGAATAATACCGTCCCAATTAGTAATTACAAATTTTACTTTTACACCTAAAACATCAGCCATCATTTTTGCCAGTTCAACTTCATAACCAATTCTTTCGCCTTTTGTGTTTACACCGTAAAATGGAGCATAAGCAGGATCCTGACCAATTAGTAACACACCGCGTTTTTGAATTTCCTCAATTTTTCCTCCAAATATCACCATACTTAAAATTACAACAACCATCATAACAAATACCTTTTTCATAATCTCTCCCTCCCATATATAAAAATTTAGAATTTTTGATAATAAAAAAGGGCCACACTTTTTAAAGTGTGGCCCTCTGGATTCCTTGAGTTAATACGACAACTCAAGGTGTTAGCCTCAGGCCACACCTTGAGTGATGTCTTAATATTATTGAATTTATATTTAATGTATTTATTAAATTCATCATGTTAATATCCTCCTTCAGAATTTTTTTTGTAAGTATAACATAATTTTTCCTGTTTGTCAACACTAAGATAATAGTAATTAAAATGAAATATAAATTTCTTAAATAAAATAAGGCTCCAATGGGAGCCTTAATAATATTATTCATCTGTATTTTCTTCTTTTGCAAGACATTCTTTACAAATGCCTTTAATGTACAATTGTTGATCAAGGATTTTGTTTTCTTTTTCCAAATTGGAGTCAATTTTAATTTCGTGGATATCAAAATCAAAAATTTTACCACATTTAATACATTTAAAATGACCATGAAGATGTGTGTTAATATCATATCTAACTTCATTTTCATCAATTGTGATAGCAGAGACAATCCCTTTGCTCTGGAAAAGTTTTAATGTGTTATAAACGGTTGTTTTTGATAATGTTGGGATTTTCACAACAAGTTCTTTGTAAATAGTGTCAACATTGGGGTGTATATGATTTTCCATTAAGAATTTATAAACCTGAATTCTCTGTAATGAAGGGGATATTTTGTGGCTTCTTAACACTTCACTGATATATTCAATTTTTTCCTGTTCACTCATAAAACCACTTCCTTTTTTGATTTTTATTTTGTTTTTATTTCAATATTAATTTTATACCATTTTCGTTAAAAAATCAAGTCCTGTCATCAAAACTTAAAATTTATGATATAATTGTATTAATAAAATATTTTGAAAAGGAGGGGGACTATGAAGAGAGCTACTTTTATTTTACTACTACTTTTTCTTTTTTCAAGCCTTTTTGGTAAAAGTTTTACAGAATATTATACTGATTTTAAAAATGCAAATAGTTTGCATGATGTAGAGAAGATAAAAATATTAATTGATGAATTAAGCAAAGAAACATCTGATGCATCTGTTTTAGCAGTTTACTGTAATGCTTTAACAGAATATGCCAATTGGGGTGTGAAAGAGGAAGAAAAGGAAAAAATTTATTCTCAGGCTGTTGAAGTTGGTAAAAAGGCAGTAGAAATTGATCCTGATAATGGTTATGCGCATTATGTTTTAGGAGCAGCTATTGGAAGGTTGGCACAGTTTAAAGGAATAGTTCAAAGTTTATTTATGCTTGGGGATTTTGATAAACATATTTCAAAAGCTATTGAACTTGATCCATCTCTATATACAGCATATATTGCAATGGGAATGAGATATAGAGATGTTCCATGGCCAATGAATAATTATAAAAAGTCGGAATATTATTTGAAAAAGGCTGCTGAAATAGAACCAGGATATGTAAATGCCTATTATGAATTAGGTGTATTGTATAAGGTATGGAAGAAATATGACAGGGCAAGAGAAATGTTTGAAAAGGTTATTGAAATGCCATTACATCCTGATTGGATTGAACAGGGAAAACAGGCAAAAATAGATGCTAAAAAAGAATTGGATTCTTTAAAATAAGAAGGGGCAGAACGCCCCTTTTATTATTTGCCCATATATTTGAAGTATATTGATCTTCTATATCCATCTCTATATAAGATGAACCCAATATAATCGCCTTTTTTGATTTTTGCTGCATATTTCTGGAAGTCTTTTACTGATTTTAATTTTATACCTTTTCCGTTTATATAAAGTTCCATGATAATATCGCCTTTTTTGATATTGATATATTGAGCTTCTGAGTTGTCTGCTACATCTTCAACCATTACACCGTACATTTCTTTTGGAAGGTTTAATTCATTTATATCTTCTGGTGTTAAGTCTCTTACTTTTATACCGAGATAGTATTTATCTGTTGTCTTTGCAAATTCTTCTCTTTCAGCAAGTATTACCTCATATTCAATTTCTCTACCTTTTCTGTTTACAACAACTTTGATATGTTCTCCAGCTGGATATGTTTTTACAATATATACCAATTCATCAGCACTGTCAATTTCTTTGTTGTCGATTTTTAAGATAACATCTCCTGGTTTTATACCAGCCTTTTCAGCAGGTGAGTCCTTTACAACATCGCTAACAAAAGCACCTTTTGTTGTATTTAATCCAAATGTTTTGGCAAGTGATTCTGTTACGTCCTGAACATATACGCCTAAATATGCTTTTGAAACTTTACCATTGTTAATTAAAGCTTCAGCGAATCTTTTTGCAAAATTAATTGGGATTGCAAAACCAAGGTTTTGTCCTTCCTGTGGATTAACTATAGCTGTATTAATACCAATTACCTGTGCGTGAATATTTAATAATGGTCCGCCACTATTTCCAGGATTTATTGCTGCGTCTGTCTGGATTAAATCAGCATATGCGCCCTGTCCATCTGGTTTAGGCAATTTTCTATGAACAGCACTTACAACGCCTAAGGTTACTGTATGTTTAAATCCTAAAGGATTACCAATTGCTATTGCCCATTCGCCAATTTGAATATTATCTGAATCACCCAATTCAATTACAGGAAGCTTATCATTTGTTTTTACCTGTAATACTGCGATATCAAGGTCTTTGTCTCCACCAACATATTTTGCTTTGTATTTTTTCCCTTCAAGTGTTGTAATTGTGATTTCGTCAGCATCTTCTACAACATGAAAATTTGTTAATATATATCCTCTTTTGTCAAAGATAAAACCTGTTCCCAAAGCTTTAAATTCTCTATCCTGTGTCCATGGTGTTTCTCCAAAGAATCTTTTATAAAAATCTTCAAAGAAAGGGTCTATTGAAGCCTTTTTATGCCCAACTGCCTCAATATTAACCACTGCAGGTGCAGCCTCATTAACAACTTTTACTACTGGTGAAACATAATCTGGATTAACAAATGCAAAAGTTGATACTGTTAGAACTACCATCATCAATGCCATTACTAATTTCTTCATCACTACCACCTCCTGTTGCAATCATTACCATAATTATTTTTGCGCAGTTTCCTTAAAAAAAACTTAGAATCAGATTAAGTTACGCTAACAAAATTTTGTTGATTTCATAAAGAATGTGATGATTTTCCTCGGAATTTCTTTTATAACTTTCTCTGAATTCGAATTTTTTGTGTATTTTTATGGGTTTTTCTTTTAAGATATATACAATTTCACCTAAAACAGAAACCTCAAATGGATCATGGGTAACCATTACTATGGTATATAATCTTTCTTTTTGTATATTTAATAATTCATTCATTACTTTGTATTTTGTTGAAATATCAAGTGAAGAAAATGCCTCGTCCATTAATATAATATCCGGTTCATATACTATAGCGCGTAATATGTTTATTCGTTTTTTCATCCCTCCAGATAATTCATCGGGATACATTAACAATACATCTTTTGATAGATTTAGAAATTCCAGCAGTTTTTCCAGCTCTTCTGTGTCGATTTTTTCATTTACCAACTCAAGGTTTTCATATACTGTAAGCCATGGAATTAGACGATCGTCCTGAAATATATATCCAATTTTTCCTTTTTTTATAATAACTCCTTTATCGGGTTTTAAAAGTTCCGCTATGAGATTCAAAATAGTTGTTTTTCCAATTCCTGATTCACCAAGCATTATGTTTATTTTGTTATGATAGAAAGTAATGTTGAATCCCTGCAATATGACGTTGCCATCAAACTGTTTGTTCAAATCTTCTATGATAATATTTTGTAAATTTCTTTCTTTTTTTATGTTAATAGAATTCTTAATATGAGGTATTTTCCCTCTATCTTTACGTTTAAGATGAGAGAGATTTTTAAGTAGTTTTTCTGAAGATAATCCTAAAATAGCGAGTAATACAGAATAGGCAAAGACACCTTCTGTATCGAGGGCTATTTTACTGAAAGAAAGACCAACACCTATGCCTCTTTCACCAGCTAAAAATTCACCAATAACAACAGCTTTCCAGAGGTTTCCCGAAATAAGGTTTAACGTGGATTTTAGAAAAGGAACGAGAGATGGAATGTAGATTTTTGTAAGTATTTTTTTGTCTGGAATTTCAAAAACTTTTGCCATTTCGAGCAATTTTTTGTCTGTAGATTTTATGCCTTCTGATATGTTTAAAACTACAATAGGGAAGACTACCATAAATGAAACGAAAACAGGTGTGTAAAATCCTATTCCAAACCATAACATGGCTATGGCAATATATGAAACAACAGGAGAGCTTTGGATAATCATTAACGTTGGTCGAAAGATTTTAAAGAATTTTTCACTTAAACCAGATAATATTCCAAATGGAATGCCTATTATTGTTGAGATTATAAATCCAAGGATAATTTTTGAAATTGTACTGAATAAGTCAATATAAAAATCTTTTGTTTTGAAAAAAGATAATAATCTTAAAAAGACATTATGAGGATATGGAACGAGTAATTCATTATGCAAATAATATGCAGCCATGTGCCAGACAAGATAAATAATTAAGAATCCTAAAATAGAATATTTTTTCATTATATCCCCCCAACCTCAATCGAAGAATTCCTTTATTTTTTTTGCGACCTTTTCATTGTTTAT
The DNA here is from genome assembly GCF_013363265.1 of Marinitoga sp. 1138. Taxonomy (NCBI): domain Bacteria; kingdom Thermotogati; phylum Thermotogota; class Thermotogae; order Petrotogales; family Petrotogaceae; genus Marinitoga; species Marinitoga sp. 1138. The sequence continues at coordinate 18,205 of NZ_LBFA01000030.1, forward strand.
AACCTTGTTTATTTCCTGCCAGGAAGCTTTGGAAATATTTTCAATACTTCCAAAGTGGTTTATTAAAGCCTTCTTTCTTTTTGGACCAATACCTGGAATATCGTCTAATTTTGAACGTTCAAATCTTTTTGCCCTGAGTTTTCTATTAAAGGTTATGGCAAATCTATGTGTTTCATCTCTCATGAATATAAGCATTCTTAGTACAGGATGGTCTAAGGGCAAATGTAAATCTTCAATGTCTCCTGGAAAGACTATTCTTTCATCTTCTTTTGCAATACCAACGACATCAACGTCATCAAGTGTATAACCAATTTCTTTTAACGCTTCAACTGCGGAATTTACCTGGCCTTTTCCGCCGTCTATAAATAATAAGTCAGGTAAAGGATGTTTTGTGTATCTTCTTTTAATTACTGTTCTTATTGACTCAAAATCGTTTGGTTCTTTGAATTCGTCTAATCTGTATCTTCTATAATCATCTTTTTTAGGCTTTCCGTTTTCAAATGTAATTAATGACGCAACGGTATATAATCCCTGTAAATGCGAAATATCAATGCCTTCCATTCTATATGGGATTTTTTTAAGGGATAAAATTTCCTTTGCCTGTTTTAACGTATTGCCTAAATCCGTTTGTTTTTTTACTTCTTCCTCTAAGTTTCTATTAATTATTTCAAGTAATTCAGAGCTTTTTTCGGAAAGATTGGAAAGTTCTTTAATTCCATTGGAAATAAAGAAATGTTTTATGTCCTCATCTATTTTTTCTATGTTGAGGTCTTTAATCCATATTTCTTCGGGTAATATATTTTTTCTTACGATATAATACTGATGAAGAAAATCGTTAATGTTTCCTTCTATTGTAAAGGTCAGTTTTGATATCACATATCCATGCCTTATTATTATTAAAACGGCAATAGGGTATTCATTATCAATGGCTATTATATCAACATCTTTGTTATGGGCTATTTCAACGCCTATAGGCATGAAAAGCTTATCGAGTTTAAATAATAAATCTCGCAATTGGGCAGCTCTTTCAAAATTGAGTATTTTGGCATATTGTTTCATTGAATCTTCAATATATTTTCTTATTGATTTTACGTCTCCGTTTAAGAATTTCTTAACTTTCCTAACGGCTTTATTATACTCTTTTTTATCTACGTCAACATAACATGGTGCAAAACATTTTCCAAGATGATATAAAAAGCATGGTTTGGACTTTTTGTTTAAATTTCTTTCGCAGGTTCTTACCTTATATACCCATTGAATTATTTCAATTATCCCCCTGACCATTGATACATTTGAATATGGTCCATAAAAAAAAGCATTTTCCCCTTTTTTGGTACGAACCAGTTTTATAAGGGGAAAATCCTCTTTTGTAATAGCAATATAAGGATAAACACGTGTATCCTTTAATAAGATATTATATTTAGGTTTATGGTTGAATATTAAATTTGATTCTAAAATCAAGGCTTCATCTTCATTTCTAACTACAATATAATCGAGAAATTCGGCTTCTTCAACAATTAATTTTATCTTTTCATTTTTTTCCTGATTTGAAGGATTGAAATATGATGAAACCCTGTTTTTTAATTTTTTTGCTTTTCCGATATAAATAGGTTTTGAATCCTTGTTTTTGAATATGTATACTCCAGGTTCATTTGGTATATCTTTCAAAACCTTTCTATCGAGCATCTTCTCTTTTGCTCCTTCTTTTGTCTATATACATGTTTTTATCAGCAGTTTCAAACATCTCTTCTAAAGTAATATTATCGTCTTTGGTTTTTATGTATTTTCCAGCGGCAACTGATACATTAAAGGAAGCTTTTAAAGTATCTTTTATTTTTTTGTTGATTCTTTCAATAATTTCATCAAGAACTTCTTCTTTATCTGAAGATACTATTATTAAAAATTCATCGCCGCCGTATCTAATTGGTAAATCGCTTTTTCTCACAGAAGAAGCGATTATTTCACCAATTTTTTTCAGGACATAATCTCCTGTTTTATGGCCAAACTTATCGTTTACAGGTTTAAAATTATTGACGTCAATAACAATAATTCCAAAGTCTTTTCCAATATATTCCTTTAATTTAACAACCTTTGGAACAATTTCAACAAAATAACGCCTATTAAGAAGTCCAGTCAACGAATCTGTGAATATATATCTTCTTGCCCTTAGCATGTCATGAAGTGTAAATGCAAAAGCCATAAAAAAGGATATATCTCCAAGATATAATGTGTTGATATTAAATAGATTTAATATACTAAAGGTATAAATGGAAAAATCTGTCATAGGTGAAGTTATATACAAACCAAATCTTGCTACTAATAAGGCAAAGAATTTCATGCCAATATTCATAGCAGCTGTATAGTCATTTAATAGAATATTTCTAACTATAGATAATATTCCAAATAAAATCAATATGAAGATTACAAAATGTGTTCTAAAATCCCTATAATAAACAACAGATGCAGTTCGGACATTCCGCCTCTTTTTCAATTTCACGCCACACCCTTTCGCCAATTGGATTTGGTGTTCCTCCTAAATACGATGCAAGATGCAGATGTAAACATTTTATCGTTTCAAAATTTCTAATGCCACCTATTCCTACCTTTTTTAAAGCATTTTTAATCCATTCTTCTGTGTTATTATCCAGGATTTTGAGTCTTTCTTCCTGTTCTTCTTTATGGGCATTAAGATAAGAATTTAATAATTCTTCGTTATTTTTTAATTCTTCTTCCCATTTTTTGATTTTACCAAGCGATTCAAGTTTTCCTACAGCTTTAATTAAATGAGGACATGTAAGCCAGTATAATGTTGGAAATGGTTCATTATCCTTAACAGGATAACTTTTTATAACTATAGGATAACCATAAGAACAGCGTTTAGGTATGTCAATAACCTTATGAGGTTTCCTGTTTATCTGTTTTTCTATTATATTTAAATCCTTTTCTGTAGGAGAATTGATATCCATCCAGCATCTTCCTCTCTTGAAATTATATTATATTCGTGTTCTGTTATTTTTGAAAGAATTTCATTCTCGCGTTCTGCATTAATTCCAGAAAGAATTAAATAACCATTGTCATTTAAAATATTGTCGAGCTTTTCGTCATCTAATAATCTCAATAAAATTGGAACAACTATATTGGCAATTATAATATCGAATTTTTCGGAATTGTCTATATTTGAAAGTAAATCAGATTGCTTAACTGTTATATTTTCTATTCCGTTTAAATTAAATGTTTCTATAGCCTTTTCTACAGCAAGAATATCGTAATCAAGTGCTACAATGTTTTTTGCGTTAAATAAATATGCGATGATAGACAATATTCCAGTTCCTGTGCCAACATCCAATACTTCTGCACCTTCACCTATAACCTTTAGTAAATTTTTTGCAGCTAGCTTTGTTGTAGGATGCAATCCGGTTCCAAAAGCTGTTCCGGGAATAATTTTTATTATTTTTGCATTTTTGGGAACACCTTCAGATTTTTCCGGATCAGGTAAAATCCAGATATTTTCCAAAAATTCAAATGGTTTTAAGGATTCAACCCAGGGTTTAAGCCATTCCTGCTCTGAAATTTCTTTTTTGGAAATGAGCTCAAATCTATCTTCAAAAAAGTTTAAAACTTCTTGTTCTGGATAATTGGGATTTATATATAGTTTTATAGCTTCCTGACCTTTTGTTGGTTTGTCTATATAGTAATTTTGAAATTCATTAATTGCAAGGAAAGTTTCTACATCTTCCTCCTGATTTTCTGGTAAAATGAAAATATATTCTATAAAATTCATATTATCAACTCCCTATTTTTAAAATCTCTTCAATTATAGTATATCATTATCTTTTAAAATTTTTCAGAAGATAAGATGAAATTTGTTGTTATTAATGGAATTTCTATTGAGAAGCTTGTTTAAATATATGTGAAAAATAAATTTTCACAAACATTATTACGAAATGAAAAGAAAATGTTGTATAATAAAAATTGCAGTTTTTTTATATATGAATAAATTTTTATAATTTCTGTTATGGGAGGGATTACCACATTGCTAGATAAACTAAGAAAATATGGTCATTTCTTATTTTTATTATATTATATAGTTATTTATCATTTGTATAAATATACAGAAACAATAAATGCTGTTCCAAAGTATGTAATATCCTCTAAAATAGATTATTATATTCCTTTTGTTAAAGAAATGGTAGTTCCTTATTTATTCTGGTATATCTATATACTTATGGCAATAATTTATTTTGGTTTTAAATCAAAAGAAGATTATTATAGATTGATTTCTTTTATGTTTGTGGGAATGACAGCATGTTATTTTATCTATATGATATATCCCAATGGTCAAAATTTAAGACCTGTAATTCAATCAAATGATTTTTTTTCAAATTTAATAAAGAATATTTATCTAAATGATACACCAACTAATACAGCTCCAAGCATCCATGTTCTGGATTCATTGGCAGTGCATTTTAGTATAATAAAAAGCAATGAATTTAAAGATAATAAGATAATGAGAAGCGTTTCTTTTATAATAATGTCTTTAATAATTGCTTCAACGGTTATGATTAAACAGCATTCAATTATAGATATAATTTATGGAATAGCGTTGAGTTTTATATTATATTTTGTAATCTACGAGATTGATATTATTGGCATTATTAAAAGTAAAAAATACGCTTCAGAATATATAGACTAATGCTTTTTGCATTAGTCTTTTTCCTATAATAAACATCATTAAGTAAATGAAATAAAATAAATTAATCTGATATGACGAAAGGAGAATAAAATGTTTCCACTAAGAGATATAAATCCCAGTAAAAGAATCCCGGTAGTTACTATAACTTTGATTATCATAAATACCATAGTGTTTTTTGTAGAGTTATCATTACCTTCTGGAATAAGAGAGCATTTCATAAACTATTATGGTTTTATTCCTGGGGAATTAACAAAAGGAATAGTAACAGGAAATATTCAATATATAATATTAAACCTATTTTCGATTTTCACAAGTATGTTTTTGCATGGAAGTTTTTTGCATATTTTGGGAAATATGTGGTCGTTGTGGTTATTTGGGGATAATGTGGAAGATACATTGGGACATTTTAAATTTCTAATGGTATATATTATAAGTGGTTATATAGCAGCATTTACACATTATATTTTTAATATAACTTCTCCTGTGGTTACCATAGGTGCATCAGGTGCAATTGCAGGAATAATAGGATTGTATTTTGTATTATTCCCATTTGCAAAAATACAGACGTTATTCATAATAATTGTATTTCCGTTTTTTATAGATATTCCTGCATTTATATTTATTGGAATTTGGTTTATGTCCCAGATATTTAATGGTGTATTATCGCTAATAGGGCCTTATTATGGTTCGGGAGTAGCATGGTGGGCTCATATAGGTGGATTTGTATATGGAGCACATCTGGCTAAAAAATATAAATGGAAGATTTATTTTGACGATAATTTATAGGTATTGATTAAAAATAAAATTATAGAGTGGAGGGACCTTTTGTGAGAAAGTTTGAAGATGACCTGATTTATGATGTTATTGTTGTTGGTGGCGGACATGCTGGAATAGAGGCTGCATATATTTCCGCTAAAATGGGAATGAAAACGTTATTGCTAACAATAAATCTTGATAATGTTGGTTGGGCACCATGTAATCCAGCAATTGGTGGTCCAGCTAAAGGTATAGTTACAAGAGAAATAGATGTGCTTGGTGGATTACAGGCGCAGGTAACTGACCAGAGTATGATTAATATCAGAATGTTAAATACCAAAAAAGGACCTGCTGTAAGAGCATTAAGAGCGCAGATAGATAAATATGACTATTCACAGAGAATGAAAAATATACTTCACACAACACCTAATCTATTATTAAGATATGGTCTTGTAAAAGAATTGGTTGTGGAAAATGGAAAGATAAAAGGTGTTGTAACTGAACTCGGCGCAAAGTACGAAGCAAAAGCTGTAATTTTAACAACAGGGACATTTTTAAGAGGGAAAATCTTTGTTGGAAGAAGTGTTTTTGAATCAGGAAGAATGGGAGATTTTCCTGCTAATGGATTAAGCGAATCATTGAAAAAGCATGGCATAAAACTCGGTAGGTTTAAAACAGGAACTCCAGCAAGAGTTTTAAAAGAAAGTATTAATTTTGAAAAAATGGAAAGACAGGATACTGCTGACGAACCATTGGCATTTTCATATTTCAGTGAACCGAAGGTTCTTGAAAAAGATTTTCCATGCTGGCTTACAAGAACTACAAAAGAAACACATGATATCATAAAAAAATATCTGATGTTCTCTCCATTATATGGTGAAGTAAAATTAATTGAAAGTATAGGGCCACGTTATTGTCCATCAATTGAAGATAAGGTTGTAAAATTTAATAAGGATTCACATCAATTATTTGTAGAACCGGAAGGAAGAAATACACAGGAATATTATATAAATGGTTTAAGTACCTCTTTACCTTATGAAGCTCAGATACAAATGGTGAGAAGTGTACCTGGTTTGGAAAATGCAATAATTGTAAGACCTGCATATGCTGTTGAATATGATTTTGCATATCCAGATCAACTTCAACATACGCTTGAATCAAAGATTATTGAAGGGTTATATTTTGCCGGGCAGATTAACGGAACCAGTGGATATGAAGAAGCTGCAGGGCAGGGCTTAATTGCAGGTATAAATGCTGCGCTTAAATTAAGAGGTGAAGAACCGTTTATTATTTCACGTGCCGAATCCTATATAGGAGTTTTAATTGATGATTTGATAATCAAAGGAACAAATGAGCCATATAGATTACTTACTTCACGTGCTGAATACAGGCTTTTATTAAGACATGACAATGCACATTTGAGATTGGCGAAGTATGGATATAAGTACGGTCTTATTCCAAAGGAATTCTATGAAAAGGTATTGAAATTAGAAAGGAATATTGATGAAGAAATTGAAAGATTGAAAAATATAAAAGTAAAACCAAATAATGCAATAAACGATATTCTTGTTTCAAAAGGAACATCAGCTATAAAAATGGGAATGAGTTTATACGATATTCTCAAAAGACCGCAGGTATTATATACAGATGTTATGGAATTTGATCCACAGCCAATAAAAGACAAAGAATTACTTGAACAGGTTGAGATTGCAATAAAATATGGTGGATATATAAAGAGAATGATGGAAGATGTGGAAAAAATGAAGAGGTTGGAAAAGGAAAAAATACCTGAGAATATAGACTTTTCAAAGGTGCCAAACCTTGCATATGAAGCTGTTGAGAAATTATCCAGGGTAAGGCCTAAATCTGTAGGCCAGGCAATGAGGATACCGGGCATCACACCATCAGACATTATGAACCTAACCATGTACTTAAAGGCAAAATAAAATTAAAAATATCTGTAAACAAAAAAATTATTAATTCAGAGAAGAAAACCGAATAAAAAGATGAACGAATGCTCGAAGATTGCCCGAAAAAATTGCGAGTGGCGGGGGTCAAAATCACATGGATGTGATTTTGAGTGAAGACGAACATGGATGTGAGTCTGCAACGACCCCCAAGAACGAGTAATTTTTGAGGATTAGCAATCAAGCTGCATGAGTGAATCTTTTTATGAGGTTTTCTGATATATATAACTTAATTGCACATTTTCAAAAAATCAACATGTAAAAATTTAAAGGGGGGATTTCATGAAATATTTAAAATACAATGTAGGTGATGTTGTTGATTTTACATTATTGGATGATGAAGGAAAGGAATTTAAATTAAACGATTACAGAGGAAAATGGGTTGTTGTGTATTTTTATCCAAAAGACAATACAAAAGGCTGTACAACAGAAGCAATAGATTTTACAGAAATGCTTGATGAATTCAAGAAATTAAATGCAGAAATTGTTGGTATAAGTCCTGATGGTATAGATAAACATCAAAAATTCAAAACAAAGCATAATCTAAAGGTTAAGTTATTAAGTGATGAAGAAAAAAAGGTTTTAGAAGATTTTGGTGTGTGGCAATTGAAAAAGATGTATGGCAGGGAATATTATGGTGTTGTAAGAACAACAGTTTTAGTAGATCCTGAAGGAAAAATTGCACATGTCTGGGAAAAGGTTAGAGTAAAAGGGCATGTGGAAGATGTTTTAAACAAATTAAAAGAATTACAAAAATAAAGTGGAGGTTTATTGATGGAAAATATATGTAATGCATTTGGTAAATGTGGAGGATGTACTTATTTAGATATAGATTATAATGAGCAATTGAAGAAAAAAACAGAAGAGATTTTAGAACTTTTCAATGAAAGCAAAATGGAAATAAAAAATTATGAAGGTGTAATTACTTCACCTATTAAATATCATTACAGAAACAAAATGGAATATTCATTTGGTAATGAATATAAAGACGGTCCCCTTACAATAGGTTTAAGAGGTAAAGGGAGATTTTATGATGTTTATTCTGCTAAAGACTGTAAAATAGCCCCAAAAGACTTTGGGAAAATAATAGAATTTTCAGAAGAGTTTTTTAAGGATATACCATTTAGAAATTATAGAAAACATACTGGTTATTTAAGACATCTTGTTATGAGAAAAGGATTTAAAACCAATGAGATTCTTTTAAATATTGCAACATCTTCAGAAGATTTTCATTCATATGTTGAAAAATGGGCTGAAGAAGTAAGAAAAATAGAACTTGAAGGAAATATAGTAAGTATATATCATACCATTACAGATGCAAAATCAACGGTAGTCAGACCTGATGAAGTAAGAAAACTTTATGGAAAGGATTATTTTGAGGAAAAAGTACTTGATTTAACCTTTAAAATAGGTCCTTTTTCTTTCTTGCAAACAAATACATTGGGATCTGAAGTGTTATATTCAAAAGTTCTGGAATATTTAAACAAAACTGCAGAAACAGGATTAGACCTTTATTGTGGTGCAGGAACAATTACATTGTTAATGGCAAAAACATTAAAAAAGGTTGTTGGCGTGGAAATAATAAAAGAGGCTGTTGATGCAGCATGGGAAAATGCGAAAAATAATAATGTTGAAAATGTTGAATTTTATCTTGGAGATGCAAAGGATGTAGTAAAGGAATTGGATATTAAATTTGATAGTATAGTTGTTGACCCACCAAGGGCAGGATTGCATAAAAATGTTATTAAATTCCTTTTAGACAATAAATTTGAAAATATCGTATATGTTTCATGTAATCCCAAAAACTTTGTAAGGGATATGATTATGCTTAAAGAATTGTATGAAATTGAAAATTTTGTTTTTGTAGATATGTTCCCTCACACTAAACATCTTGAATCAGTAGCGCTCCTGAAGAAAAAAGCTTAGAAATCTTTTTTTAATTTAATTTTTCATTTTCATTAAAATGTGGTATAATATATATGTCAAAATTAATCAGGGAGGGATATATATGGCTAAATACGTTGCTGATAGGGTTGATTTAGATTTGATATTAGTAAAACCCGTGGAAGATTTAAGAGTTGAAAGAATTTCTCTTGAAGAATTAAAACACGGGATAAAAGAAGGTTTTGAAAGTCACGTAAGAGATGCAGAATGTGCAAAAAAAATTAGTGAACTATTAGAAACAGAAGTTAAAGTAAATGAGAATCCATATAAATTAAATAAAGACGATACCTTATATGTCGTAAGTGGTGAAAATTATTATAGATTAAAATACATATATTAAACAATAAAAATGGCAGGTTTTTAGACCTGCCATTTTTTTATTGTTGATATAAAACATATGTTGATAAAGGTTCTAAGGTGATTTTGGTTTCTGAGGTATTGATTATTTCTGTTCCAGCCTTTTCTCCGTTTACAACTATATTCCATTTTCCTTCAGGTAAATTAAAAGATACCTTTGAAGAATTAGCGTTGTAGATTACAAGTATATTTTTCCATTTATCTCCATTTGCATTGTTTTTTAAGATAAATGCAACCATTCTCTTTTTTGGAGTTTTTAAAAATTCAAGGTGTTGTTTAATCATTTCTGCATTGGTCATTCTAAATGCGGGATGTTCTTTTCTCAATTGAATTAATCCTTTGTAATATTCAAAAATATCATAATATTTTGCTTTGCGTGACCAGTCAAATTCATTTGGTAATTGTTTGTTATAAGGATTGTGTTCGCCCATTTTTGTTCTTGCAAAATCAACACCGCCATGTAAAAATGCAATTCCCTGTGAAGTTAAGATTATCGCATTTGAAAATTTCTGTGATTTTTTAAGTTTTTCTTCAATGTTTTCAGGAACTTTTTCCTTCCATGGCTCATATCCAAGTGCAATTGCATTTTTATCCCATAATGTGTGATTATCATGGTTTGAAACATAATTTATTGTTTCTTCTGGATCTGCAGCCCATAATCTAATTCTTGAATCATAAGTTATAGAGCCTACAACACCTCTTTTGATTTTTGTTTCCTTTCCAAGAGAACCTAATCCAAAACCTTTTTTCTTTGCATCAAAAACACTACCCCTAATAGCATTTCTTATGTCATCGTTGAATACTGCTATATGAAGATTTTTTTGATCTCCTTTTCCAAATAATAATTTTCCTCCTCCTGTCCATGGTTCACCATATAATAAAATATCAGGATCTATTTTATGTAATTCTTCAGAAATTTTAGCCATAGTTTTTTTATCTATTAATCCCATTAAATCAAATCTGAAACCGTCAATATGATACTCTTTTGCCCAGTATTTTACTGAGTCTACAATGAATTTTCTGACCATAGGTCTTTCTGTTGCAATTTCATTTCCAACACCTGATCCATTTGTATAATGTCCCATGTCATCTGTTCTATAATAATAGTAAGGAACAGTTTGATCAAATGCAGAACCTTCTCCTACAACTGCTGTGTGATTATATACAACATCAAGAACAACCCTTATACCGTTTTCATGGAATTTTTTAACCATTTCCTTTACTTCATATATTCTTGATTTTGGATCAAATGGATTTACTGAATAAAAGCCGTCAGGAACGTTATATAATTTTGGATCATATCCCCAACCGTATTGTTCGCTGAATTTCGTTTCATCGATAAAGTATATATCCTGAATTGGCATAATATGGACATGAGTTATTCCTAATTCTTTTAAATGAGATAAACCTGTTTTTACTCCATCGGGACCTTTAGTATTTTCTTCTACAAGTCCAAGGTATTTGCCTCTTAGCTTTTCGGAGATACCTGAATTTTCATTGATTGTAAAATCTTTTACATGTATTTCGTATACTATTGCATCTTCGGGGTTTACAAATGGAGGTTTAATGTCTTTATTCCAATTATCTGGATTAGTTTCATTTAAATCGATTATTGCTGACTTTTCAGAATTAATTGAAACAGCTTTTGAATAAGGATCTACAGTTTCTCTATATTTTCCGTATGAATAGAATCTATATTTATAGAACCAGCCTTGTAAATCTTTATTAATTGAGATGCTCCATACTCCGTTTTTGTCTTTCTTCATTTTATATCTTTCATCAGGAGTGTTTGAATTATACTTTTTATATAATAATAATTCAGCGCTTTTTGAAACTGGAGACCAGACTTTAAATACAGATTTTTCATGAGTATAGGTAACTCCTAAATCATTTCCATCATAATAAAAATCATTTAATATATTTCTCATTATTACATTTTTCCCAACGTATCCATTTATATTTACTTCTATATTTGAATCTACTTCTTTAAAAGGATTTTTCAAAATAATCTTTATTTTATTGGTTTTTGAAATATCAGTAGGATCCAATTTTTCAACATTTTTTATTTCAAGTGATTTTCTATTTGAAATTACATTTATTTTCCCTTTCCAATTTTTTATATCAAAAGGAGTGGTTAATACACTTTTGATTTCAGTTGAAGAATCCATTATAGCGCTTAATACTCTTGGGCGTATATCAACGTCAGAAGCTTTCAAATACGGTTCTTCTACACTGGTAACAACCCAGATTTCGGCAATTCCAGATTCTGGAATTTTAACAAATCTGTCTTTTGCAACATCTTTTGCCTGCCATTCATTTAATCTTATGATATATCCAAGTTCTGTATATTTTTCATCAAAAGTTATAATTGCATATGGACCAAAATCATCTTTTCCTGTAAATTGATAGGCGTGTCCCTCAAGTGATTGTGGTTTATGTGGCCATATCCATAAATTCCATCCGTTGTAATTATTATCAAAACGATGATAATGGATAATTAATACTGTTTTTGCATTGAAGTCTTCAGCACTTTTTCCCTGAGAATAAGAAGGAAATGTAGCAAAAATAAAAACAGAGATAAGTAATGAAATGATTAAAAATGCTTTTTTTCTCATAAAAACCCTCCTATAATTAAATTTTTATATAAAAATTATATCAATTAATATAAATGAAAAAAGCGGTAATATCTGTTATTACATAAAGAAATAATGAGATAATTAATGATAATTCTGAAATAAACGCAAATAATTGACTTTTATTATAATAAGAACAAACTTTGATTTTTCGATGTTATATAATTGACTTTATTTCGATTTTACGTTATAATCAAGTATACTATAGCTTTTTGAGCATAAAAGGATTTGAAAGGGAGAGAAGAGATGAGAAAATATGAAGATTATCATAAAAGTGTAATGGTAGAAGAAGTACTAAAGTTTTTAGTAACTAAAGACGATGGTATATATGTAGACTGTACGGCGGGTGAAGGAGGACATATTAAAGCTATTTATGAAAAAACAAATGGAAAAGCGAAAATAATAGGTGTTGATGTAGATTATGAAGTTCTAGAAATTGCTGAAACACGACTTAAAGAAATTACAAATAATATAGAATTTTTTAAAGCGTCATATAAAGATATAGATATTGTCCTTCACGGATTGGGGATTCCAAAAGTCGATGGTTTTTTAATGGATTTAGGTGTTTCAACGTTTCAGTTAAAAGGTGAAAATCGGGGTTTTACATTTAGAAAAGATGAACCGCTTGATATGAGAATGGATCCTGACTCTGATTTTAATGCATGGAATGTTGTAAATGAATATCCTGAAGAACAGCTTTCGAAAATAATTTTTGAGTATGGGGAAGAATTTAAGTTTGCACGAAGAATTGCCAGAAGCATTGTTAATTCGAGACCAATAAACACAACTTTTGAGCTTGTAGAAGCAATTAGAAAGGCTTTGCCAGCAAAGATTGTTTATAATAAAAGAAGGCATTTTGCAACTAAAACATTTCAGGCAATCAGAATTGAAACAAATAAGGAATTTGATAATATCAGAACAGCACTTGAAAAATTTCCTGATTTTCTTAATCCAGGTGGTCGAATTTGCGTTATATCATTCCATTCATTGGAAGATAAAATAATAAAAAATTTCTTTAGAAATAATGAAAAATTAAAGTTAGTCACAAAAAAGCCGATATTACCTTCTGAAGAAGAGGTGAATGAAAACCCAAGAGCAAGGAGTGCTCGACTGAGGGTGGCCGAAAGGATTTGAAAGGGGGCCATAGCTTATGGAAAAGAGAATTAAATATCTTTCAACTGTTAATGAAAGAACGTTACAGCAGGCAAAGGATATATCTATAGCTTTTGTTACATTTTCAGCTTTATTAATTGTGGCTGTATTATTTGTATCAACTACATTGAATTTTGGAAATAAAATTCAAAATCTTAAAAATAACGTTTATGCGTTAAATCAAAGGATTCTTGATTATCAAAACAAGATACAAACTGTTTCTACAGAGTTAGAAATATATAAACAGGCTCTTGTTGTAATGGAGGATGAATAACCTTGTGGCACGTATACGATTAACCTTTCTCGTTATAATAATTCTGTATGTTTTTATAATTTCCTATGTTTTGTTTTTAAATGTTGAAAATTCAAAAAGCTCATATGTAATTAATGAAAAAAATAAAAAAACAGCGACCTTACTGGATAGTAAAGGTCGCATTATTGCTATTGATAAACCTATTTATGAAGTGTGGCTTGATTTAAAAACTATTAGAAAAAGAGGAAAAATGGATAAAATGAAGATGCTTCTTTCAAGATATGTTTCTGAAAAGGATTTACAGCGAGATTTTGTTGATCTTGGACAATATGAAGACATGCTGGAAGTAAAAACATATATTCCAGCTGAAATATTAAAATATTCAAGGATTTATAAGACGTATCAGCGAATATATAATACTTCATATGGCATGAGAAAGAATATTGGTGAAATAAATAAAACAGAATATGGAATAGAGCCATATTTGAAAAATAATAATATGATAAATAAATCTGAAATTAAATTGACAATAGATTTAAAAATGCAAAGGATAGCCTATGAAGAATTATCCAAAACAATAAAAGAACAGGATGCAGTTGGTGGAACTGTAATTATAATGGAGACTAAAACAGGGAAAATAAGAGCGGTTGCTTCTAATTATCCTTATAATATGGCATTTATGGGTTATGTTGAACCCGGTTCTACAATGAAACCAATAATTTATTCAATAGCTCTTGAAGAAAATATTATATCTCCATATCAAAAATTTAATTTAAAGCCGAGAATAAAACCTGTTCCTGATGTAAATTTTACTATTTCTGAAGTTGAAGGTCATTATTTTAATAGCGTTGATGTAAAGGATGCAATTGCTTATTCTTCCAATGTAGCAGTTACAATGGTAATGAAGAAAATACTTGAGAATTATTCAGAAGAATGGTTATATGATAAACTCAAAAGAATGGGATTGGGTGAAAAAACAGGGGTTGAATTTTCAAAAGAGATTTCCGGGGTTTTTATGCCGCCGGATAAATGGTATAAAATTACACCATATCAGATAGCTATTGGGCAGGGAATAGGTGTAACTCCAATACAGCTTGTTTCTATATTTAATATACTTGCTAATGAAGGAAAATATATTAAGCCAACCTTTCTTGAAAATAAAAAAGGAAAAGATATACAAATATTTTCACCTGAAACGGCGGATTTGATGAAAGATTGGTTGAGATATACAATGGTAAAAGGAACTGCAAGAAAAGCATATAAACCCGGAGTTTTAATCGCCGGAAAGACAGGAACCGCACAGAAAGCTGAAGCGGGAAAAGGATACTCGGAAAAATATTATTCATTATTTGTAGGGTTTTATCCAGCATCAAAACCCAAATATACAATTGTTTCTATTGTTGATGATCCAAAACACGAGTATTATGGTGGTGAAGTTGCAGCTCCTATTGCTACAAATATTTTTTATAGGCTTGAAAATTTCAAATATAATAATAAACCTGAGATTGTTGAAGGGTATATTCCAAACCTTGTTAATAAGTCTCTTTATGAAGCTTTATTTGAATTGGAAACAATAGGTGTTGACAGTAGGAAGATAGTTATAAAAGGTAATGGTAGATATATTATTTCGCAATATCCAAAAGAAGCAAAAAAAATTGAAGATACAGATATAGTAATTTTATATTTAGGAGATGAAAAACAATGAGAAGAATTTTAATATATGGAGATTCGGAAATAAAAAAGAGTATTGAGATAAAAAATTATTTGATAGAAGATGCAGAAGTGGTAAAAATAGATAATTCTGTGCAGGATGCAGCAGAAATTTTAAAACATAATTTATTTTCAAATTCCCTTTTCGGTGGAAAAAAAGTATTAATTATAAATAATATAGATAAATTTAAGAAAAAAGAATTTACTGAAATTACAAAATTATTATCTCAGGTATCTTCTGAAAGTATAGAAAATATTATTATTACAGCATCATCAAAAGTTAAGGTGGAAGTTGAAGAAAAAAAAGAATGCAATTTACCAAAACCCTGGGAAGAAGATAAATGGATTGAATTTATAAAAGAACTTGCAGAAGACTTAAAGTGTAAATTTGAAAATGATGAAACAATAAAATACATTCTGGATATTTATGGATATACAGATACTATTTTATATGAAGAAATGAAAAAAATATCTATTTATTCTGAAGGTATAATAACGAAAGAAGCTATAAATGAAATAGGATTTGCAGCTGTAAATGTTAATTTTGAAGAGTTTGCTTATATGTTATCCACAAAAAGATGTGATGAAGTTATAAATATGGCTAAAAATTTTTCACAGATGCATGATTTTAATATAGTTTCTTTTATAAGTTATATTTTTAGATACTTTTTTGACCTTTATCGTGTTATAATAAATATAGAGCCTAAAAAAAGATTTAGCTGGCCTGAAGTGCAAAAAATATCACAAATTTCCGGTGTAAATAAAATGCGCGTAAAAAAGTTTTTAGGAGTAAAGTTTAAGAATGAAACACAGTTTTATGCCAATCATAGCGTATTGTATACAAAAAAAGATATTATGGATATCATTATAAAACTTGAAGAGATGGATAGAAAAGCAAAGCTTGGGGAAAAACAGGAAATATTAATATTTGATTTAATATCTTATATATGTGGGTGATAGTATGGGAATAGGTAAAAGTTTATTTGATTTAACTAATTTATTCACTATATATAGGTGGAATAATAGACCGGCATTGGTGAGATTTACAGAGGCAGATAATGTTTTTCACAGTTTGTTGCTTGAATTAATTGCTCTTGAATACTTAAATCAAAATCATGGGTATAAATTATCCATATCAAAAAATATCAAGGCAAAACTTTATAAGGAATTGCCGAAGATAATACTCTCCGATGTTTCGCTGGATACAAAGAAAAGAATATTAAAAAAAGATAAAAGTATCTGGGATAAAGTACTCGATAAAAGTTATAAAGAACTAAAAGAAGGCATTGTGGTTGATATTTTTAAATCAGAATATGATGAAAAATTTGAAAAGTATTCAAGTTTTATAGATTTAATGGTTGCATTGAAAGAAATTGAAGTGAATTATAGAGTGTTTCCTGAATATTTTAGTGAACCCAAAACGGAAACAGAAAACAAAATAAAAGAATTAAGAAACCTTGAATATATTGATGAACTTGAAAATATACTCAGTTATGTTTTAACGACATCAACTCGAATGACAACTATGTATAGATGGAACAAAAATCATAGAAATGTAAGAAGTTCTGTTTCTGCGCATACATTTATGGTTGTTTCCACTGCGATTGTATTTTATTATCTTGATAATCAGAAAGATGAAAATCTGCTTAATGAAATAATAATTGCATCTATTTTGCATGATTTTCCAGAAGCGTTTACAGGAGATGTTATAACTCCTACAAAGAAAAAAGTAGAAGGTCTTGAAGAAATAATTACAGATGTGGAAAATGAAATGATAGAAGAATGGTTAAAGAAAGAAAAGGATACAGAAGAGTTATTTAAAAATCTAAAAGATTATATGATTATGCCATTTGAAAAGGAATATGGAAGATATGTTAGAGCTGCAGATCTATTTAATGCATTTCTTGAAAGTGCAATAGAAATAAAAACAGGAAACTCACAGAATCTATTTAGAGAAGCATTTTTCAGTATTAAAAAGGAATTAAAAAGATTTAATTTTGATTTTATGTATGACTTAATAGATGAAATAGAAAAAATAACCTTTTTTTAACCTTTTGAGGTGATTATATTATGGATGAACTTACCACTTATTTGAATAAAAATGCTTTTGGAATTGATTATTTAAAAATAATAGAAAATAAGACATATCGCGTTAGAAAAACAAGTAGCGATAATTTTGATAATACTTTATATTATCAGATATATAATGATATATATTCCTTAAAAGACTTTGGTGTTGACCTGCCTGTTAAAATAGAAAATACAAATGGAACATATGAGATTTATTTTAATTACTGGAATGAAGTTTCAATAACAAGAAAAAAACTAACAGAAAATGAATTTTTTGAGGTTTTATATACATTATACGATTTATTTGATCGAATTACTCATGCAACAAAATGGTATGTTGATTATATATATCTGGAAGATATATTTATAGATGAATTGGGAAATGTCTCAATAATTTTACCTTTTTTTGAAACAGAAGAAGAAAATGAATATATTATAACAAGTGAATTAGATGCAGAAGCAGGTGTAATTGACATTTTAAAAAAAGCTACACTTGAGATATATAATCTTCTGGAATCTAAAAATAAAACAGTTAAAGACTTTATCAAGGAAATAAAAGAATATAAATTTGAATGTGTTCATGATTTTTATATTATATTATCCAATTATTATATTTCAAAAAAAATACATCCATTAAAGATACCACATTTTCTGGATAGAGTTGAAGAAAGAAATTTTATCCTTGAAAATTTAAAAGGAAATACACATTTTTATATCTATGGAAAACAGCGTGTTGGAAAAACACAACTTATAAATTTTCTGACCCCAAAATTCAAAGAATTGGGGTATGAAGTTATATATGCTAAAAACTTTAAGGATATTGTTCCTGGTTTACCGGAAACAATGACAAATTCTATGAATATATTTCATTTTATAGAGTTTCTTAAGGCTTTAAAAGGTAAGAATGAAGACTTTAAACTGATAATATTAATAGATGATTATCAGAGTACATCCACAACATTTAAAAATTTTATAAAAACCTTGATATTAAAAGAATTTGATTTCCCATTTTCTATATTTATAATTTCTCATGAAAAGTTTGATTTTGATAACGACAAGATAAAATATTTAGAAATTAAACCGTTTTCAAAGGAAATTGCAACTATATTTTTGAAAACAATATTATCAAGTGAATTTATAAAAGAAAATCCTGATTTTGTGGAAATTGTATATTCATATTCTCGTGGATTACCGGGGAATATGTTCCATATAATAAAAAACTTTTATGAACAGAATATTCTGGAATATAAAAATGAAAAATGGGTATTTAATATAGAAAAGATAAAAAACAGGAAGATATATGATTTTATTCTCGAACAGATAAAACATATTCCCGAAAAATATATAAATTGCTTAAAATATATTTCTACTCTGGGATTTATGTTTAATAGCGAAGAATTAAAAACTCTTTCTGATTTTCTGAACAAAGATTTTAAAGAAGTAATAGATTTTGCAATAGAAAAAGGAATTATTCTCGTAGAAGGGAAAAATTATAAATTCTTTAATCTGGTATATCAAGAACGATTGCATCAAATGCTTTCTCAGGAAGAAATAGAGAATGTACATGGATATTTGTTGTGTAAAACAAAGGACATAGATAAGAAGATATTCCATCTTGTTAGTATGGGAAAAAATAAGAGTGCAGCAGCTCTTATAATAAAAGAAATGAAAAAGAAGATTTTTAACTGGGAAGATTTAAATTTAATAGAGATATGGTTTGAACGCTTAAAAGATTTAGTGGAAGATATACCAAATTCAGCTATAGCCCTTTATTTAACAAAGAAATTCTTTTTAAATGAGTATTCTCAAGAACTCGAAGTTTATCTTGACAAATTAAAAAATTCGAAGGTTTATAATTATATATATATAATATTCTTTAAGTTTAAAAATCCTGATGTTGCAAAGGAACACTTTGAATTTTTAATTAACAAAAAAGGTATAGCGGATTATAAAAAAGCGCTATATACTTATTTCTATTTTTATTTTAAATTTGATGAGCTAAAAAGAGAAGAAATTTATGATTATTATTTATATCTTGAAAGCTATGTGTTTTCAAAACATCATAATTTAAGGAAATTTCAGACATTAAAAGGATTATTATTAAATATACTTGCGTTAAAAATGCAGAAAGATTTACCTGATCTGGCGTTAAATTATTTCAACGATGCATTGAGAATAGCTAAGGAAATTAAATATAATAGATTATTGCAGGTTTTATATAGCAATATGGCTTCGTTATATGAAGTATTAAATTCACCTTTAAATGAATATTATTTTAAAAAGGTGCTTGAAATCTCAAAAAGTATAGGGGATTTTTCAAGTTATAATAGAACATTGGTAAGTATTGCAAATACTGAATTATACAAAGGAAATGTAAAAGACTTCTTTTATTTAATTAATAAAGCGGAAGAATATTCAAGAATAAACAATGATTATGAAAATCTTATTTCAATATATGAATTAAAAAATATATATTATTTATATGGAATAGATTTTTCAAATTTAAATACACTTATTAAATCATTGAATGTTTTAAATAAAAATTATTATTTAAAAGAAAGAATAGAAAACGTTATTAATAATATAATAATCTTAAAGGCTTTTTATGAACATGATTTTGATACATTAAAAGATGAGAAATTAATGGAGTTTATTGAAAAAGATGATTTTTATAGGCATTTTTATTATCTTCTAAAAGAAGATGAAGAAGAAAAAGTATATAAACACTGGCTATTCTTCAAAAATAATCCATTTTTGTATTTAAAAGAAGAATTAATAAATATACTTGCTCCTAAGATTGCGCATTATTCATTTGCAGATGAATTTGAAAAATGGGCATTATCTCTTGAAGAAGAGTTAAAAGAGAAAAAATTATCCTTAACATTAATTTATGAAGGTCTGGGATATTTTTACGATATAAAAAGAAAAAAACTCAAGTCATTGAAATATTTAAGAACAGCTCAAATGAACTATGAAATGTTCTTTATGAAAAACAAGTTTGATAAAATAAATGATTATTTAACGAATAAATTTAATATGCCAAGTTTTGCCTTTGATTTTTCAGATATTGAAATTGAAGATGAAACTAACAGAAAAATATTTGAAAAATTACAGAATAAAATTAACTTCTATGAAAAAATAAATGAACTCTCTTTAAATCTGTTAAAATCAAATTCTCCGAAATACGTAATAAATAAAATAGGGAACTTTTTAAAGAATAATTTTCCTGTAGATACTGTATTTTTAAAATTAAAAACAGATTTATATGACGTTGAATATGCATTTAATGCAAGAGAACCTGTTATGTATAAAAACGATATATTTTTATTAAATCCATTGACTGTCTCATTTAAAGCTGAATATAAAGATTTTACCTATTATATATATTTTGCCAATAAAAATATAGAATTAGAAAAAAGTGAAGCTAATTATATACTTGATTCATTAATTATAATTGAGCAATTGTTAACTTCTATACTTGATAAAATAGTACATTATGAAAACAGTATAGTTGATCCATTAACATCTGCATTTTCAAGAAGATATCTTGAAAATAAATTAAATGAATTAATAGGATTAAATGAAAGATACAAATTTACATTCTCCATCATAATGCTTGATATTGATAATTTCAAAAGAATAAACGATACATACGGGCATCAAAAAGGTGATGAAGTATTAATAGAACTTGTAAGAAGTCTGAAAAATAATTTAAGGGACTTTGATATAGTATGTAGATATGGTGGAGAAGAGTTTATAGTTATTCTTCCAAATACCAGTTTAAATGCAGCCGGAAAAATAGCAGAAAGATTAAGAATAGAGGTAAATAGAGATTTATTAGATGTAACAGGTCTTGATATTACATGCAGTTTTGGAGTTTCATCTATAGAAAACATAATGAAAGAACCAAAAGCAAAACATCTTATAAAAAATGCAGATGATGCATTGTATAAGGCTAAGAATACTGGAAAAAATAAAGTTGTTATATCGAGAGGAGATTAGCGATGTTACTGGATCTACACTGTCATAGCACATATTCTGATGGTACATGTTCTCCAAAATCTTTAATAAAAAAAGCCAAAAATCTTGGATTAAAATATTTTTCCATTACTGATCACGATACAATAAACGCTCAACCGGAAGCAATTGAGTATTCAAAGCAACTCAATCTCAATTATATACCAGGTGTTGAAATAAATGCAGAATTTCCTACATTAATGGATATTCTTGGATACAATATAGATATAAATAATGATTATTTGTTAAATATACTAAACACAATATTTGAAAAAAGAATAGAAAGAAACAGGTTAATGATAGAACTGCTGAAAGAAGAAGGTTTTAATATTGATATTGAAGATCTTGAAGGAGTTTCTCTTCATACAATAGGTCGTCCCCATATTGCACGTATGCTATTAAAAAAAGGCTATGGAACATCGGTAAGTCAGATAATTAATACATATCTCACAAGAGGAAAAAAATGCTATGTTGAACGATTTAAATTTTCTCCCAAAAAAACCATAAAGGCTATAAAAAAAGCAGGTGGAATTGCAGTTTTAGCTCATCCAAGAAAACTTAGATTATCAAAAATACAGGTTGAGACGCTTTTAAATGAATTAAAAGATTATGGATTGGATGGAGTAGAGGCATTTCATTATTCCAGTGATCCAGAATATACTAATTTTCTAATTGATTTAGCAAGAAAATTGGGGCTTTTAATAACTGCTGGAAGTGATTTTCACGGTACTAACAAACCATTTGTATCCCTTGGAGTTTTTGTTGAAGATTTTATTCTGCAAGATACAATTAACTATTTTATTACAAAATATTAATAAAATAACTTATGTTATTATAAAAATAGCCGATAATAGAAATGGTAGGGAAGAAATATTCAATCTCTGTGGGGGTGTTTTTATGGGAGACTTAAACAGAATAAGTGGGGACTTTGGAAGTTTTATAGATTCAATAACAAGAGATGCCGAAAATAGCAGAAGATTATCGAAAAACAATAATAACATTGGTGAAGAGCATCAAAGAGTACAGGGCAATCAGAATCAACAGAAGAACAATGAAATTAAGGATCCGGAAGTTTTATCAAAAATGATAGAAGAAAAGTTAAATAAATTAAGAGAAATCTTTAAAGGTGAAGTAAAATTTGAAGTAAACAATGATGTTGATATGGTTATAGTTAAAATAATAGATAAAGATTCCAAAAAGGTTATAAGACAGATTCCTCCGGAAACTGCAGTAAAAATTGCAGAAATGCTTGATAAGTTGGAGGGAATATTATTAGATGAACGTGCTTAAAGCGCGGAGGTGATTTAAATGAGTGAAAATAGTTATCTTGGATCATTTCAATTTGGCGGTGTTGCCAGTGGTCTTGATACAGCAAGTATGATAGATAAATTAATGGAAGTTGAAAGAAAGCCGTTAGAAAGGCTTCAAAATGATTATGAAAATTTAAAATTAAAGCAAAAGGCGTGGAAGGAATTAGATGAAAAATTAAGTGACTTCTGGGATTTCCTTGCAACTTTTAAATTAAAGAGCAAACTTATTCCAAAAAGTGTAAGTGTAAGTGATGAAAATGTATTAAGTGCCACAGCTGCAACTTCAGCCACAAATTCAAGTTTCAAAGTTAAGGTTAATTCATTATCCTCATCAACAATTTTAACTCCGGATAATACTTTAGGTGATGTACCTGATTTAAATACGCAATATTATAAATTAACTGGAAGGACAACACCGGTAGCAGGGACATTTACATTAAAAGCTTTAGATTCAAATGGTAATACACTTGAAACAGTAAATATTGATTTTGCAGGTACAGATACAATACAGGATATAATAAATAAAATCGATTCAAATTCCACATATTTTACAGCTGAATTAGTTGATGGGAAATTAAAAATACATGAAAAGGCCGGACAGGAAGGTTCCGTTGCAAATATTTTATTGGGCGATGCTTCTGATACAAGTAATTTTACAGAAGTATTCAATCTTGAGGGTGCTGATTATGTTGCTGGCAGTGGCGGAAGTGCTGGTTATATTGAAAGTACTGTACATGCAGGTGCAGTAAATACCGGAACAACATTGTCAGATATAAGTTCTGATGTAACTTCTGGAATAATCAGAATAAACGGAACAGAAATTACAGTAAGTGCAGATGATACAATAGGAAGTTTAATTTCAAGAATAAATGCTTCAAATGCAGGGGTTATTGCATGGTATGATGAGAATGAAGATAAATTAATGATAAGAAATAAAGAAGGCGGTCCACAGTCTATTACAATAGAGGATGGAGATGCAGATGGAAATAATAAAACTAATGTTTTAGATGATTTGTCCTGGGTAGATGCAACAGGAAATTATATGGGAAAAGTAACTCCTGGTACTGCTGCAAATGTTGAAATAGATATAGATGGCGATGGTGTAGCTGATCTTACAAAAACAACATGGGGTAATACAGTTGAATATAATAATGTTACCATTGATTTGAAATCAACATCTACAGATTGGGTAAATGTTCAGGTTACACAGGATGCAGATGCTACATATGATAAAATAAAAGAATTTGTAGATAAATACAATGAAGTAATTGGTTATGTGTATGAAAAATTAAATGAAGAGCCAGTAAAACCAGAAAGAGGGAAAGAATTAAGCGAAGAAGATAAAATGAAAGGTGTTTTAAAAGATGATCAAAATCTAAGAGATATCTTTTATAAATTAAGAGATATTGCATATGGAGTTGTTGATTGGACTTCTGATGTAAAAGGAAAATATAGTTCTTTATATGATATAGGAATATCTTCTGGTGATGCTGGTGGGACGTATGAAAATACAATGA
Organism: Marinitoga sp. 1138; assembly: GCF_013363265.1. Classification (NCBI taxonomy): domain Bacteria; kingdom Thermotogati; phylum Thermotogota; class Thermotogae; order Petrotogales; family Petrotogaceae; genus Marinitoga; species Marinitoga sp. 1138. The sequence goes on from NZ_LBFA01000030.1 coordinate 42,584, forward strand.
AAGGTGTTCTTTCAATTGATGAGGATAAATTAAAGGCTGCTATACAGGATAATGCAGAAGAAGTATGGAAATTGTTTGCATATGAAGATGATAATAATAAAGGGATAGCAATACAGTTTAAGGATTATGTATGGGATACAACAAAGTTTGGTGGAACTATAGATCAAATTTCTGGAACCACAGGCACTATTGGACTTGAAATGAGAGATATAGCAAAAAGAATGGTTTCGCTTGTAGATCAACTTCAAAGAAAAGAAGCATATTACTGGCAGAAATTCTCAGCTATGGAGCAATCTGTATCTCAAATGCAATCACAGGGTTCATGGATATTAGGAGCATTTGCAAAATAATAAAATTAAGGGCTGTTAAATTTAACAGCCCTTTTTATTTTAGATTTTATAAACTTTATTAAATTTTTCTTCTATATATTTCATGAAATATTCTGGATTTAATTCTTCCCCAGTTGCCATTTTTATTAATTCTCCTGGTTCATACATCTTTCCTTTTGAATGTATTTTATCTCTTAACCATTTAAGAAGAGGTTTAAAATCTCCTTTTCTAATAGTTTCATTATAATCCGGAATATCTTTTTTCATTGCATATAATAATTGTGCTGAATAAAGGTTTCCTAACATATATGAAGGGAAGTATCCAAAAGAGCCATGTGCCCAATGAACATCCTGTAAAACCCCTTCGCTATCCTTTTCAGGAACAACGCCAAGATATTTTTCCATTTTTTCATTCCATATTTTTGGTAAATCCGCTACTTTAATTTTATCATTTATTAAAGCTTCCTCAATTTCAAAACGCAACATAATGTGAAGATTATATGTAACTTCATCGGCTTCTGTTCTTATTAATGATCTTTCAACGTAATTTGTTGCTCTGAAAATATCTTCGGGTGTATATTTCTTTAATTCTGGAAATACATCAACAAGATCGTTATAAAAATATTCCCAGAATTCCGGGCTTCTTCCTACAATATTTTCCCAGAATCTTGATTGACTTTCATGAATTCCCATTGAAGCACCATCACCAATAGGTAATCCTGAAAATTCTGCAGGGATTCCCTGTTCGTATAATGCGTGTCCTCCTTCATGAATTGTACTATATAATGAATCATTTAAATCGTGTTCGTTGTATCTTGTTGTGATTCTTACATCATTTAATCCTATTGTTGTTGTAAATGGGTGCATTGCCACGTCCATTCTTCCTGCTTTAAAGTCATAATTCATTAAGTTTAAAGCACGTATAGATAGTTCTTTCTGTTTTTCAACAGGAAAAAATTGCTTTAAAATTTCATTATCTGGTTTTTCGCCTTTTTCGAGTTTAGCGAGATAATTTACCAGAAAATCCCTTAAAGGTTCAATAATCTTTTTAAGTTCTGATGTTTTAAGTCCTGGTTCATACATATCCAATAAGGCATCGTATCTATTTTCTTCATATCCTAATTTATCGGCAATTTGTTTTGTCAATTCAACAATTTTTTCCAGATGTGGTTGGAAAATAGAGAAATCATTATTTGTTTTTGCCTTTTCCCATGCAGCCTGAGCTTTTGAGGTTTCAATACTTAATTCTTTGTATAGTTCTGGAGGAATTTTTTTAGATTTTTCAAGTTCCTTTTTTGCAACTCTGACTATAGCTTTATCAACTTCGCTTTCTAAAAGTTCTCTCTCTGCATTTAAAACAAGATTCCATGTTTCATCAGAAACAGACATTTCAAAAGCATGACCTGAAATTTCACCAATTACCTCAGCTCTTTCTTCAGCAGCTTTTTCTGGCATCATAGTTTCAAAATCCCATTCAAGCAATGCAGCGGCTGTGTTATACCTCGATATTAATCTTAATCGTTTTTTTAAATCTTCTAATGCGCTCATTAAAATACCCCCTTGAAAAAAATTTCATATAATATTATATTACTACATTAAATTTTCTTTGTCAATATAAATATATGATATAATTATATATATAAATTATGTGGAGGTGGATTATGAAAAGATTATTTGGAACTGATGGTATTAGAGGTTTGGTAAATGAAGAGTTAACTGTAGATTTAACATATAAAGTGGGAAATGCATTGGGAAGAATGTATGCAGGTAAATATGAAAAATTGTTAATTGGAAGAGATACACGAAATTCAGGAGAAATGTTTGAAGCAGCTTTAGCCGCTGGAGCATTATCTGCCGGTTTAAATGTTGAATTTTGTGGTGTTATAACAACACCGGCTTTGGCATATTTAACCAAAAGCGAGAAAAGTCTGGGAGTTATGATTTCAGCGTCACATAATCCTGCAAATTATAATGGAATAAAGGTTCTTGCAGAAGGATTTAAAATATCAGATGAAGATGAAGTGGATATAGAAAATATTATTCTTGAAAAACATCCTGACTATGTTCCATATGGCGAAATAGGGAAGATGACGTCATCGCATTTAAAGGACAAATATACAGGATATATAGTATCTTTATTTGAAATAAATAATTTAAATTATAAAATTGCTGTTGATGTTGGAAATGGTGCAACAGGTGCGGTAATAGATAAGATTTTTGGTGCATTTAATATTGATTATGATTTGTATTTTAATGAACCTGACGGTTTAAATATCAATGAAAAATGTGGTTCTACGCATCCAGAAGTTCTTGCAGGAATAGTAAAAGAAAAAGGATATGATCTTGGAATATTATTTGATGGTGATGGTGACAGATGTTTATTCATTGATAAAAATGGTAAGTTAATTGATGGAGATAAATTAATGGCAATAAATGCTTTAAAATTAAAAGAAAAAGGAAGATTATCAGGTAATCTTGTTGTTGCAACAATAATGAGTAATTTAGGTTTAGAAAAGTTTCTTGAAAAACATGATATTTCATTAATGAGAACAGCAGTTGGGGATAAATATGTATTGGAAGAAATGTTGGCTTCAAAGGCGAATCTTGGTGGGGAACAATCGGGACATATTATTTTCCTCGATAAAGCTACAACAGGAGATGGTATAATAACAGCGCTTGAAACTCTGGAAACAATGCTTCATTATAACAAAAATATCGATGAACTTATTAAAGATATTCCAGAATATCCTCAATTATTAAAAAATGTTTCTGTGAAAGATAAGAAAGCTGTTATGAGGAATAAAAACTTAATAGAAGCAATAGAGAAATTTTCAAAACTTGATAATTTCAGACTTGTAGTAAGACCATCTGGAACAGAACATAAAATTAGGATAATGGCTGAAGGTGAAGATAAAAAATTAGTGCATGATGTTGTTAATGAATTATATGCCATGATAGAAGAAATAGAAAAATATTAAAATAAACGTAAGCCCCGATAATTCGGGGCTTACGAATTTAATACCTTTAAAATTGCATCTCTAACCTTATCTGGAGAAAAAGGTTTTACAATATAATATTTTGCACCTTTTTCAATAGCTTCTAAAACTCTTGTTCTATGCCCCAAAGAGGTCACCATAATTACTTTAGCTTTTGGATCAAAAGCTAAAATATTTTGTAGAGCCTTTAAACCGTTTTCTTTAGGCATTGTAATATCCATTGTAACTATATTTGGCCTGAATTGCTTATATTTTTCAACAGCTTCTTCACCATCAGAAGCTTCTATAATTTCAAAGTTTAAAGGTTCTAATATCATTTTTAATTGATTTCTTATAAATGGTGCATCATCTACAATAAGTATTCTCATATATCTTCCTCCGGTATTTCAAAATGGAATATTGTTCCTTTGTCTATTTCACTTTCGACATATACCTTTCCGTTGAGTTTTTCAACCTCTTTTTTTACAACATTTAACCCAATACCTCTTCCAGAGATTTCAGTAACTTCAACCTTTGTAGAAAAACCTTCATGGAATATTATATCAAAAATTTTCTCTTTGTCATAGGGGATATTTTTTCGATTGGCAACAGCAATTAATTGGTTTTTGTCAATACCGCTTCCATCATCTTCAATATCAATTTTCAATAGTCCGTCTTCTTTAAAAATACGTATTGTAATATTTCCATATTCAGTTTTCCCTTTTTCAATACGTAATTCGGGTATTTCAATACCATGATCTATAATATTTCTAAAAACATGAACAAGTGATTTTATAAATTCAAAATACTTATCCGGATCGATATATACATCTTCATCCTGTATAATTTGAGGATAGTTTATAACTTTACCTAAGCGAGTTGCTAATTCTTTAGAATATTGCAAATAAGGTTTTAATAAATCATCGATTTTTTTGTATCTTAATTTTCGTATATCCTTTAATATTTTTTTAGCCTTTTCATTTTCAAAGTATTTTAATACTTTATTTTCTAATTCTATAATCTTGCTTTTTGGTATTTTAAGTTTTTCCTCGTCATTTAAAAATTCCTCACCCAGAGCCTCTTTCAAAATATCTAATTCAGAGGATAACTTTTCATAAATGTTGAATTTTTCAAATAATAGTTTTTCAAAGTATTTTTGAGAAAATGTTTTCTTTTCAATAGCCTTTATAATCTCATTTTCGATTAAATGAAGAGTATATGAGATTTGAGTTAGATAAAATTGAGCAAAAACTCCTTTATATGTATGAATGGCTCTGTGTATTTCAAAATTCTTTTCATTTTTTGAATCTTTAGATTCAAAAATCTCAATATAACCATGTGATATAAAATATTTGAAATCCTTTAAGTTATACATAAAAGCATCGTAATTTTGAATAACAGTTATAATTTTATTTAAATTTTCTCGTTCTGTTTGAATTGCCTGTTCAAGTGCTTTTTCGTTTGTAATATCTTTTAATACAAGCATTATCTTTTTCTTATCATCAAAATCTATTTCTTTAAATCTTAGATTATAATACTTTTCTTTAAATAATATTTCTTCAGGAAGAAATGAAAAATAAACTTCTTTTCTTAAAGAATCATTTTCAGCAAAAATATCTTCAAAAATACGTTTTACAAAATCCTTATCTTCAGAAAACAATAAATCCAGAATATTTTTCTTTCCTATATCTCCATCAAAAATCTTAAGGCACTCTTTACTATATGTATCATCAATTATAAAATTCTCGTCAAAAGCCAGAAATCCTTCACCAGAATTATCAAGTAACATCTTAATCTCTTTTGTTCGTTTTGATACTTCTTTGTCAAGATCGGCATTCCATATTTCCAGAATTTTGTTTTTTACAGAAAGTTCAAGGTTTAAATCCTTTATATTTTTCAAGGACATAATAATCATTGAATTTATTAATATAAAAATGGACCACTGTATTAAAGGCCTTTCCCATTTTATTATTCTAAAATCCCCTAAAATTTCATAAATGGTAAAAATAGAAACAGTAACAATTGAAAAAGAAAAAATATAAGCTTTTCTATCTTTAAATCTGGAAATTCCAATATACATATAGTACATCATCAGCATTATATCAATAATCATCAATAAATATAGCAATAATACATATTTTACATAATAATTTGGTTCTATTCCTGTAAAAATCTGAATTAATGTAATTCCTGCAAAAATAATAAGATGAGCCTTTATGAGAATTCGAATATATTTTTTTGATGAATAGTCAAATATATTATAAAAAAATCCCAGAATGCCAATTGGAGATAAATACTTTCCAATATCCATTAAATATGCCCAGAAAACAGGATTATCATAAAAGTATTTAAAGGTTTGATTTTGTCCCATAATAAATGTTGAAAGAGAAATAGAAAAGATTCCAAGATATAAAAATAATTTTCCTTCATTTAAGCTTTTATTCATTGTCCAGAAATAAATGGCAAAAATAAAAGCCAAAAATCCAATAAAGATATTAAATGCTATTAAAATCAATCTATCCGATTCATAAACTATTTGATGAGTTAATAATTCTTTTTCGTTGCCAAGTAAAAATTCTCCAAAAAAACCAACATCCCTTTTTTTAGAAGTTATCTTTAAAAGAAGATATTTGTTCTGGAAGTTATCAGGGATTTTAAAAATGCTTTTAGGGCTAAAATAACTTTCTTCAGAAATATTGCTATATATTACCTTATTACCAATATAAAGGGTAAAAAAATTCAGGATTCCGCGTATATAAATAGCAGGTTCCTCGAAGGTCACATCTGGAAGCTTATAACGAAGCAAAAGTTCTTCGCCCTTATTTTCAATGGGGATACCGGGATTTTCATATTTGTGCCATTCTTTTTCGGATTCCCATTTATATTCCCAGCCATCATATAACTTAATATATGAGAAAGCTGAAGTGAAAAATAATAAAAACAAAAAGAAAAATAAGGAATATTTTTTTAACATATTATCCCCCTAACTACTATATTATATCTGTATATAATATTATACCATAAAATATGGCTATATTAAGAACTTAGTAAAATATAATAAGTCTAAAGTTATAAAGCGAACACTTAATGAAAATGTGATATAATATAAAAAAAGAAATTTTAAAGAGAGGTGATTTTATGAAAAAGAGTATTATCATTGGAATTATGATTTTAATGCTGGTACTATTAGCGTCATGTGTGCAAAATGTAAAAGTAAAAGCCAAACCGGATTTAGGTGTTCCAGTTTCGGCTACAAGTATAGCAGTTAGTGATTTTACAGTTGGTATTGAAGATGGAATAAAATCCGTTCTTCCAGGTGCTGAAATAATTACTGTAGATGGAACAAAGGCAATACGTTATGCAACTGGATTGGTTGTAGATGGAGGAGAATCGTTTAAAGAAATAGATTCTTTCAGTACTTCAATAATACAGGAAATCTCCATTCCTTCTATTGATGATATAGATCCAATAAATATTGAAGTTCCTTCCATGGATTTTGATCCTCAATCAATTACTATGAATCTTCCCGATCTTGGTTCAACTCCTGAATCTACCCAGGCAAATATTGGAGCTATTTCTATTCCTGATAGCGTAACTTTTCCTGATATTTCATTGGAAATAGAAATTTGGGGTTCTGTAGATGATGATGGAAGTGTCTCGCAACCTATAAACGCAACAGAATTTAATACTTTAGTATTTTCACAAGGGGCTATAAATATAGATGTTAAGCATAATGATGGTGGAGATGCGGTTACAATTGAGACTCAAGTAATGATAAAAAATTCAAATGGAAGTGTATTAAAGAGTAATATTGCAACCCTTGCTCAAGGAGAATCGGATACATTGGTGATATCTTTAGAAGATGGAGATATTCTTACTAAAGATGCAATTATAACCTTAATTGCAACTATAACAAGTGGTACAGGGAACGGAAATAATACATTAAATGTAAATAACATATCTTTTTCCACTGATACTCAAATCAAAGCAGCAGAAGGTATTGAGTTTGAAACTGGAAAATCAATAACCCAGGAAATTAATCCCGGTTTTGGAAGTACAAAATTTTCCACAGTTACAATAAGCGGTAGCTTTGACGTTGGAATTCAATTCCCTTCAACATGGCAAAATATTTCAACAGAATATGAAGCAACAATAGTATATTCATATTCAAATGATACAAAGGAAATTTTAATTGCGCATAAAGATGTTTCAGAAAATGGACCTCTTAATTTTGATAATGTTTCTATACCATATGATGCAAATGGAGTTTTTAAATTTACAGTAGATTCAACATATACAAATGAATCAGGTCAAAAAGCCAATGTAAATTTTGAAGATTCGCCAACATTTACAATTACTCCAGATATAACAATTAATTCAATAGAAGGCTTTGAGGTTGAAAATACACAAACTATGGATTTGCCAGATGAAATAGAATCTGTTACATTTATGAGTGGAAGTTTTGAATTGAAAATTACTGATACAAAGATTGCTTCTATAGTAGCCTCCTTTGAATACAACAAAGGAGATGGAACAACAGATAAAGTATATTTTAATGTGGAAGACACTGGAGAAGCAACTTTAAATTTAGCAGGTATTACCATGTCTGGAAATTTATCAGTTGATGCAACAGTTTTAATCGATAAAATTTCACTTGATTTTGATTCAGGCAATTCAGACACATTAAATGCAGAGGTAAACTTTTCAGAGCCAAAAATTTCCAGAGTAACAGTAAATAAAGAAATAAAACAGGATATCCCAATTCCAGAGGATATTAAAAGCGTTATTTTTGGTTCTGGTACAATAGAAATAACATTATTAAATGCTAAATTTACAGGTATTAGTGGTAATTTAATATATCAGACTAATAGCACACCTCTTCAACTTACATCAGAAGGATCTGCAACGATAGATATGACAGATCTGGAATTAGGAGCACCAAGTGCCGAAATAAACATTACTTCAATTGCTATTGAGTCAGATGCAGGTATATCTCTTGGAGATAACATTACTGCAAACGTAGAATTAAAAGAACCAAAAATAAAACATGTGGAAATAAAATCATCTGATAGTATGGATATTTCAGAGTCTCAATTTGTAGATTTTGCAGGATTAAAAGAGGTTTTAAATTCCATAACCTTTACGGATCCATCAACAATTTTAATTGAATGGGATAATAAATTACCAGTTGATATTAATTCAAAAATAGCTATTCCTGAATTAAATGTTAACGATCAATTTGTAATTAGTGGTGAATCAAGTAAAGTTATTAATTTTAGTGGAGAAGTAAATCTTGATAACGGATTAAACTTTACCTTTGAAGCATCGCCGCAAAATTACGATGGCGAAGTTCTTACAATAGATATTTCAAATGAAGATGATTATTTGGAAATGGGATCTAAATATACACTTGAAGCAACAGTTTCCCTTGATTATAATCTTAATGCAAGTGTAAAACCAATTAATACAAATATAATTACAGAGGATAATCCTTTGAATTTTGAAATTCCAATTTCTGAAGAGACTACACTCACATTAAATGATATAGAATTAGATGGTTTTTCAGCAAAGATACTTGGAAATATTCCTCAGGATCTGGTTAGTGCAAATAATAAAATAACCTTAACAGCAACATACACAGTTGATAATGTTAAAAAGGTTAAATCAGTTGATGTTGTATTGGATAAAACTAATATAGAAAAAGATATTACTGATTTCTTGCTGGAAGTTTTAAAAGGAAAAGATGTTGTAATGTCAATGAAATCAAATGATATTACTGCAAATATTACATCTCTGAATAATTTTAAATTCTCATTTAAAATTGATATGACAGTACCTTTGAGTTTTACTATTTTAGGAAATGAGCCATTAACACTTTTGGAAATAAAAGGCGAAAATGATGTTTTGGGCAGAGATGAAAATTCTGAAAGCGATGATACTTTAATTAATTCTATATTAGGAGATGATGGATCAATTAAGATACATATAAAATATAATAATACATCAGGTCTTTCACCGGAAGTTATCTTGATAGGAAGAAATAAATTTGATAAACAGCTAATGAAAAAAACATTTACATTAAAGGACGGTTCTCATGAAGATGTTATTGAAATTAAATCGGAAGATATAAAAACTATTATGAATACAATTCCGTATTATCTCGATACGAAAGTTCAAATTAATCCAGGTGATTTACAGAGCTTTCTTGATAATGGAAAAGTAGATATAAAAATATGGTTAGAAGTAAAAACAGATGTAGATATGGACCTTATGGAAGGTGGTGAATAATATGAAGAAATTATATATATTACTTTTGATTTTTATATTTTCCATTTCATTGTTTGCAAATCCCAATATAAATAAACCATGGAATTATAAATTTAATCCAGCTTTATTGGATTTTGGCACGAGAAACTTTATAGATATAGGAGTAAACGCAAATCTTGATTTGGCAAATCCTGTTATTTCCATGGGTGATTTGTTTAAAGAAGAGATAGTTATAGATTTAAATGAAATATATGATAATTTAGATGGAAATCCATTGCCTATAACCCTTGATCTTGATACAGGATTGTATTTAAAGTTGCATTTATGGTCTTTTTCATATGCCAAAGAATATTCAATTGATGGAAATATAGATGTGTCTATTCCAAATGCAATAGTGGAATTTCTTGCAGAGGGAAATGTTGAGGATGGAGAATTTAAGGATTTAGAAGGTAAAGATGGAATATTTAATGTTGATATTATAGCTCAGTCAAGTAATTATTATTCATTTGGTAATAAGAATTATTCATACGGAATAATGTTATCTAAATTTTATCCAGTTATGATTATGAGAAGCAGTATAGATTTTTCGCAGACTGCAGATGCAGATAAGGGAATTATGAAGATAGATTATGCTGTTGTTGGAAATGTAAATAGTTCTTTGCAATCTTTATCTTCACTATTAGGAGATTCTGAAGATTATTATGGTCCAGATTTAAATGAGGATTTAATGGAAACATTTAAGAGTGAAAGCGCAGGATTTAAAATGAGTATAGGATATGTTAATGGTTATAATAGAAAAGCAAAATGGGGAATAGCAATAAATGATATTGTTTTAAAACCAGCTCAGGCAGATTATGCATATACCCTTTCTTCAACATCTTCTATAACAATAGAAAATATGAATATAGAAACAGAAGAAGGAAGTACAATGCTTAAAGAGGATGAAGATGCATTGGTTATGGAATATCCAAATTCACCAGAAGATATGCCTATGAGCATTAGTTATTTCTTTACAACGCATATGTTATTTGATTTTACACCACATTTTCAGTATTATATGGGAAAAGGACTTGATTATGGAGTTTCAATTGATGGAAATCTCTGGATAATTCCATTCTGGATGGATATAAGCAAGAATCAGAATGTATGGTCGTTAAATACAGGATTTGGGCTAAATATTCATCTTGCAGATGTTAATTTTACAATAGGATCAGCTTCAGATACTTTTGGTGGAATGTGGAAGTTTGAAGGGTTTACAGTTAAAGTTAATGTAGCAGCTGGAATTTAATGGGTTTAATTAAAAAGAAGAGATAGCTTTTTAGCTATCTCTTCTTTTTAATTTGTAAGCTTTTATTGTATTTTCTAAGAGTATTAAGGAGGTTATTTCGCCAACACCACCAGGCACTTCGGTAACGTAAATATAATCATATAAGTTTTTATCAACATCTCCAACGATCTCATCATTAACAACATTTATTCCAACATCTATTACAACGCTTTTTTCGTTTACCAGGTCTTTTGTTATAAATGCCGGTTTTCCCACTGCGGAAACTATGATATCAGATTTTTTTGTGTATTCTTCAATATTTTTTGTATGACTATGGCATATAGAAACAGTGGCGTTGTTTTCATGACCAGATAACATAATGGAAACTGGTGTTCCAACTATTACACTACGTCCTATTACTGTGATTTTTTTACCATCAGGATTGGTAAAATGATTTATTATCCTTACAACAGAGTCAGCGGTACATGGTTTGAAATAAGCATTGCCATATATTAAATTACCAAGATTATATGGATGTATTCCTTCCACATCTTTTTGAGGATTGAGATATTCTATAATTTCCTTAATATCAAATGGTAAAGGTTGAGCAATAAATATACCATCAATATTATTATCCTGAGAAAGATTTTTTAAAGATTTAATCATTTCCTCTTTGTTTTTTGTTTCAATTGATATGTAATTAATACGGAATTTTTTTGATAGACGTTTTTGTGATTTTAAATAAGCTTTTGTTGCAGGATCTGGATTACATGAAATACTTGCCAGAGTTACTTCATGATTTTTTGTAAATTCAGATATTTTATTTCTTATGGATTCAGCAAGAGGTTCAATATCTATTATCATAATTAATCACCTCTTTTATTAGAATAATCCTGTTATGTTTCCATCTGCGTCAACATCAAGATTTACTGCATTTGAGACTTTTGGTAATCCGGGCATTCTCATAATTTCTCCAGCAAGTGCAACGATAAATCCTGCTCCAGCTGAGAGTTCAAAATCACGGATTGTAAAGTTGTAATTTGAAGGAGCTCCGAGTTTTTTAGGGTCATCTGAAATTGAATATTGTGTTTTTGCGACTATAACAGGTAAATGATCATATCCATATTTTTTGAAGAATTTAATTTTATTTCTTGCTGCCATTTCATAATCTACATGTGAAGCTCTGTATATTTCTTTTGCAAGTTTCATGATTTTTACTTCAAGTGGGTCATGCCAGTTATATATAGGTTTTAATTCGCTTTCTTTTTCTGACTCTTCTAAAACTTTTTTTGCTAAATCAAGGGCACCTTCAGAACCTTTTGCAAATGCTTCATTTAATGCGATTTTCACTCCAAGATTTTCTACGAATTTTATAACAAATTCCAGTTCTTTATCAGTATCTGTGCTGAATCTGTTTAATGCAACAACAACAGGAATACCAAATTTTCTTAAGTTTTCTATATGAACTCTTAGATTTTCTATTCCGTTTCTTAATGCTTCCATATTTTCCTGTTCGAAATCCTTTGTTCCTCCGTTGTATTTTAATGCTCTTACTGTAGCAACTAAAACAATAACGTCTGGTTTAAATCCTGCGGTTGGAGATACAAAGTCAAGGAATTTTTCTGCACCTAAATCTGCTCCAAAACCACTTTCTGTAACAACGTAATCAGTTAATTTTAAAGCCATTTTTGTTGCTATTAATGAATTGGTTCCGTGTGCAATATTTGCAAATGGACCTCCATGAATAAATGCAGGCGTATTTTCAATTGTTTGAACAAGGTTTGGATCTATAGCATTTTTTAATACCGCAGCCAAAGCACCTTCAATTTTTAAATCGCCAATTGTTACAGGTTTTCCTTTTCTTGTTCTTGCAACTACAATATTTTGAAGTCTTCTTTTTAAATCTGGTATATCTTCAGCAAGACATAATACAGCCATTATTTCTGATGCTGCAGTGATTATAAATCCGTCTTCTCTTGGATTTCCGTTTGCATGGCCGCCAAGGGCTATAACTATTTGCCTTAAAGCTCTATCGTTCATGTCCATTGCTCTTTTCCAGAATACTCTTGTTTCATCTATATCGAGATCGTTTCCATATTTTATATGAGCGTCAATTACAGCAGAAACAAGATTATGAGCAGTTGTTACTGCATGGATATCTCCTGTAAAATGTAAATTTATATCTTCCATAGGTAATACCTGAGAATATCCTCCACCTGCTGCACCGCCTTTTACTCCCATTACAGGCCCTAATGAAGGTTCTCTTAAGGTTACTATTGACTTTTTTCCTAATTTGTTTATAGCCATTGATAATCCAATACTTGTTGTGGTTTTCCCTTCACCGGCAGGTGTTGGGTTAATTGCTGTAACAAGTATTAATTTTCCATCTTTTTTGTCTTTTAATTCCCTTAAGTAGTGATGAGAAATTTTTGCAATATAATTTCCACATTGATGAACATAATCCTCTTTAATATTGATGTCTTTAGCAATTTCAGTTATTTTTTTTAATTTTGCTTTTCTTGCGATTTCAATATCACTTAACATATTCCCGCCTCCTTCTGTTAGTTTGTGAATTTTTCACATTCTAATATTATTATACCATAATTTTTTAAAAAAGATAATTTTTATCGGTTTTTTATTTAAAAAAAAGAATGAAGTGGAAATCCACTTCATTCGATTTTTTTAGCCATATTAACAAGTTCATCAATGTTATTTTTTATTTCTTCGAGTGCTTCAAATGTTTGTTTTATTCCATCAAGAACACCTTTTATTAATGTTTTTGTTGAATTTGAGAAAGAAGATAATGTATCGATGTTGTTTACAAAGCTTTCGACAACCTGATCAATAGAATCTAAGGAATTTTCAACGTTTGATAATTCTTTTAATGTTTTTTCTGAAAGCAATACGCTTGAGGTTATACTGCTCTCAATGTTTTTTAAAACTTTTTCTGATTCTCTTGATGTTTTTTTAGCGTCATATGCAAGTTCGTTTATCATATCAGCGATTCTCGAAATACCCTCTCTGTCTATTTCTTCTTTACTTGTTTCGATTGATGAGTTTATTGAAAGTATTGAAACTGTTTCTGATATATCTTTGATTTTATAGTTTAAATCTGAAAGATTATTTATGAAATCTGCTATTTTCATTGTCATTTGAGTCATGTCCTGAATATTCAGGAAGAATGATTTTACATTGTTCAAAATAGAATTTAATTCGCTTCTTCCTTCTTCTATTGCAGATGCAAAGTTTTGAATTAATTCGTCAAGTTCATTTATATTTTTTTGCGTGTTTTTAGTAACAGATTCCATTTCAGCTGCAGCTGCACTGTTTTCAGCTATAAATGAAGCAACATTTGCAGAGAATTCTTCTATACTCTTTACCTGTTTTTTTATTGCCAGTGTTAGCCATTTTCCAAGATAATATGAAATAATAAAGAATATTACCATGAAGATTATAAATATGTTTAGTATATAATATCTGGTTTTTATTAAGTCAGCAAATAATTCGCCATATGTTATTGCATGGGCAAGATAATATGTTTTTCCTTCTGAGGTGATTTTTACAAAGGATACATATCTTTTTTCACCTTCAAAGATATATTCATATGTTCCTGCATCATTTTCTCTCATATATTTCCATAAATCATCAAGTTTTGCGTCTTTGACAATATGAATTCCTACTTTTGTCGGGTCGGTATGTAGTATTGCATATCCTTTTTCATCTATTACATAATAATATCCGGAGTTTTCTTTTGTGAATTCTTCTATAAAATAATCTTCTGTAATTTTTGAAATGTCTTTTATTGAATATCTTTCAATTTTCAATGAATACAAAAACGAATCCAGAATTTCTGTTCTTAAGTTGTTTGAGAATAAATCCCAGCTAATTATGAAAAAAGCAACAAAGAATATGGCGAAAATCCCTAAAATGGCTAAAGAATACTTTAGTTCAAGTTTCATATTTATTCCTCCTCAATAATTATTCTGTTTTTACCCTTTTTCTTGGCTCTGTATAATAATTTATCGGCAGTATTGATAAATATTGTTGCACTTTTATTTTGATAGTTACAGGCAACACCTGCACTAAATGTAACAGGAAGATTTATACCTAAATCTTTCCAATTATAATTTCTTACAGATTCTAATATACGTTCCAGAGCTTTTTTGGCTTCGATGCAGGAGGTTCCCGGCATTAGTATTAAAAATTCTTCTCCGCCAAATCTACCGGCAAAATCATTTTCCCTCATTTCTGAATTTATTATTGTTGCAATATTTTTGAGAACTTTATCTCCTGTTACATGCCCATAAGTGTCATTTATTTTTTTGAAATCATCAATGTCGATCATTGCTATTGATAGTGGATAATTCTTTCTTCTAAATGTAATGAGAAATTCTTTTAATTTGTCAAGTATGTTCTTTTTGTTGAGTAATCCTGTTAAACCATCATTTTCAGCTGCTGTTTTGTAATCATAGAAATTGTTTAATGTTTTGAATAATATACCAAGCGTTTCTGATATCATATTCATAACATATACCATATTATGTTCATTTTTTACATTTTCAAAGAGAATTAATCCCTGTTCTATTTTGTTGTATTCAATGTTAAAAACTGAATAATTGTCAGGCACTTTTGAAACGGCATCATCATACATTCCTTTTATTATCCATTCAGATGGTGTGGTAGGTTTTTTAAAATTCGAAAATAGAAAATCTTTTAAAACACTGCATGAGTAGTTTTTATCTTTTGAAAAGGAATACATTCTTCCAAAACTTGTAGAAATTAGCATAAAAAAGGCATTTTCAAAATTAAAAAATTCTTCAAGAATTAAATAAATCTCTCTCATTATATGTTCTTCATCGTCCATTTTTTCTACTAAATTTAATATCGATGATTTTATTACTTCCATTTTTAAGGATTCTTCAAGAATATCAACTAACTCTCTAAACGGTTCCATTCTAAATTTATGAAATTCTCTTGTCCACTCAATTGAATAATTCCCATCTTCAATGAACTCTTTGATTTTATTCATAAGTTCTTCTGGGTCAGCGTCTTTTCTTAAGAACATGTTTGCGCCGCTTTTTTTTGCCCAAAATTCATTAATTGATTCATTTGCTCCTGTTAGAATTATAATTCCAACATTGGAAAATGCAGCATAGCTTCTTATAAATCTACAAAGATGAACTCCGTTCATTTGCGGCATTACATAATCCGAAATTATAATATCAGGAAGAAAATCAAAAAATTTATTAATTCCTTCAAGTCCATTTTCAGCTACTTCAACATCATACCCATATTGTTCCAGACTTTTTTTTAAGAAAATACGCCATGAAATACTATCGTCAAGAACCAGTACTTTTTTCATACAATCAACCCCTGTTTATTTTTAAAATAAGATTTTTAATACCCTCTATATCTAATTTGTTGTATCTTTTGAGACTTCTCATTGCGGCATTTGTCATATATGGAAATTTCGCACGCTTTTGAATATATATATTTGCATTTTTCTTTTCCAATACTTTTAAGCCATTTGTTCCATCCTGCCCCAATCCACCAAGGAGTATAAAATAAAAGTCATCATTTACAAAGCTTTCGCAACTCTTGAATAGATGGTTTATTGAAGGTGCAATGATATCCTGTGAATCAACTGCGGAAATTGTATTTTCATTTACAAAAATAATGTCTTTCCCGCCTTCTGGAATGTATATTCCAGCATTTAAGGAGGTTATGTTATTTATAATATATACTTTTTGTTTGGTGAAATCTTCAATAAAGTCCTTAAAGTTTTCCACCTGACTTGAAAGATTATGCATTGCAAGTACAACAGGTATTTTTAATTCTTCTTTTATATCAAATATCTTTTTTAATGTATTTGGTCCGCCTGCAGATGCACCTATTACAATTTTTTTTATAATTTACACCTCCAGAAATTTTTTTAATAATATTACGATTTTTTCTGGATCATCGCTTTTTGATAGATATGCATTTATTCCTAAATCAAGACCTTTTTTGATATCTTCTGGTGAGTCTTTTGTACTTAACATAATAATTGGTAAATCTTTATTTCTATTTCTCAATATTCTGGCAACTTCATAACCTGAAATTCCAGGAAGTTCAACATCTAATATTGCGGCATCATATCCTTTTTTCTCTATTGCTTCTTCCCCAGATTTTGCTTCAATTACTCTGAATCCAGCGTTTCTTATTAGTTTTGAAATAACAAATCTGGTTAATGTGGAGTCGTCTAAAACAAGAATAGTTTTTTCTTTGTTTGAAATGCGTTTTTTATTAATGTTTACTTCTTCAATTGAAATTATTGGAACGGGATAAGAAAATATATTTTTGGCAAACCCAACAATGTAATCTTTTTCATATGGTAGTACAAATGTTTCAAAATAACCTATTATTTCATCTACAGCAATAGCTTTATTTCTTCCGGCGATTATAAATTTAAAATCACCTTCTTTAAAGTCTATTAAATCCATAATTTTTCCTTTGTAATTTATTTTTTCGTCATTAATAATTTCGGCATCTTTAAGGACTTCCTGGATTTCATTTGAAAAAATTGCAAAGATTTCATGTTGCCTTTTTACAATTAAAACTTTTTTTGAAGTTAATTCTGTTTTAAATGAAACTATAAATGTTGTTCCTTTTTGAGGAGTGCTTTTTACCTTTATAAATCCTTCTCTTGATTCTACAAAAGCTTTTACAGAATCAAGACCAACACCTCTTCCAGAAGACAAATCAGCAGTTTCTTTTGTTGAAAATCCAGATTCAAAAATTATTTCGTATGGATCTTCATAAGTAATTCCTTTTTCTTTTGCTTTTTCTTTGACTTTTTCTATATCTATACCTTTACCATCATCTGTGACCTCTATATATAAAAATTCGCCTTTTGAATAGCTTTTTATGGTTATTTTTCCGTATTCTTTTTTATTATTTTTAATTCTTTCCTCGGGTAATTCAATGCCATGTGCAATTGCGTTTTTTACAAGATGTACAAGAATATTTCTTAAAAATTTTGCGTCTTTTTTTCCTATTTTTTCATCTTCCACAAAAAGTTCTAAACGGACTTTCTTTTTATTAAAAACTGCTTCCTGATAAACAAGATTTTCAAAATCTTCAAGTACTTTGTTTAAAGAAATGAACTTCGAATCTTCTATAATTTTTTGTATGGATTTTCTAAGTTGTTTTAAATTTTTTAAAGCGCTATTTTTATTTCCCTGAATTAATAGATTTTCTGCTTTAAGTATTTCTTCGAAGATTTTTTCAAAGTAATCTATGTGAACTGAGTCAATGGAAACTCTTCCAGATGAACTATCAATATCTTCTTTACCCTCAAGAATTGAAGAAAAATATTTAACTTCATCTGGAGTTAAATCCTTTTTTTTATTTACAATCTCAGCTGAAATCTTCATTATCCTGGCAACAAAATCTTCTTCCAATTCATTGTCTAAACGTTTTTTAAATTCACTTTCGAGAACATGCATAAAGCTCTGTATATTATTTAATCCCACCAGCCCAGCAGAACCTTTTAGTGTATGAAAGATTCTATGTAAATCCTTTATTATAATGGGATCATGAGTTTCAAGATATTTTTTCAATAATTCAATAGCTTCGTTTAATCGTTCTTCCATTTCATCAAAATATATCTGAGAAAAATCCATTTCCATTTATATCACTCCAGAATTTCATATATATTTTTGCCAACTTTTAAGTACTTTTTATTCTTTTCATCTGATATAACTTCACCATTTGTTGTCTGGATATTTTTACATAAAAGGCTAAAACCTTTTTTTATAACGAGCCATTTAAATTCTTCGTCAGTTTTCAATACAGGGAAAATTTCATTTTTATATTCAACAAATCCGTCAAATTCTTTAAATGAAAAAGGGGCAAATTTTTCAATACCGGAAATATTAAGTATTTTGTATCTTTCAACAGCATATTTGCCATCTATAATAAAGAAATCCTGTAATAATTTTTGATGTGTCCCTCTTTTAATTTTTCTGTTTTTTACTATTACGTCTGGCATATCCTGTTTTAATGCATTTTCAATATTAAATACAAGTATATCTTCCCCTTCGTCTTCAAAATATCCGGAATATATTTTCATTTCAGGGAATAATTCAAGCATTTTTTCAGAAATAATGTGCACTTTGTCGATTTTTGTTTTTTTTATTATTGAGGTTACGCCAAAAGCCATTTTTTCATATATTAGAAAGATTTTTAAAACGAGCTTTTCTTCCAGCGGAAGGGTTACAACAGGGTATAAATTCCCGTTAAATTCTGAAAAACCTATAAACTGTTTTCCTGTATCCTCAGGGATAAAAGATGTTGAAATCCCTATGATATTATTTTCGATAGCTATTTTTCGTGTTCTGTTTTCAATATCCTTTATTTCACATATATAATATTCCATCTATAACACCTCAACTATTTTTTAAATGCCATAATTCTGGATCGTCAGGATTTAAATATATAGCTTTTGATATTGAATCTTTAAAATTTTTTCCAAGCCTTAATTCTACAAAACCTTTGTATTTCCATAAAAGATAATTTAAAGGATATTTTTCAATAGCATGTGAGATTCTTTCATAGGCCATAATGAAATTTTCTTTATTAAGCATTTCTTCAATTATTTCAAGCTCTTCTTCTAAAGTAACATGAGTATATGTTTTTAATATTTTGTCTTTTAAAATGTTTTTTTCAATATTATTTTTTGAAGGTTGTAAATTCTTTTTTTCCAGATATTTTAAGTTGATTTTATTTTTAAATAGCGAAGTTTTAGTATTCTTTTTTAATATTTTATTTTTTGAATTTTTCCACAGAACAATATCATCATAAAATTCCGGTTCAAATAATTCCAACAATTCTGGATAAAATTCCCCTTTACCCAGAATTAAATAACCATCTTTTTTTAATAGTAACTTTAAATCATTTAAAATTTTGCTAATTTGATATTCTTCAAAATATATTAAAACTCGACGAATAAATATAATGTCATATGTTTTCGAATTATCCTTTGCTTCCAATATTATATTTCTTTGCATAAAGGATATATCCCTTTTATAATTATTTTTTACATAAAAAAAGTTATCTTTTTTTTCAAAATATTTTTCAATTAAATCCTTTTTAAGAAATCTAACACTCCAGAATTTGTATTCCCCTTTTATTGCCTGTTGGATGCGTTCATAAGATAAATCAACACCTTTTATGGAATAATTTATTCCAGAATCATTTAATATAAAAGACATTGTATAAACCTCTTCTCCCCTTGAACAACCAAGGCTTAAAATATCCCAATTATTTTTTGTCTGGATTTTTCTTTTTAATATATTCCATAGATTTTCATCTCTGAAAAAATAGGATTCTCCAATGGTATAATTTTCAAGAATTATATTTTCCAGTATTTCTTCGTCCAATTCTCCTAAATATTGAATAATTTTTTTTACATTTTGAAATTTTTTTTCATCAAAACTTAAGCTATATTTATTTATTATATGTTTTAATTTAGTATCAATCATATTATCCCCCTCTAAAAATTCATCTCCACTTCTATTATACCAAGAATATTAAAAATAATAAATTATTTTTGCAAATAGATAAAAAAGAAAATATTTTCTATTTTTGGAACAGATTTAAATTTTTTGTTTCCATGCCGTAATTTTTTTTGCGGGGGATTTTGTTATAATTTACACTGAATTAATATATCAATGATATATTAATATAAAAATCAAAGGGGCTCAAGAATGAAGTTTGGAGATATCTTGCATAGTTATATTAAAAAATCTATTATCCAGAATGTTGTATTTTTCGCAATTATTATATTAATCTGGACTTTTTCGTTTTATATGTCATATAGCAATCTTTCTAATTACTCGCAGAATAATTATGACGCTTTTTCAGATGTTATGAATCATTATTTTTATCATTTAAAGTATATTAGCATTATTGATGATGAAAAGCTGCTTAAAGACATTAACATTAAAAGATTTTATGCTGTTGAACAAACAGGAAAGGTTAGAAAAACGCTACCAGATGAATTGTTTGAAGATAAATATATTAATCAGATACTTCTTTTTAAACTGCAAAATATGAAGAATATGGATACATTAATTTTAAAAACTGAGCTATTTTCAAATGAACCTGAGAAAATATATATTGTAAGTAAATATAATTCCTTATATTTAATAGGTGAATTAAATGCTTTAAATTTACTGCATAATTCAACATACTATTTTTCGATAATTGATGAATCAGGAGAATTGATTTTATCTGATTTGAATATTAATAAATTTAATTTTATTACAACTGATAACTTCAGGATATATCTTAACTTAAAGAAGAAATGGAAAAATATAACTCTTGTGACCTCTATTGATATTACAAAATATGTTATATACAATATTTTTATTTCGATAATTATATTATTATTGATTTATGTGAATTTGTGGTTCAAAAAAAGAAATTTAAGTCTTATGGAAACCTTTGAACAGGAATTTAATAAAATAATAAAGAGCATGGAAAGTTTCTTAAAAGAATTAAGAATTATGGATAGACAGAGTTTTATGATTTTGTCTGAAAATGATTTTGTGAATATTCTGGAACCAATAAAAAAAGAAAAATTCCATTTTACTGAATTAGAAGAATTAAAAGAAGTTGAATTTTTAGCTATAAAAGAAATGATAGAATTATTTGATGAAATTAGTGCATCAACAGAAGAATTAGAAGCTACAAATAAAGAACTTGAAGATTTATATAATCAGGTGGAAGATGCATATAATGATCTTGGGGTTTCTTATAGAAAATTTTCTTCGCATCTTTCTGCAATAGCTGAAAAATATGATGAAATAACAGGTTTTCATATTGATAGGGTTGCGAAATATTCGCGGTTAATAGCAGAAAAAATGGGTTTTGATGCGAAATTTGTAAATGATATTGAAACATACGCACCTTTACACGATATTGGTAAATTGATGATAAATCATGATATATTGAATAAACCTGGAGGGCTGACGGCTGAAGAATACGAGGAAATGAAAAAACATACATTATATGCTGAAGAAATATTTGGAAATGATGAATATTTCCAGATGGCTAAAAATATAGCATTATATCATCACGAAAAATATGATGGTTCTGGATATCCTTTTGGGTTAAAAGGAGAGGAGATTCCTATTGAAGCTCGTATTGTTGCGCTTGCTGATATTTATGATGCATTGAGAAGCGATAGACCGTATAAAGCTGGATACTCTCATGAAGAAGCTTATAATATTATAGTTAACGGTGATTTTAAAACCAAACCTTCTATATTTGATCCAGAGGTATTAGAAGTGTTTAAAAAGTATCATGAAGAATTTAATAAAATTTTTGAAGAATATCAGGAAAAATATGAAGTTAAAAAGGAAAAAAATAATGATATAAAAGATCATGGCGAAACAGAAAATGGTAAGGTATGAAAAGTAAATAGGTGAACAAGGATTCTTCCTGTATAATCCCGGGAATATGGCTCGGGAGTCTCTACCAGACAGCCGTAAACTGTCTGACTACAGGAAGAGAGATAATATAATTGTAATAAAGCATCTCTCTTCCTGGGGGATGCTTTTGTTTTTTATGATTAAAATATTAAATTTTATTTAATTTAAATAAATTAGAAATAATTTTGTAAACTATTACTTATACAATAATGTTAAAGGTATATTATATTTTTTAAAACTCAGGAGGTGTTATGGGGTGGAAAAGTTCTTTAAGTTAAGAGAAAACGGTACAACTGTAACAACTGAGATCCTTGCTGGTATTACTATTTTTTTAAGTATGGCCTATATTTTATTTGTTAATCCAAGTATTCTGGTAACAGCTATGGCTCCAGGTGCAGAAGTTGGAAGCGATGTTTATACTCAGTATTTTGGTGCTGTAATGGTTGCTACAATTTTTGGTGCAGCAGCTGCAACATTGGTAATGGGATTATATGCTAATTATCCATTTGCTCTTGCTCCAGGTATGGGTTTAAATGCATATTTTACCTATACTGTAGTTTTGAAAATGGGGATTCCATGGCAGGTTGCATTGGGTGCAATTTTTGTTGAAGGTCTTGTATTTATTTTATTAACAGCTTCAGGGGCAAGAAGTTTTGTTGTAAAAGCTATTCCTCAAAATATAAAATTTGCCACAAGTGCAGGTATAGGTTTATTTATCGCATTTATCGGTATGAAAAATGCAAGTATTATAGTAGCTAATCCTGCAACATTTGTTGGATTGGGAGATTTAACTGATCCAAATGCATTAGTTGCAATAATTGGTTTAATTATAACAGCTGTTTTATTTGCGTTAAGAGTTCCAGGATCGATTCTTCTTGGTATTATTATATCAACAATAATAGGTGCTTTCCCAATTTTTGGAGTTACACATTATCAGGGAATAATCGGAAAGATTCCTGATATTTCACCAACATTTATGAAACTTCAACTTTCATGGGGTGATTTAGTAAGTGGTTCATTCTGGGTTGTGGTATTAACCTTCTTCTTTGTTGACTTCTTTGATACACTTGGTACATTAACAGGTTTAGCTCAAAGTGCTGGATTTATAAAAGATGGAGAAGACTTCCCAAGATCAAATAGAGCATATATGGCTGATGCTATAGGTACTTCTGTAGGTGCATTATTTGGAACTTCAACAGTTACAACATATATTGAAAGTGAAACAGGTATTGCACAGGGTGGAAGAACAGGTTTAACATCAGTAACTGTAGCTGTATTAATGCTTCTTATGTTATTCTTCTCACCTTTAGGATTAACAATTCCAGCTGCAGCAACAGCACCAGCATTGATTTTTGTTGGTTCTTTAATGTTGAAAAACTTAACAAAAATCAGATGGGAAGATACAACAGAAGCTGTTCCAGCATTTATAACAATTATAATGATGCCATTGACATATTCTATTGCTAATGGTATTGCTCTTGGTTTAATAGCATATCCATTAGTTAAGGTATTATCAGGAAAAGGTAAGGAAATTCACTGGTTAAACTGGGTACTTGCAATTGCATTTGTATATTACCTTATATATTTACAACATTAATAAATCAAGGGCTGTTTCTTTTGAAACAGCCCTTATTTTTGTTTTAATAATTCTAAAAAAATATAGAATAAGCGTTCATTACCATGAGTGCTTACAACATGAGATTGTGCCAGTGCAAACAACAGTGAATTACCATTGGATAGTTTTCCTTTTACCACACTATCTGAGAAATGTTTTATAAACTCATGGAATTCTTTACGAGCTTCCTGTAAATTAATTTTTTTGGAATTTTTTTCGAGTATTTTAATGGGTTTTTCAGAAAAGATTATGAAAACATCGTAATTATTTATATCTTTAAAAATATACAACCTTCCAAGCTTTTCGTTTTCAATATTTTTTAAGTTTTCAATATTACATTCCTCGAAATATTTCATATCTATATTATTATCTTTATATTTTATACCAACAGCAAAAAAATCTCCTACATCTTCGACACCAAATATCCTTTTTATAAATCGTTTTAAAATAAGCTTTCGTATTTTTAAAACGGTATTATAGGAAACATTTAAATCTTCAGAGATTTTTTTTATCATTTTTCCTTCGGCTAATTCATGAACAATTCTTACAAACTTCAAAGGTTTAATTCTTATATCCTTGAAAATAGTACCATTGTATCTTGACCATTCTCTCCTGCATGATTTGCATTTAAAATGATTTCTTCTTATTGTATAAACTTCTTTGCTTCCGCAATATGGACATTCGCTTTTTATATTCAATATTCCAGCTTCTATTAAAAATCTTTCTGCGCTGCTATCATCTTTTAATTTTTTTATCAAATCCATTTTTATCTCTCCTTTCATTTTATATTTTACCACATTAATTAAGTCTTAATTATCTGCCACCAAAAAATTCTTAATCCTTAAATAATTTTGAAACATTTGAGGAGTATATATTATAAACGTGAAGATAAGTATTCAATAATTGCCACCAAAAGGAGGAGGAGATAAGATGGAGTTAAACCGTAAAAATTCTATATTTATAGTTATTCTTGTAGCGGTTTTAACAATTGTTTTTGGTATTTATGCAGCAAAGGTCAGTGTTCATGATAATATATCAAGTTATGTTCCAAAAGATGATCCTGACAAGGTGATTTATGACGAAGTGGCAGATACATTTGGTTTAAACGGCATGATTTTAACAGCAGTAAAGTATGACGATGTGTATAAACACTTTCCAGAGATATATAAACTCACGGAAGAATTAAAGAAACTTGATGTAGTTGATAATGTTATTTCACCTGTTAATGCTCCAAGGATTAGCACAACAGAAGATGGAGATATTTCAGTTGGAAACCTTGAATCAACATTTGATTTTTCAAGCATTAAATCGTATAGTCCAGAAGAATTGAAAAATGAATTAAAAAACGATGATATGATTAAAGGAAAATTTATATCAGATAACGAAAAAAGCGTATTATTTGCAATTGGATTAAAAAAGGATGTTGAAGAGAAATCAGCAGGTTTAAAGGTTGAAAATGTATTTAAAGATGCAGGTGTTGATTATTATATCTTTGGTACAGCAATTGCGAATAGAGAAATAGAGGAAATAGTAAAAGATAATTTATTAAAGTTAATTCCTATTGTTTTAATTCTCGTTATGGCTGTTCTTTATTTTAGTTATAAGAACATAGCAGGTGTGTTATTGCCTATCATTTCAGTTTTGCTTGCTGATATATGGACAGTTGGAATAATGGAATTGTTGGGAATAGACTTTAACATAACAACATCAGCAGTGCCAATTGCAGTTGTTGGTATAGGAACAGCATATTCAATTCATATTATCAGTAAATATTATGAAGAATTGCATAAGGGTATTTCAGCAGAAAAAGCTGTAAATGAAACATTGAAGCATGTAGGAACAGCAGTTGTTTTAAGTGCATTAACAACTATCGCAGGATTCTTATCATTGTTAACAGCTGATCTTACTCCTGTGTGGCAATTGGGAATATTTACCTCACTTGGTATAGCTTTAGCATTACTAATGGCAACTATATTTGTTCCAGCAATGCTTTTAATTTTCAAGCCAAAGTCGAAGGTAACATTATCTGAAGACGGAGAAAGTCCGTTTTTAAGAAACTTTACAGATAAGATTGTACATCATAGAGCCATTACATTGTCCATAATAGCAATTCTTGTATTATTTACAACATTCTATATTCCAAAAATCAAATCTGATATGCAAATAGAAAATTTCATGAGCGACAAAACACAAATGGTTAAAAGTTCTAAGTTCTTAAGAAATAATTATGGTGGAAATGATTATATATTCGTTGATTTAGTGGCTAAAGGAGACAATACATTCAGGGATTTCTACTTTAATAGATCTATTAGAGATATTTCATTATTTGCAAAGAATTATGATGTTATTTCACAGATTTCAAATATAGGTGATGTTGTTGCAAATCTAACAGAAGGATTTACAGGCGTAAAGTACATTCCTGGTTCAAACGCAGCAATGGAACAGGATTATATGATGATTGAAGGTAGTGAAGGAATAGATAAGATATTATCCGCTGAAAAGAACGAGGGAATTTCTCAAATGATGGTAAACACCAAGAGTTTTAACAAGGTTAAAATCCTTGAAAATGACTTAAGAAAATATATTAATGATTATATCTATACAGATTACAATACAGAAGAATTTGACGTTGGAAATCCAGAACACATAAAAGCATTTGAACACGAACTTAAACAATTCATAGCAGCAAGAAATGGAACATATACAGAAGAAGTTTTAAATACAATGTTAAAAGCAAGAAAGGCTGATATAAACGAGATAATTTCAGGAATGGATAAAACAATGATATTAAATCTATTTAATAATTATCTTGCTGAATATGGTGAAGAAACAATTGATATGAATACATTCAATGCATATTTAAAAGATCCAGAATCAGTGGATGAATATATTTCAGAATATTATGAATATTTTGTATATGATTACGAACCAACATTAAAGGCATTATATGTGGAAAATACTTTGAAATCATTAAATACAGGATTAAAAGAAAATTATATAAAAGAACTTTCACAATATGTAAATGATGAGGAAGTTGTAATTCCAGGGGGAAATAAGAAGTTATTGGTAAGGGTTACCGGTATTCCGGTATTGACAAACAAGGTTAATGATATGGTATTTGACAATCAAAAAGAAAGTATGATGCTTGCCTATGCACTTGTATTTATATTATTTGCAATTCAAATGCATTCTGTGGTTCTTGGAATACTCGCATTAATTCCTATTACTCTTACTATAATTGTCAACTTTGGAATAATGGGGCTAACAGGTATTTCATTAAATGCAGCAACAGTAACAATTGCATCAATTACTATTGGTACAGGTATAGATTACACAATACACTATTTAACAAGATTTAAGAAAGAATATAGGCTTACAAAGGATAAGTTTAAGGCTGCAATAAGAACATCAGCAACCTCTGGAAGGGCTATATTAATTAACTCTCTTGCAGTTATTCTTGGATTTGCAACATTTATATTCTCAGAAATAGGTATGTTAAGTCAGTTTGGTATTTTAACTGCAACAGCTATGTTAGTGGCTCCTATATTGACTTTAACAATATTCCCTATATTAATGACAATGCTTAATGAAAATCTTTTAAATAAATTCTCAAAAGAATCATTACTAAAAAGAAAATTAAAAATGGAGGAGGAGAAAGCATGAACTACAAAAAGGGATTGGTATTACTCACAGTAATTATTTTAACAGTTGTTTCCGCATTTGCAATTACAGGGCAGGAAGTATTGGATCAATTAAAAGACGCACACGATAATTTCAAAACAGAAAAATCACTTGTGATCATGCAGTTAAAAGACGCTAATGGAAATATCAGGGAAAGGGAATTTGATATGTATATTATGCATGATGGCGACGACACACTTGCGCTTGTAAGATTTAATAAGCCATCAGAAGTAAAAAGAATTACATTGCTCACATTATCAGACGATGAAATTTACCTTTATATGCCAGCATATAGAAAAACAAAGAGGATTTCCGGCGGTGCAAAAAATGGAAAATTTGTAGGTTCAGACTTTAAATACAACGATATTTCATTATTATACAACGAACAAAACGGCGATTACGATGCAAATCTTATAAATGAAGATGATAAATCATATACAGTAGAAATAATTCCACATGAAAAGGACAGTGATTATGGAAAGATAGTAGCGTTAATAGAAAAAGAAAACATGCTCTTTAAAAAAATAGATTTTTATAACAAAAATGGAGAATTAATAAAGGTAATGACATTTAGCGATGTAAAAGATTATTCGGGTCATATTCTCGCAACAAGAATAGAATTAAACAACATTGAAGAAAATCACTCAACAATACTTATTATTAAAAATGTTGAATTTGATATTCCAATTACAAAGAAATTCTTTAACAAGAGAAATATCTCAAAACCTGTTTTGAAGTATCAATAATAAAAATAAAAAATAAGATTTTGGAGGCGAGAGTATGAAAAAAAGCATAGTAACAATAATATCGCTCACATTGTTAGCATTGACATTATTTGGCTTTTCTGGTGATTTAAATTATATATACGGTTATAATTTCTCAAATAATGCATCAACAACATTTAGTGGATTAAAAACAAATATTACACTTGAAAATGAACTCGACAATCTTTATTATAGATTTTCAATAGATTTATTCAAATTAGACGGTTTTGATTTAAATGTTAACTCAGATATTGATACAACACAGTATGCAGCATTGATGCCATCATCAGTATATTTAATATCTCCATCATTACCATGGGCATTATATGTACTCAATGAAGCGTTTGCAGATATTTATCTTGATGAAGCAACATTAAGAGTCGGAAGGTTTATTCCTGATAGCGGCAGTTCAACATTTTACAGTCCTTCAGTAACAATTCCAGCACATGATGGAATTAATCCATTTGAACCATTAAAAACATTACCTGTAGATGGAATATATTTAAATGGATACATTGCAGACTATACATATGAATTAACCTTTACACCAAAAACATATGACGATATACCTTCATTTATACTATATCCAAAAACAATAAACGAAACAATAATTTCTGAGAACGCAGCAACACTTACATATGCATTTAAAACATTAATGGTCTTACCAGATATATATGAAGTTAAAAATATCTATACAGAAACAAAAAATATAGACGAATTATTGCCTGTAAATAGCGATTATAGTGCAAAGGTTTCAATGGATATTTCAAATTACAATATCAAATTAGGTTATGCTCATGACCATTATCACTTTACAGTTCCAGAAACAATAGAAATAAATTATTCAAAAGATGGAACAGGAACATCAAAAACAACATTATACAGACCATATAGAAATGTAGTAACATTAGATTTTCAGGGGATATCCTATTTCTTTGATTCTATAAGCTATCATGGCGAAGCAGCATTAATTATGCCAGAAAAAACATATATAAAAGTAGATACAACATATTATGTTCCAAATCCTGAAAATCCAACAACAACAGTTCAGACAAAAGATTCAACAGAAGTGGACATTTTTGAAAAGTATTATGTAAAGGCTGTAGGAGGTATCGAATATACACACGGAGAAGACTTTACATTGGGAATTGAAGGATTTAACGGTTTGCCAACAGAGGAATTAAAAGGGCATATTTCATTTGGAAGCGATATGTATATAAAAGCAAAGATAAACAATGTATCCTTTGAAGGTCTTGGATTAGCAGCGTTTTCAAAAATCAATGATAAATATGAACCCGGATACATGGGAACATTAAAAATTGCATATAATGGAATTGATAACTTTGAGCCTTCAATACAGTTAAAATATGCATATGCCGAATCAGATGAACACTCATTAAAATCAATGGAAGATTTAAATTCAATCTCATTAAATATAAAAATTTATTTCTAATAAATAATATAAAATTAAAGTGCCGGGATTAATTCCGGCACTTTGTTATTAAATTTAATCAGTGGTAAATATAATCTTTTCCAGTTCTCCTTTTATATTATCAAGATACCAATTAATCTTTAATAATTCTTCATCTGTAATACTTTCATCATTTGTTGCTACTATATTACCATTTGCATCTATAATTGGACCGCTAAACACATCGTATTCCCTGTTTTTTATTGCGTTTTTCATTAATTCAATAAGATTCTCGCTTTGTCCGGGAAGCAAATTCTTCGATTTAAATAATCTTACAATTTTTCTATCCATTCCATACCAGTACTTTCTTAAGTCCTTTAGATGTTTTGAAGTGGTAATCTCCCACTCATCATTCAAAAGTTTTTTTACAATTTTTTCATAAAAAGGTCCCCAATTCCATGTTGCAGCTGCTATATTGGTTTTTGGAAATAATTCATCTTTTTTTATATTATATCCTATGCTATATACATTATGCTCATCGGCAATTTCCAGAGGAGTAAGAGTGTCGAGATTAGAAGCTATTATATCATTTCCAGATTCTATAAGTTTCACCGTTAATTCCTTTTCTAATTCATAGTTTATCCATTCTTTTGTCCATTTTACGTCAATAACAGCTGATGGATTTACCATTTTAACTCCTATAGCAAAAGCATTTAAATTCCTTACAAATAAAGGTAATGGATAAGGCGCAATAAACCCTATCTTATTTGATTTCGTCATAATTCCCGCTATCATTCCTGTTAAAAATTGTGGTTGATATATTCTTCCGAAATATACAGAAAGATTTCTATAACTCTTATATCCCGCACAATTTAAGAACTTTACAGACAAATTATTTACAGCTGCTTTATAAGTTGAATCCATAAAATCAAAACTTGTAGTAATAATTAAATTATAATTCTTATCCACCAATTCTTGAATAACTTCATATGAATCTTCTTTTTTTACATTCTCAATATATGTAGTATGAATTTTATCTTTAAACTTTTCTTCAATATAATTTCTTCCAATTTCATGAGCCTGAACCCAGGTGCTTTCATTAATAGTATTTCTATACACAAAAGCTATATTTAAAGTCTTTTCCTGTGCAGCTGACAATTTAATAAAAGAAGCTAACATTTCATGTAGTAAATCTTTTTTTTCTTCTAAATAAACAGTTTCAAGCTCCTTAATTAATTCTTTTACTCTTGCTTTTAATTCTTTGTCTAAAATATTATCTTCAATTCCATATTTTTTTATATACTCAAGAAAGGCATCGCCGGTAGTCAAAGGAAGACTTTCGCCACCAAGAGAATGATACACCTTTCTAAAGTTCCAGTATATAAATTTTTCAAAATATTTGAAAAATTCATTGGGGTTTTGATTGGTTTCCTTTACATGTTTCAAAAGGATTTCTTCAAGTTCCTTAAAACTTCCTTCCCGTTTAAACCATATCATATTTATTTTTGTTTTTTCATAAAAATCAAGAAACTCATAATAAATTCTAATTTTAGGGTCCAGTTCATCATATTTTGGTATTATCCTTCTTACATTTCCTACAATTGAAGGTGCTTCGAGATATTTTAAAACACTTGCTCGTTTATTTCCTTCTACAACATAAAAATAATTTAAAAATTCATAAGCTACTATAGGTTCCCTTATGCCTTCTTCCTGCTGTGCTTCAAAAAGATTCATCCATTTAATTGCAAATTCACTTGTCTCTTCTAACAATGGAAGAAAGTTTTTTGAAAATGCACTTCTTCGGGATTCGTAATAAGTGCCTTTAACCTTTTTTAGTGGTATTTCTATCGTTCCAAGGTATTGTTCTCCACTAATTTCATATTTTTGAAGCAAATGTTCTAAAGAAGGTAAATATCCGTCTTTCCCTCTACCTTCCCAGTATAATAACTCCCTTTCCCCTTTTTTCTTTGCATTTTTGTATTCCTTTGCGCTGTCAAATCGATTCATTATATCCTCTCCCCGAAAATCATAAATAAATTTCCTTTAATTTAATCCTTCCATTTTCACCTTTTATTTTTACAATATCATGCAAATTTTCATCATATAATACATACTTAAAAGGAACTGTATTAAGTAAATATGAAATTCTCCCTTTATAATAAATCTTAAAATTTAAAGGTTTGCTGGTATATCTTGGATGAATATGGCCATAAAACCAGATTTTTGGAAAATATTTTAAATAAATTTTTGCTAATTGTTTTGAACCTTTGTGATAATCATCCATATCATCAAAAATATTTGAAATTCCAGGTGGCGAATGGGAGATAATTACATCCAGTTTTTTAAATCTATTTAAAAATTTGCTGCGATTTAACTTGTGGCAAAAAGCCTTTGCATCCTTTTCTTTAAAATGAAATGGCTTTTTACCATAAGATAGTGCACCGGAAAATCCGGTAATATACACATCTTCAGAAATATTAAGAGCTGATTTGATATTTATAATTTCATTGTGGATTACTTTAATTCCTGTATAGATATCAGAAAAATCGTTTAAATTTATATCTTCAAACTTTTTGAAATATTTTTTATCGTGATTTCCATAAATCATTAAGCTAATTTTAGGGGTTAATGTATTCAATAAAAAATCAAAATATCCCGGTGATAAATCACCGCAACCAAGCAAAATGTCGCATTTTTTAATTATTTTATGAATACTTCCCTTTTCTTCATCAGAAACTGCTACAATTTCTATCATCAATATCTGTCTCCCTGCTGTCAACTATAACTTTTCCACTTAATTAATTATAACATGCTAATAAAAAAACGAAGCCAATAGGCTTCGCTTATAAAATTACTAAATTTTAAATATTTTAATATTTTCATTCTATTTTCCTGTTTTCCTATAAAAACATTTAACCGTTTTAACTCAATATCTATATTTTTAAGAACTATAAAATTTTTAACCTTTATTCTTTCCATACAATCATCTCCTGGTATAATTGGTGGTTTTATAGAAATAGTATTATTTTCAATATAATATAAAGTTATTTCACTTACTCTGCAAATATTATACCATATTTATTATGATACTTCTAAATTTTGAATGAAATCTTTCAATTATTATTGAAACCATTTAGTATTTGTGAAATCATCATAAAAACAAAAAATTTTCTAAATTAAAATATTTAGTTAATAAAAATTCAAAAAAAAAAAAAAAAAAAAAAAAAAATGATACATTATAGTTGGTAATTTAATATTTTATTCAATTGAAAATAAGGGGGCAGGATGATGAAAAGAGTCATTGTATTTTTGATGGTGACAATAACTATGCTGTTTTTTATGGTATCCTGTTTTCACCAATCGGAAAAAGCAAAAGAAAATATTCAAACAATAGCACCAACTACTCCAGAGCCTGTAGATGGAGCAAAAAATGTAAATATAAATCACCTATGTTTGAAATGGAAAGGATCAATAGGTTCAGAAGGAGATATTATAAGTTATGATGTGTATTTTGGAGAATCACAGAATTCGATGAAACTAGTTTATAAAGATTTAGATAAAACTTCTGTAAATATACCTGAACTTGAAAAAAGTAAAACATACTATTGGAAAGTGGTTGCGAAAAATCGTAAAGGAGAGGAGATATCAAGTAAAGTATGGTCATTTACAACAGAAAAGAAAATGATTCAAAATGGTTATATGTTTGTGTATGGTGATGGTATGCTTGCGATATATGATGTAAATTCAGATCCGGAACATCCGGTATTTGTATCATCAATAGATTTGCCGCATGAATCTACAAGTTTCTGTTTTGACGGTGTATATTTGTATACCGAAGATCTTGATATAATTGATCTTAGCGATGTAAAAAATCCAGAATTAATAGAAAAGCATGATGGTGCGTATATGCCATCGGATGCTCGAGATATTGTAGTAACAAATGGTTATGCGTATATAGCAACTTTTGATAAGCTGGAAATAGTGGATATAAGCGATAAAACGAATCCTAAAAAGATAGGGATGTATAATACAGGATATGTTTATGGAGTATATGTAGATGGAAATTATGCATATCTTGCAGCTGGTATTTCAGGTCTGGAAATAGTGGATATAAGCGATAAAGCAAATCCTAAAAAAGTGGGAAATTATGATACAGGGACAGCTTATGGAGTATATATAGATGGAAATTATGCATATGTGGCAGATTATGATAATGGGTTGGTAATAGTTGATATAACAAATAAAACAAATCCAATAAAGGTAACGTCAGTTTCAACAAATGGTTCTGCATATGAAATTATTGGTATAAAAATATATGGTGTTCAAAAAAATATATTTCTTGGAACTGAAGGAGGATTAAAAGCTGTTGATATAACTGATTTAAACAAAGCGTATCTTATTGATTCATATTTTGATGATTTTTCAGTACATCATGGCGTGATCTCAGGTGATTATGCTTATGTAACAGGGGATGGGTATGCGGTAGTTGATATTAGTAATCAATATAGTTTTGATAAACCAATTTATGAATATGTAGATAAATATTCAAATCCTTCTGCATATAGCGGTGTTCATGTGGATGATTATGATATTATTGCAGCGGGAGATAGTGGACTTGCTATATATAATGAAACAACAAGGAAAACATATACTCTTTATCTTGAAGGTACAGCAAGAGATGTTTTTGTAGATGATAATTATGCATATGTAGCAAATTATTATCATGGTTTGGAAATAGTGGATATAAGTGATAAAACGAATCCTAAAAAAGTAGGAGATTATGATCCCGGTTATTTTTATAGTGTAGAGGGAGTGTACGTGGAAGGAAATTATGCATATCTTGCAGCTGGAGATTCTGGACTTGTAATAGTAGATATAAGTGATAAAACAAAACCCAAAAAGGTAGGAAACTATAATAATTTTACTAAGGTTTACGGAGTATATGTGGACGGTGATTATGCATATATAGCAGGTTTTGATAAAGGTCTGGTAATAGTGGATATAAGTGATAAAACAAATCCAAGAAAAATAGGGGAGTATAATACTACTGGTTTAGGTTTTGCTATAGGAATATATGTGGATGGTGATTATGCATATGTTGCAAATAGTTATAAAGGCTTAGAAATAGTGGATATAAGTGATAAGACAAATCCAGTAAAGGTGGGGGCGTATAGTCCAGGTTATTTTTATAATGTAGAGAAAGTATATGTAGATGGGAATTACGCATATCTTGCAGCTGGAAATTCAGAGTTTGTAATAGTAGATATAAGCGACAAAACAAATCCAACAAAAATAGCAGCTTATGATACAAAAAATATTTCTGAGATAACATCGCCTGTTAAAATTAAAAATTATGATTATGGTTATATTTATGATGTGAAATTTGATTCAAATAATAATGTTGTTTATGTTGCAGGGTCAATGGGATATATGCAGATAAATGTTTTAAAGCCAGATTCTGTAAGAATTAATTGGAAGATACCAATGTCAGATTTTGGGGCAATTTTAATCTGGTAAAAATAATTTTTAATTTCTTTAATTCCCTGATAGAATTATATTACAATTCTATCAGGGAATGTTTTTGTATTTTTCCGTATTTAAGCCTAAACATGAGAAAAAGATAATAAATGTTTTTTATTGTATTTCTATATCATAAATAATTGTGGATAGTCTGTCTAATTCTCTATCAACATATGCTGGATATGGGATTATTCCTCTATCTCTGCAATTTTTGATATAATCGTCTATTATATCGATGTTTATATTATCTTCATCGACCACATAATCTACGCTCAATACCACTTTTCCAGAAGATAGGATTTTGTTTATGTATTTTAGCTTATATTCTGTTTCAGTGCTTTTTTGTATTAAATAACTTCCGTTGTCGAGTTCTTCTGAATCATAAAATAAATCTTCTATTCCAATTCCAGAAATGGTTTTTAAATATATTCCATTATTATCGTAATCCAGTATATCTTCACCATTTTGAGGTATAATCAAGAAATTTTCTTTTTTACTTCTGGCATAATTTGCTATTTCCACAACAAAATCTATCATGTCCTTTGCTGTTTCTTCAATAGGTCTTTGATCAACTTGTGGTGCTTCACCTTCATTTGACCAATAATAATATGCATCGATTATATCGAGATATACACCTGAAAAGCCCATGTCAATTATTTTATCAAGATAATCGTAAATTATCTTTTTCCAGTCTTCGTTCCAGTATTTTACTTTATAATTCCCTTCCCAATCAGGGTTTTCAGGTCCAAGCCATGAAGGAGGATTAGTTTTCCATTCATCATGCCAATAGTATCTATAATCTTCAGCTTCACCAATACTAAGATAGCAGATTGGTGCCATTCCAACACCTTTTAATTTTTTTATTTCATCGTATGTATATTTACCATCCTCTAAACCTGTTCGGGAATAGTCCATTACAAGAAAATTTACAGGATATGTGATTATTTCCTGAATGTTTATATTCTGTAATTGATATACGAAGTATCTATTTTCATAATTGGGTTTTAAAAAAGAGCAACTTAGTAAAATAATTAAAGTGGATATAATAACAATTATAACCTTTATTTTCATTGAAATTCCCCCCTGTTATTTTTTTGAAAAATATATTTTGAATTAGCGATAAGTATACTTAATATCAATATAATAGCTCCTAAAAATTGTGTAGCATTTAAAGTTTCTTTTAAAATAATAAAAGATAGTAATGCTGAAAATATAGGTTGGGTAAGGAATAGAATAGCTGTTAGGTTACTTCCTATATTTTTTTGATGTTTTAGCTGTAGAAAGATAACGATTATACTTCCAATTATTGCAGAATAAAATATTGTTAATAATGAAATAGCATTTATATTGTATGATGCTTTGAAAATTAAAGAGAAAATTCCACTGATAATAGTTACAGTTAAAAACTGAAATGTTAAAAGCGATTTTTCTTCCACTTTTTGACTGAAGTTTGTTATTAGTACTATATGCAAAGCGAAGCTGATAGCACATATTATCATTAGCATATCTCCTATATTAAATCCATTAATTCCACCAGATAACAGGTAAGAACCCACTATGGAAAAGGTTAATCCGATTATTTGAAATTTGTTGATTTTTTCTCTGTTGATTAAATATGCAAATATAGGAATAAAAATTATATATTGTGAGGTAATAAAACCTGCTTTGGTTGCTGTGGTGTATTTTATACCTACAATTTGTGAAATATAACCAATTGATAAAACTATTCCCAGTATCGAAGAATAAAAGAAATTACCAAATTTAAATATTATCGAAGAAAAAATAAAAGCAATGAAAAATCTTAATGTTGTATATGCCAGAGGATTTATATTGTTTAATCCAAGCTTTTGAATAGGAAATGTGCTTCCCATTAATAATGCGGCAAGTATTATATAAAAGATGGATTTTTTCATTTTTAACCTCCATTGCTTGTTTTTGATATTATAGCATGATAATATGCATAAAAGTTATAAGATATTGTATAATTTAATTGTAGTATTAATAAAATTTGGGAGGGATATAATGAAAATCTATATTTCATTTGATTTTGAAGGATTGGCTGGTGTTAATCACTGGAACGATGTTTCGAAAGGAAGAGATTATAAACAGAATTATGCAATGATACAGTTACGAGCTATGCTTGAAGAATTAAAAGAACATGAAGTAGTAATTTCAGATTCTCATGCAATGGGGGATAATATTTTATGGAGTGTTACTGATGAATTTCCAAATGTGGAATTAATTAGCGGAGGAATAAGGAAATATTATATGATGGCTGGATTGGATTCAACGTTTGATAGAATGATATTCTTTGGTTATCATGCAGGTGTTGGAACAAGATATGCCACAATGGATCATACTTATTCCAGTTCTTCAATACACAATGTCTGGATTAATGGTGTAAGAGTGAATGAAACTTTGATTAATGCTGCATATGGAAGTTTGTATAATGTTCCGCTTGCAATGGTTGTTGGTGATGATAAACTTGGTGAGGAATTAAAAGAGCATTATAATAAACTTGTATATGTTTCAACTAAAGAGTCTCTCGGAAGATTTTCTGCAAAATTTAAGCCAATGAAAAAATTGATTGAAGAAATAAAAAATGCAACGAGGAAGATGCTAAGCATGAAAAAGGAAGATTTTGAATTATTTAAGTTTGAGTCACCAGTTGAAATGATTGTCGAATTTTCTGATACGTTAAGGGCAGATATGGTGGAATCTATGCCTTTAGTTGAGAGAATAGACGGAAGAAAGGTGAAGCTTGTTAGTGAAGATTATAGTACGATCTTTGAAGGATTACTTGCAATGACATATATAACAATGGCAGCTAAGTATATATAATAATAAAGGCGCTAAATTAAGCGCCTTTATTATATTTACATAGATCTTTGAATATACAATTTTCACATAAAGGTTTCTTTTTGCAGATATTTTTCGAATGTTCTACAATTAATCCATGATAATTTTTATATATCATTATATCTTCGGGGAGATTTTCTTCAAAAAATTTTTGGTATGCATCATAATCGGTTTTTATATTTAACCCTAATCTCGAAAACATTTTTTTTGTATATGCGTCAATAACAAAACTTAGCTTGTTGAGTGAATATAATAGTATAGAATCGGCAGTTTCTTTCCCTATACCTTTTACAGAAAGTAATTCGTTTCTTAAGGTGATTTTATCTATTTTTTCCAGTTTTTCAAATGAAAAATCATATTTTTTGAACCATTCTAATAGATTTTTCACGTATTTAGCTTTAACCTTGAAAAAACCGCTTGGTTTTATTAATTTCTGTAGTTCTTCTATATCTAAAACATATAATTTTTCTGGATATAAAAGGTTTTTGTTTTTAATGTTTTCCAGGGATTTTACTACATTATTCCAATTTGTATTTTGTGTCAATAATGCACCGAGCATTATTTCAAATTGATTTTCGCCAGGCCACCAACCTTCAGGAATTGTATATTCTTTTTTTAAAGTTTCGTATATTTCAATTAGATTAATAAACATTGTTTGGCGGAACCTCTCCTTTTAAGGCTGCAATAACATTATCGGCAACCATTTCTGCCATTTTGTCCCTTGTTTCAAATGTAGCGCTTCCAGTATGCGGGGTTAAAACTACATTATCCAATTTTAATAATTCTTCTGGAATTTTTGGTTCTTCTTCATATACATCTAATCCAGCACCAGCTATTTTTCCTTCTTTTAAATATTTTATAAGAACTTTTTCATTGATTACAGGACCTCTTGCAGTATTTATGATTATAACATTTGGTTTCATCATTGAGAATTCTTTTTCATCTAATAAGTGATGTGTTTCTGGAGTTAAAGGTGTATGTAATGATATATAATCTGATTTTTTTATTAATTCTTCTAAAGGTGCATATTCGACATTTAATTCTTTTTCTTCAGCTTCACTTAATCTATTTCTTTTATAATATAAAACCTTCATATCAAATCCTAAAGCACGTTTTGCCATTTCTTTTCCGATTCTTCCCATTCCAATTATTCCAAGTGTTTTTCCTTTTATGTCATAGCCAAGAAATAATTGAGGTCTCCAGCCTATGAATTTTCCTTCTCTCACAAATTTATCGCTTTCGACGATTTTTCTTGCAACTGCAAATAAAAGAGCCCATGCTAAATCAGCAGTAGCATCACTTAATACACCTGGTGTGTTGGTAACGTAGATGCCAAATTCTTTAGCTGATTCTACGTCTATGTTATTATATCCAACAGCGTAATTGGAAACAACTTTTAATTTTCCTTTTCCAGCTTCCAATACTTCTTTGTTAATATTATCGCTTAATAATGTTATTAATGCATCTGATTCTTTTGCAAGGTTTATTATTTCTTCATGGGTTAATGTTCTCTCTTCTCTGTTAACCCATACATCGAAACCAGCGTCCTTTAATTTTTTTTCTGCGATTTCCGGAATTTCATATGTAAATGAAACCTTTGGCATTTTCCCACCTCCAGAGTTATTATAATTGTATTCGTAATTATTATACTATATAATAATAAAAAGACTTATACACTGAAATAATTTTTTCTTTACTCTTTATGTTTGTTTTTAATTTTGATTATGGATATTTATCCTTTACCAAACATTACCTCTTAATATAATATGATATAATTAAAATAGAAAGAATAATATAAAATAGCTTACTTTGTGAAAGCGTGAAGAAATTTTTTAGAAAAAGATGTGGAAAGCCATGGAGGTGAAACGATGAAGAAATTACCAGTAGGAATACAAGATTATAAGGAAATAATAGAAGAAAATTATATATATGTGGATAAAACAAAATATTTATATGATTTAATAAATAGTGGAAAGTTTTATTTTATGTCAAGACCTCGAAGATTTGGAAAAAGCTTAACAGTATCAACATTTTATTATTTGTTCAAAGGGGAAAAGGAATTATTTAAGGATACATATATATATGACAAATGGGAATTTAAAGAGTATCCAATAATAAAATTGGATATGTCGGATAATACATTGAGGAATATAGAATCATTTGAAAAATCTCTTGATAATATGCTTGATAAAATTTATAAAGCATATAGTATAATTCCTGATATAGATGACATACCAACAAAGTTTGGAAATTTAATAGAAAAGTTAAATGAGAAATATCAAGAAAAAGTTGTCATTTTAATAGATGAATATGAATCACCAATATTGGAACATATAAATGATAAGAAAAAAGCTGAAAAATTCAGAGGATTTTTAAGGGAATTCTATAAAAAGATAAAAACAAAGGATGCATATGTAAAATTTGTATTCATAACCGGAATAACAAAATTTACCAAAACAGGAGTATTTTCAGCATTAAACAATTTAAGCGATATATCATTAAACAGGAAATATGGACAGATGTTTGGATATACGCAGGAAGAATTGGAATATTATTTCAAAGATTACATAAAAGAATTATCAGAAGAAATGGGTATAACAGAAAAAGAATTGCTTGAAGAAATGAAGAGATATTATAATGGCTTTTCATTTGACGGAGAACATTATGTATATAATCCATATTCAATATTGAGATTTTTTAGCGAAGGAAAATTCCAGAACTTTTGGTTTGAAAGTGGATCACCGAGTTTTCTGTATGAATACATAAAAGGCAAAAAAATAGAATATGAGGATTTAGTAAAAACACCAGTAAGTGCAGAAGACTTCTCAACAAGAGAAATAGAAGATGCAAAAGCAAATATCTTCTTTACGCAGGCAGGATATTTAACCTTTAAGGGAATAAAAAAATATGGATTAAAGAAAAAATATATACTGGACTATCCAAATTTTGAAGTAAAAAACAGTTTTTCAACACTAATATTAGAAGCCAATTATGGATTTAATGATGAAGAAATAAACAGGGTAAGTGAGATATATTTAAAAATAGAAGAAAATGACATAAAAGGATTAATAGAAGAAATAAAAAAGATAATAAGCGCTGTTCCGTATAATCTACACAAAAAAGAAGAAAAATATTATCACTCATTGATATTTACAATAATAGCCTCAGCAGGAATAGATGTAAAAGCAGAAGAATTGACAAACTTAGGAAGAAGCGATTTAGTAATAGATTTTGAAGATAGGATATATTTATTTGAAATAAAGCTTGATCAAAGCGCAGAGGAAGCATTAAAACAGATAAAAGAAATGAAGTATTATGAAAAGTATGCAGGAAAAGAAGTCTATTTGATAGGAATAAATATAAATTCAGAAAAAAGGAATATTGAGGATTATATAATTGAAAAAATTTAATAGATATAATAA
The DNA here is from genome assembly GCF_013363265.1 of Marinitoga sp. 1138. Taxonomy (NCBI): domain Bacteria; kingdom Thermotogati; phylum Thermotogota; class Thermotogae; order Petrotogales; family Petrotogaceae; genus Marinitoga; species Marinitoga sp. 1138. Next base: position 84,171 of record NZ_LBFA01000030.1, read on the forward strand.
AATCCCCGTTTTAATGGGGATTTTATTATGGTATAAAAAAAACCGGCATAAGCCGGTTACATGGTGCCGAGAGTGGGACTTGAACCCACACGAGGTTTCACCCTCAGTAGATTTTGAGTCTACCGCGTCTGCCAATTCCGCCATCTCGGCACAGCAAAAATATTATACCATTAAAATTACATTTAGTCAAGACTAGATGGAAAAATTAAAGTATTCTAAAAACCATAGTAATTTATTATTCTATATATATTTTTACTACATCACCATCAGCAGAATCTACATTTATTAATTCTTCTCCTTCAAATTGGTCAAAATCTATATTGTTGATAAATTGCATTATCTGGTTTATTTCCTCATCCTTCATTTTTCCTTCTTTTGCTAATGCTAAAGGTATCATAACCTTCGCAATTTTTATTAATCCCATAGGTATTTTTACATTTACTTTGTCTCCATCTGATGAATTAACCTTAATAACAAGTTTTTTTCTTGAATTTTGGCTTGTGCTTTTTGGTTGTGGATTATCATAAAATGCCTCTATTAATTCAGCAGCTTCCTCTACTTCAATGCTACCGTCTTTAACCATATTAAGGATTTTTAATAATTCTTCTTTCATATTTTCACTCTCCTTTTAATTTTTTAAGTTTTTCAATTGCTTCTTTTGAAGAAATTGCACCGTTAGCAAGCATTTCGATAATTTTCTTTTTTTCTAATTCTGTATTTTGAGGTTGCTCATTTGGTTCTTCGAAAGTTTCTTTTTGAATATAACCTAAATCTTTAAGTAATTTGTTGAATTTGTTTAATGCAGTTGGATATGAAATCCCGAGTATTTCTGAGACTTTTGATAAATTCCCTCTGTTTAAAAGATAAAGTCTTAAAAAATCTATATTTTCATTACTTAAAGTTGCAAATTCATTTAATTCAAATTCACCTTCTATTTTGGAATTACAGTTTGAACATTTTAATTTTTCAATGTGTAATTTGTTGCCACATACTGGACATATAACAGGTGCTTTATACATATTAATCACTCCTACGCAATAAATATTTTTACTTTAGTTTTTCCATTATCTGCTTCAACATCGATAAAATCACCATAATATTGATATAACAAATCCATGGATTCCATGATTAAATCTACTATTTCATCGACATCAATAGGTATTTTCTTATCTTTTTTTGAAAATTCCTCTTCTATTTTCTTTTTTATGATTTTTTTCGTAAATATAAGTAATGGTTTAAATGACATAAGGATTCCAAAAGGGAAGAATAATCTAACTTTAGCATCTTCTGTATCCACTAAAATAACAAATTTTGAACCAACAGGATCTTTAACTTTTTCAGAGATAATTTTAGCTGCTTCTTGAGGTGTATGTGTTTCAATGATCTTTTCAATATTTCTTGTTAATATTTTTTTGTTTTCTTTTTTTCTTTTTGAAATTTCATAGTATGAGTAGATTATATAAATACCCAATCCAATAAAGAGTGAAGCCCAGAAAAATTTTGCGCCACCAAAGATTAGAGACAATCCAATAATTATTAAAATAATTGCACCAAACATTTTCATCCCCCTTTCTACTATGATTATAAAACAAAATTTATAAATTGTCAAGTGATATTTTATAATTTTATAATTTTATAAATTTATATTATAAATTATAAAAAAATAAAGGGCAAAAGCCCTTTATTAAAAAATTATATTTCTAAAATTGTTCCAGCACCAAATTTCATAATCCTGCCTTTGAATTCTACATTTAATACATTTAATGCATCTGTTCCAGTACAGTGTGAAGGTAAAATATATTCTACTTCTGTTTTTTTAATTCTATCAATTCTAACAAATAATTTTTCTTCGTATAGTTTATAGAAATGAAATCCGCCAATTACTGCGTGAAGTTTATCTTTGAATTCTTTTTTAGCAAATTCAAGAATGTTTTCAACCTTTGGGTGAGAACATCCAACTATGACTACAAGACCTTTTGGAGTTTTTAAAACCATTGAATGTTCTGGAATATCACCTTCAAAAGTTCCTGTAGAATATATATTAGGTTCAATTTCTTTTGGTGAATCACAAATTATTACTTCACTTTTTTCTCTGAGTAATTTAAGCATTCTTTCAGGAAATCGCGAAGGTATAAAGCTTCTCTTAACAGTATAGTTTTCCATTATATATTCCAGTCCACCAGTATGGTCGTCATGGTAATGGCTCAAAAAAAGATTATCAATTGTTTTGAATCTTAAACCAAGATGTGTGATGTTGTGTTCTAAGATTCTATAATCGTTTCCTGTGTCGAACAATGTGAGACTTCCGTTATTTTCAACGAGTATGGAAAGCCCCCAGTCGCGTTTTAGTAAAGGATGTACTTTGTAATTATCTACAATTCCTGTTATCTTCATGGTATTCCCCCTTTAACTGTCTTTTTCTAATATATTTATTATATAGTGGTCTTTGAATAATATTTCTTTTTAAATAATTTGAATACCTAAATTAATTATTGTTTTTCTATTCTAAAAATAAGCAGAAATTCAATAAAGTTCAATCCGATTAAAAAGAGCAATCCAAAGAAAATACCAAATAATTTTCCTATATATCCAACACTTGACGAACCTATAGCCGAAATTACTGATGTTGAAGCAGAAGCAAAACTTAGAGCAAAACCTTTATTGTTTTTAAATTTTTCAATTAATAATGCCTGAATTGTTGGATATGTTGTTGCATACCCAATACCTGTTAAAAGTGTTCCAATTAAAGATAATAAAAGTGTTTTTCCAAGAAATACCGTAAATGTTGAAAAGATTAATGACATGAGTACAGCTATAACGAGCCAGTTTTTATAACCATATTTTTCTGGCATGTGTGAAAGTAATGTTCTTCCAAGGAAAAGGCCTATCCATAAAAATGAAGGATACATGGCCGCATCTGATACTTTAAAGCCTCTATATTCATATAAGAATGTTGCAAGCCATGATGTGAAGTTCATCTCATAAGCTACATAAATTCCAAGAGATAGCGTTAATATTATAAGCGTTTTGGTGATAATAAATTTTGATTCTTTTTTGTGTGGATTTGCCAGATATTCAGTATGTTTTTTAGAAATATCATGTTTTGATAATGAGAAAAGTATAAATGGAACTATGTTTAGAATAATTGCAATTAAAAATGGTAATTTCCATTGATTAGTGTATCTCAGTATTAATGAGGATACTATAGGACTTGATACGGCTCCAAGGGCAAAAGCAGAGTGTAATAAATTAAGGGTTTTGCTCTTTTTTTCTTCTTGAGATAGTCCTATTAAAAATGGAATTGATAATTCTAAGCCTCCACCTGCAAAGTTTGTTAGAAATATTCCAAGTAAAAGATGTATATAACCTGTCATGGAAAACAAAAAGAAATTTCCAATTATAAATAGCAATAAGGTAAATATTATGGTGTAATACATATTATACTTTTCAAGTATATATCCAAAAATTATAGAAGAGAAGAAAAATGCAATTGAACCAACTGAAAATGCAAGTCCTATTAATGAATGATCGATATGATAGCTCTTTTCTATTATTGGAATTAAAGTACTGACAAGAATTAATGAAAAACCGAATAGGTAAAATGTGCTGAATCCAAAATAGGTTTCCGCTTTTTTCATGAAATCAACTCCTGTGATTGTAATTATTATTTGAGGGCCTTTAAAAAGGCCCTCAATATTATTTTACTTTTTCAATTTCTGAGATTATAAAGTCTGTTAATTCCTTAATATATTCTTTTGAGAAATCAAATTTAATTCCAGCAATTTCATATAATTTTTTAACAGGATACTTATAACCGGAACTTAAGAATTCTTTATATTGTTCAATAGCCTTTTGTCCATTTTCTTTATAATTTTTATATACCGCTATTGCTCCAAGTTGTGACATAGCATATTCAATATAGTAGAATGGCACTTCAAAGATATGTAATTGTCTTAACCATCTTATTCTTTTTTCTTTATCCAATCCGCTCCAGTCTATTCCTGTATTGAATCTATCCATTAAGCTGCCAAAATATTCATCTCTATCTTCAATGGTGTGATCTGGGTTTGTGTATATCCAGTGCTGGAATGAATCGACAATCATAACCCATGGCAATATTTTTAATGTGCTTTCCAATTGTTCCCTTTTTGCTTTTTTTAAGTCTTCTTCATTTTTATAATATTCATCAAGATATTCAAGGGTTAATAATTCCATAGACATTGAAGCAAGCTCTGCAATTTCGCTTGGAAAATCTTTTAAGAAGGATATGCTTATATCTTTTGACCTGAATGTGTGTTGAGCATGTCCTGATTCATGTAATAATGTTCGAACATCACCACTTAGTCCAACAGCATTCATGAATATAAATGCTGCACCTGTTTCTGATAAAGGATAGTTATAACCACCTGGTGCTTTTCCTTTTCTGTTTTCTAAATCCAAAAATCCTGTATTTTTCATTTTTTCAAGATTTTTAGCAAATTCAATATCCACTTTTGATAATATTTTAATTGCATTATCGATGAATTCTTCAACGTTGTCAAAAGGTTTTAATACTTTACCATCAACATCTACCTCTGTATCCCAGGGTCTTAAGCTTTCAACACCGAGTTTTTCTTTTCTTTCTTCATTTAATTTTTTTAAGGCTGGTACTACAACTTCTTCAACAGATTTATGGAATTCATATAAATCTTCCGGTGTGAAATCAAATCGTTTTTTTGCATCATGCATATAGTCTCTATAATTATCATACCCTGCATTTTTGGCAATTTTAATTCTAATTTCTTTTAATTCATTAAAAAGCTTTTCAAGTTCTTCATGATGTTCAGCAACTGCATTCATTGTTAAACGCCATGCTTCTTCTCTTACTTTTCTGTCTGGATTTTTTAAGTAAACTCCCATCTGTGATAATGTTTTTTCTTCTCCGTCAAATGTAACTGTAATCTTTGAGATTATTTCACCGTATTTAGAACCTAATTCCTGTTCTTTTACCATTAATGGCAGATTTTCTTTTCTAAATAATTCAATATCCCTGGATATTAATCTATTCATATGTTCAAATGATTCACCAGTTAGTTCATTTCTATATGGGCTGTCATAGAATTTCTTTTTTAATTTGAAATCATATTCCTGTGCTGGTGATACTATATTTGCATAAAATTCATTAAAAGCTTTTGAATTTTCTTCCTTTGTATCACATGTCATTTTTATATATCGCCATGCCATTTCTTCTGATATAATACTTTCAAGTTCTGACCATTTTTCTAAAAATTCAATTAATTCATCTTTAGATTTGATTTCTGTGCTTAATAAATCTTCAAGTACCTTTTTTACTTCATTCCAATCATTTAAATTTATTTCTTCTTTGAAGTATTTTCTGGGTTTTTTTGTAATTTTTTCATCAGTTACTATCATCTATATGCCTCCTTGTTTTTTGTAAATGTTAGCTATACTAATTATAGCATATAAAATCTAAAAAATAAAAGCAGATTTTTGAAGATCTGTTTTTATTCTGAAAGATTAATAACTATATCCCATTTTAATACTTGATTCGGCAGGATTTTTAGAATTTTCTTGTTTTTATATGCAATCTCAAATGAATCGTAAAAGCCGTTTGAAGGTTCAAGGGCGCAGTTGTATTCGTTTTTGAAGCCGCCTTCGTTTTTCCAGATTCCAAAATAGGGAATGTCAGGAAATTCTATTGTATATTTTAATTTATTATTGTTTAAAGTAATCTCTGCTTTATTGATTTTGTTTATTATATAAAACTTTTCTGTATTTTGGCTTGATGGCGGTAAAAATTTATTTAATTTGTAGTTATTATATTCTGGATATGTACATATATTTCCAATTTTTCCAAGGAATTTGCTGTTATGGACATTTAGAACTTGATTCACATTTTCCAGAAATATTTCACTTTTTTCATCTATTGCAAGTAATCCGTGAAAAGTCCAAAAACCATAAAATATATCATTTCCGGTATTTTTAACTGAATAATATAATTTAATTGAATTATTAAAAAGTATTATTTCTCTGCAAAAAATATAATTGAATTCAGGACTTTTTACGCAACAGGAAATTTTATTATTCTCTTTTTTACATTTCCACGGAATTGACCATAATTCGCCATGATCCGGTAATTCTTTTCCATTTAAATATATTCCGGGATCAATATTTGGAAACATTTCATCAATGCCTGAGGTGTCGTATTTGTCATAATTATCTCCATATTTTGTTTTTTCATAAAACCCCTTTATTGGTTGAAATAAAACCTCGAAGTTTTGGGGCTTGTAGAATATAGAAGCTATTTTAGCACCCAATTCTGGCAATATATGAATTTTTAAAAAATCATTTTCCAATTCAATTGCTTCCATATTTAAATATTTCAACATCAGTCACCTATCTTTTCTACTCCATTAGCTGAATTAACTTCAAAATAATCTATATTCAAACCAAATTTTTCATGGTATCTTTTATTTAGTTCATCTATTAAATTATAAAATTCATTTTTTTTACTTAAAACAAGAATGCTTCCGCCAAATCCTCCTCCAACCATTCTTGCACCTAAAACATTATTTTTTAGAAAATCAACTATAAAATCCGTTTCTTCACAGGAAACTTCATATAGATTTTTTAAGCTTTCATGTGATTCAAAAAGGTATTTCCCCACCTCTTGTATATTGCTGTTTTTTAAAGCTTCTACAGTTTTTAACACTCTTTCATTTTCTTCAACGACGTGTTTTGCACGTTTAAATAATGTTCCGTTGAGTTTTTCTAGATCATTTTTATTTACATCTCTAAATGTTTTTTTATTTAATTTATTTAAAACTTCTTCGCATTCCTGCCTTCTTTTGTTGTATTCGGAATTCCCTAATTCATGTTTTACACCTGAATTGATGATAAAAAAGTTATATTCTCCAAGTTTTAGAGGAATATGCTGGAATTGTTTTGTATAAGTATCAAGCAAAATGGCATTGTCTTTTTTTGAAAGGGAACAGGCATATTGATCCATAATTCCACACCTTAAACCAATAAATTCATTTTCAACTTTCCAACCAATTTCTGCAATTTCAACCCGGGATAAATTTAAATTGAGAATGTCGTTTATTCCATAAGCAATTCCCACTTCCAAAGCAGCAGAGCTTGAAAGCCCTGCGCCAATTGGAAGCGTTGAAGATATGTTAATCTTAAAAGGAGGTATACCTATATGAAGAATCTTTTCGATTTCTTTTATTACACCTATAATATAATCTGCCCATGTATTTGTTTTTTCGAGTTTTTCCTGAATTATTATTTTATTTTCGCTTTCAGAATAAAATTCAAATTTTTCGCTTTTTTCTAAATTTATATATATGTATTTATCTATTGCAAATGGAAATACGTATCCATCATTATAATCAGTATGTTCTCCAATTATATTAATTCTTCCCGGCGATCTGTATTTAATCATTTATATTCACCTCGATATTTCTCAGTTGTTCTGCAGCCTTTTCTGGTTCAATGGGGTTTATAAAAGCCCAGGTGCCGCTTTCTACACTCGCTATCCATTTTATAAGATTTGGTCCTCTCATTGGTGAGATAAATTCTACATGAAAATGGAAATAATGCATATTTTCATGTAGATTAAAGGGTTTTTGAAAGAACATCATCATATATGGAAATGGCATATTAAATAGGCCATTATATTTTGAAGTAATGATTTTTAGAGCTTTAGAAAAATCCTTCTTTTCTTTTCCGGTCATTTCATATATGGAACTAATATGCCTTTTGGGATATAAATGGACTTCATATGGATATCTTGCATAGAATGGGACTATAGCTATCATTGTTTCATTTTCGTATATGATTCTTTCGTTAAGTTTTTTTTCTTCATTTATGATTTCACATATTGAACATGTTTTCCTTTCGGAATACCACTTTTTTAATGCATTTATTTTTACCTTTATTCTTGGAGGCAAAAAAGGAAAGGCATATAATTGACCATGAGGATGAGGTAATGTTGCTCCCACTTCTTTTCCTTTATTTTCAAATATATAAATGTATTTTATGAATTCATATTTAGATAATTCTAAAGTTCTATCAGCCCACATTGAGGTTAATTTTTCTATTTGAGTTAATGGCATTTTTGATAATTCGGAATTATGTTCTTTGGTGTATACAACCACTTCGCAAATTCCCTGTGAAGACGCTTTTTTTAATATTTCACTATTGTTTTCCACACTTTCAGCATCTCTTTTTAAAGCAGGAAATCTATTTTCAAAACTAACTAAATCATATTCTTCAGGTAATTCCAGTACTCCCGGGCAAATAGGACAGCTGTCTTTTGGAAGGTTAGGTCTTTTCTGCCTGGAAGAGGATATCATTACCCACTCATCTGTTATAGGATTATAACGTCTTTCAAGCATTATTTTCACCTTCTAATGTATAAAAATGGAACAGTCTTTTATCCTCATTGACTATTGTTTTCTTGTTTAATGAAATAATATTGTCTTCAAATGTTATATTATATCTTTTTTCTTCAAGGTTCATTTTTAGTGTTATCTTTCCATATTTTGGATGAATTGACTCTATAATATAATTTCCGTCCATAATACCTTTTACTTTTACTATTCCACCTTGAAGCTCTAATACTTTAAAGTATATATCTTCTTCAATATCCAGAGAGAGATTATCGCTTTGTATAATCATATAATTCAATAATCCTGTGGCATAACCATACATCTGGCGAACAATTGAATCCAGTTGAGTATCCTCTTTTCTTAAGATTAAACAATCTGGATCATTCCACCACCATTTTTCATTCATGAAAAACCTGTTAATGCTGTTTTTTAAAGCGATATATGCATTTAATTTTACAGATTCATCTGTGGTATATATAGGCGCTGTATCTTCACTAACCCTCATTCCATCTACATAACCAAGAGAAGGTAATAATGGAGCACCACAACCTAATATGAAAGAATCTTTTACTGCATATCTTATTATCTCCAGTCCTTTTCTGTAGCTTTCAATTGGAGTTATATTATTATCAAATCTTTTTCCTTCTATTGCACCTGAATAGAGAAAGTCTATTTTGAAGTATTCGAAACCGGCATTATACATATTTTTAAATAATGTATATAGATGTTTTTGTACATCAGGATTTGTTATATCAAGTGTATAGATGTTTTTATTCCAGTTTTTATAAGCTATCTTTGGATTTCCATTTTCATCTTTTATGAGCCAATCCTGGTGATTTATAAATATTTGAGATGTTTCAGAAACATTGAATGGCGCTGTCCAGATTCCAGGCGTCATATTATGTGATTTTATTTTTTCTGCCATTTCTTTTAAAGATGGGAAATTATTTTTTGCTTCCCAGTCGCCAATATCTTTTTGCCATGAATCATCTATTTGAAATACTTCATAACCATATTTTTGGGATAATTCAAGATTTTTTTTCACATCTTCCCAGTTTAATTTGTCAAAATATTGATACCATGAAGACCATCCTACAGGTCTTTTTTTATTCAATTTTATATTATTTTCAAACTTTACATAATCAGCATATATTTCAAGTAAATCTTCTGGACTTTTCCCTTCAATAATTATTAAAGGGTCAAAATCAATATAATCATCTAATTTTTTTTCAAAGAAATTCATGTATCCATAGACAGTTGTATTTTTTACCTCAAAGTAATTATGAGAAATATTTGAGGATAAAAATCCTATTAATTTTTTTTCAGAAAGAATAAAATAATCTGAATTTATTTCCGGATAATCCTTTATGTTTATACTTTTTGTTTCACCCCAGCTATGCCAATCATTGACGATAATATTTTCATCTATAATATCCTCAAAGATGTTTATTTTGTCAATTTTTCCTTTTATTTTTCCTCTGAGAATATATCCTTCAGGAATTTCTTCCATTTTTAATAAAACCATATAATTATCTTTTTGAATTTCAAAATAGTCATTTTCGTAGTTTATATTAAAAATTTTCATATAGGGACCTCCTATCATCCTTTTACGGAACCGGCCAATAAACCTCTAATAAAATATTTTCCGAGGAGTATATATACTATTAATGTTGGCAATGCAGCAATTAATGCACCAGCCATTTGAATATTCCATTCTACGACCTGACTACCAGCCAGATTTACAAGAGCAACGGTAATTGGTTGTTTTGAAGGATTATTTGTTACTGTAACTGCAAATAGAAATTCATTCCATATATTTGTAAATTGCCATATTGCCACAACTACAAATCCGGGGATAGATATTGGAAGAAGAATTTGTGTATAGATCTTTCTAAATCCAGCACCATCTATCGACGCAGCCTCAATTAATTCATCAGGAATTTCTTCATAATAATTTTTGAACATTAAGGTGGTAATAGGAATACCGTAAATTACATGGATTATAATTAAAGCCGGAATTGTTCCATATAATCCTATTTTTTGAAAGAATTGAATTAAAGGGAAAAGAACACTTTGATATGGAATAAACATGCCGAATAATATTAATGCAAATATTAAATTTGAAAATCTAAATCTTAATTTTGATAATGCAAACCCATTTATAGAACCCAATAATGCAGAAATAACAGTTGCAGGAATTGTTAAATAAAAACTATTTTTCATATTTGGAGCAAGTTTTTCAAAAGCGCCTTTAAAACCTTCCAGTGAGAAATGTTTTGGGAAATCCCACATTGTGGCAATTGAAATTTCGCTTAAAGGTTTAAAACTGGTGATTATTGTTACATAAAAAGGTAAAATAAAAAATGCTGAAATCAGAATAAGCAATGAATATATCCACATCTTTTTTATTGTCATATTATTCAGCCCCCTTTCTCAGGGAAGAGTAGAGATAAGGTATAATTATTACTGCAACCATAAGTAACATTATTACAGAAATTGCCGAACCCATTGCATATCTGTTTGATCTGAAGGTAAGTTCAAACATATATATAGCAGGAACGTCCGTAACATTATTAGGTCCGCTTCCAGTCATTGCATATATCAAATCAAATATTTTTAATGAAACATGGCCAAGAACTATCATGGCACTTAAAGTAATAGGTTTTAGTAAAGGCATTTTTATCTTCCAGAATATATATCTTTCATCAGCACCGTCAACTCTTGCAGCTTCGAGAATATCTTCAGGGATAGCTTTTAATCCTGCAAGATACATTGCCATAATATATCCTGACATTTGCCATATGGCAGCTATTATAACTGCTATTAAAGCAAGATTGAAGTGACCTATACTTTCTGTGCTTGTGTACCACATCCATTGAAGATTTTCTAAACCAAATTTTTTTAATAACAAATTAATTCCCTGAGGGTCATTAGGAATATTTCCAGGTGCAAAAATCCAGCTCCATACAGTACCTGTAACTACAAATGAAATTGCCATTGGAAATAAAAAGAGATTTTGGAAAAATCGTGAACCTTTTAATCCTTTGTCAATCATATTTGCTAAGAATAAGCCTAATCCAACAGAACCTGCTATAAAGAATACTGTAAAAAACAATGTATTCCACAAATCGGTCTGGAATCTTGCATCCATAAATATTCTTTGATAATTTCTAAATCCAACGAATTTATATACACCTCTTAATAAACTGCTGAAGCTATTCCAGTTGGAAAAAGAGGTCCTTATTGTCCAGAAAATAAAATAATATACAAATATACCTATTAAAATCAATGATGGAAGAATTATTAAAAAACCTATCCTCGATTTTCTTTTTTGAATGCTCATCTTTTCACCTCTTTTTTTATAAAACCCGGCTGTGAAGCCGGGTTTGTCTATTATTCAGTAAGATATCCCTGGTCTTCTGCAGCCCACATAATATCTCTTAAAGCAGAAGATACGTTCTTTTTAACAAGGAATCTGTTTAATGTATCGTTTAATGTAGTTACAAATCCTTCTGGTGCTGCTGAACCGTGAATGATTGATGGAACAACTGCAACTTTTGAGAAATCATTCATTGACCATGTTAAGTAAACATCATATTTTGATTTATCTGCATCAATTCTTGCAGGGATAGAACCTTTAATTGGATTGAAGATATCCTGAGCTTCTTTGGTTGAGATGAATTTTAACCATTTTAGAGCATTTTCTCTATGTGGTGCATTCTTTGGTAATCCAAATGTATCTGAAATAAACATAAATGCATCTGCTGTACCTGGTACTGCAAACCATCCAAAGTCTACGCCAGGTTTCCAGCCTAATGTTTTATAATAACCTTCTGCCCAGTCACCCATTACGTTAAATAAAGCTTTTCCTTCAAATACAAGTCTTGAAGCATCCTGCCATGTTAATGCTGAATGGTCTCTATTGAAGTATGGAATTAATCTTTCAAGGATAACAAATGACATTTCTAATTCTGGAGAATCGAAAGATGTTTTTCCTGTGAATAATCCTTTATATCCTTCAGGTCCAAATGTTGAAAGCATTATGTTTTCAAATAAATGGGTTGTTGTCCATTTATTTTTATCTCCTAAGGCAAGAGGGATGTATCCTGCTTCTTGAGCCTTTTTTAATGCTGCAAAAAATTCTGACCATGTTGTTGGTTCTTTTGTTAAACCTAATTTTCTGAATATTTTTTTGTTATAGAATACAACATTTCCTCTATGAACATTTACAGGTATAGAATATACTTCTCCCTGATAGCTACAAATATTCATAACATCTTTTGGGAATTTATTATATACGCCCCAGTCTTTTAAATATTGTGTTAATGGTTCCATTAATCCTGGAATTACATATGTATCTGTTAATTCCATACCAGCATGTACCTGGAATGAATCTGGAGGGTTACCACCGAGCATTCTTGTTTTTAAAACTGCTTTTGCATTAGTACCTGCGCCACCTGCTACAGCTGCATTGATGATATTTATGTTTGGATATATTTCATTAAATCTGTGGAACAAGGCTAATAAACCTTCTTCTTCTCCTCCACCGGTCCACCAACTAAAAATCTCTAAATCATTAGATGCTGCGAATACACTACTTACCAACAATAATACAGCAATGAAACCTACTAAAAACTTCTTCATACCTTCACACCCCCTGTTTAGGATTGATATTTAACCACTATGTGGTTTTTCTTTTTATTAAGTCAATATCTAATATAATTTTTTCCGGTTTATGCCTTTTGTTATTAATCTTTTCCAATAATAAATTGAAAGCTTTGAAACCTAACTCAAATTTTGGTATTATTATTGTCGTTAAATCTATAATTGAGGAGTAAATAATATCGTCATATCCCACTACAGCTACTTTTTCTGGAACATTAATATTATGTTCTCTTAAGGCTTTTAATGCACCATAAGCTAAAATATCGTTAAAACAGAATATTCCATCAAAATCCACCTTTTCTTTTATTAATTCATTTATCTTTTCGTATGCGGCAATCATATCTTCTTCTATTGTATAGACCATTTTTTTGCTGAATCTTATGTTATATTCTTTTAAAGCTTTTTTATAACCAGAAAACCTTGAATATGAAACAAAATTATGATTATACACGTCCAGAAAAAGAATTTTTTTCTTTCCGTTTTCTATTAAATGTTTTGTAGCCAAATATCCGCCTTTAAAATCATCAGCATATATTTCATCGGCATCCATTCCTTCAAAATGATCACCAACTATAACGTATGGAATATTGAGGTTTACCAATGCCTGAAATTTATCAGATTTTTGTTTTTGATTTCTAACAGGACTAATTAATATTCCATCTACACGTTTTTCGAACATTAATTTTAGAGCTTTTTTTTCAACTTCATAATTTTTTTCAACATCTATTAAAATAAGACTGTAATCATTTTCTTTAGTAGCTTTTTCAATTCCTTTTAAAACCTCAACAAAGAAAGGGTTTGTAATATCTTTGAAAATAACTCCTATTGTTTTTGTTTTCCTATTTCTCAAAGATGATGCTGTTGCATTTTTTACATATCCTAATTCATCAGCTATCTTTAAGATCTTCTTTTTTGTTTCTTCATTAATATCTGGTTTATTATTTAAAGCTCTTGAAACTGTATTTATAGAAACATTAGCAACTTTTGCAATATCTTTTATTGTTACATACCTTTTTCCCATAAAAACCACCTCGGATTTTTATTCGGTAACGTTATCGGTAACGTTACCGATTTAATTAAAGCACATTTTACATTCTTGACAAAATGGTATTTGAGTTAATTTACCCGGATAAAATAAAAATAGATGTGGTTATATCTAATTATCAAAGAATTTTTCATAATTTTTATTAATTTGAAATTAACATAATATTTACTAATGAAAATTCGTTAAAATCAGAATAATTTTATGTTATAATTATAAAAAATTGGAGAGATACTATGAAAGAATTTTATAGAGGAATAAAAGACGGAATACCAATTTGTCTTGGTTATTTTACTATAGCTGTTACTTTTGGATTGTTGGTAAAATCAAATGAAAAATACAATTTTAATTAAGTGAGGTGTTATTATGGCTTTAAAATTAAAAAGACATCCATTGAATCCAATATTAGCTCCAATACCAAATCATTTATGGGAATCGAGATTCGTTTTTAATCCTGCTGTGGTTTATGACGGGGAATTATTCCATATGTTATATAGAGCTCAAGGAGAAGATATGGTTTCAAGACTTGGATATGCTGTGAGTGTTGATGGTGTGCATTTTAATAGAATGGAAAAACCTGTATTTGAGCCTCAGGAATTAAATGAATTATATGGTGTAGAGGATCCTCGATTAACCTTTATTAATGGAAAGTATTATATGTGTTATACTGCATATTCCCCTGATAATATTAGTGTTGCTTTGGCTTCTACAAAGAACTTTTTTATATGGGAAAGATATGGAATTGTTTTGCCTGAAAGTCCAAACAAAGATGCAGGTATATTTCCTGAAAAGGTTAATGGAAAGTATATTATGATTCATAGATTAGAACCTGATATATGGTTTGCGTATTCTGACGATTTAATTCATTGGGGAAATTATGTAAAAATAGCCAGTCCTCGGGAAGGGTATTGGGATAGTTTAAAAATAGGTCTTGGAGGGCCACCGATTAAAACTAAATATGGTTGGTTAATGTTATATCATGGGGTCGAAGAGGCTTCGAGAAATATATATAGATTAGGATTTATGTTGCTTGATCTTGATGATCCAACGAAAGTATTAAAACGTTCTGAAAAACCAATTCTTGAACCTGAAGAAACATGGGAAAAGTTTGGTGGCGTTCCAACTGTTGTGTTTTCTGATGCAATGGTTGAGTATAAGGATGAATATTATATTTATTATGGCGCAGCTGATAACTATATTGCACTGGCTACAATTTCTAAAGATGAAGTATTTAAATGGATATTAGAATAAAACACCAGGGATTATCCCTGGTGTTATTAATGATTATGGAATTTTTCTTTTACTTCATATTCTCTATCTATAAGCTTATGTTCTTGTAAAGCTTCGATGATTTCTTCGACGGTTCCATCAGCACCTCTAATTACCTGAATTCCAAACTGCTCAAAAAATGCTATTGCTCTTCCGCCTATACCTCTTACTACAAGCATATTAACTCCTTTGTCGTTAAGATAATTTGGAATATCTCCAGGTCCATGTTCTTCAAGAGGATTTTTTATTACTTCAACTTCATAAGAATTGTCGTTTAATGTAATAAAAGCAAAATATGGTGCGTGTCCAAAATGTTCGCTTATAGGGGAAGATTTCCCATTGTCTTCTAATACTGGAATTGCAATTTTCATTGTATCGCCTCCTATATATATTTGATATATATTTCACGTATATTATAACTATTTTATATGAGAAAAAAATAACAGATATATTTCAATATCTTTATAAAAAAAGAAGAAGAGTGCTACTCTTCTTCTGGTAATACAAAGGATATTTGACTAATTTTTCCAGAGAATAAGAATATATCTATAAACAATAGGATACCAATTGCTAAAAATAACCAATGAACTGCCACGTGATCTATTAAAATGCCAAGAATTAACATTCCAACTGGTGTTGCTGCTTGAAAGATTACGCCAAGTGCAGAGAAAATTTTTGATCTGTTTTCGTTTGGGATTATTTGTTGGAAATAAACGCTTATAGGTGTGTTGACAAATGCATTTGTAATTCCCATCATGATTAAGATTATACTAACTATAATAAAAATTGTCCAGATATTACCAAAATATGCTAATATGTCAGGAAATACCATTATTGCTATTAAAAAATTTAGAACAATCATACCATAAAAGCCATTTTTAAATAATTTTTGAGGATTTCTTTTTGAAAAGAAAATAGCTAAAAAGATATTTCCTACTAAAATTCCAACAGTCCATGATGTTTCTAGTAAGCCATATTGTTGTGCAGAAAAACCAATAATTTCTCTAAATGTATATGGAAGAAGAACAACAAAAAGTGGGTTGAATAAAAAATTTAAAGATATTGCCAATAAAATGAGATTTCTTAAAATGTCATTATTAAAAATAAAAAGAATGGATTCTTTTAGATCATTTAAAATAATTTTAGCATTTACGTGAGATTTTAATTTGCTTGTTTTTTCATATCGGATGAACATTTCGCTAATGGCTGAAAGGATAAAGGAAATACCATTTAATATAAAAATCCATTGCATTCCCCAGAATCCATAAATAACTCCGCCTAATACAGGACCTATTATCATTGAAGCGCTACTAATGCTCTCGGTGATTGAATTTGCTTTCATTAAATCTTTTTCGGGGACAAGATCAGGAATCATAGCGCTGGTTGCTGCACCGAAAAAACTATCAAGTAAAGAAATAACAACCTGAAATGAAAATAATACAAATAAATTCAATTTGTTTATATATGTCAAATATGCAAGGGATAAAATTATAAAACCTCTTAAATAATCCATAAGTACCATAATCTTTTTTCTATTGAATCTATCTCCTATTACTCCAGCAAAAGGTGCCATGATAAGAGCGGGAACCATATTTATAGTTGCAAATAATCCCATTTTTGTACCTGAACCGGTTAAATCTAATATAAATAACGGCATTGCAACCATTTGAATACCACTTCCTATTAAAGAAACCATTCTTCCAACAACAAAAAGAATAAAATTTCTTTTTTCAGATTCGTTCATTTTAATCCCTTCCTTTCAAAAAACTAAAACATATTTTAGAAATCATAAAATAGTATATCATATTTTTATAATAAAATCAAAATTTTTATTAAAAATATTTAATTTAATCAATAAATTTAAAGATGGACTTGAATTTATTTATAAAAAAAGTGCTTAATTCCAAAATTTAGAAGGAATTAAGCACTTTTATTTTTAAAATTTATATAATAAGGTAATTTATAATGATTTAGCAATTAATGCAGCAAGTTTTGCATTATTGTATACAAGTTGAATATTTGATTTTAAACTTTCGCCGCCTGTTATTTCTTTTATTTTTGCCAATAAGAAAGGTGTAGTTTCTTTACCTTTTATTCCAAGTTTTTCTGCTTCTTTTAAAGCATCTTCGATAGCTTTGGTTATGGTGTCATAATCCATTTGATATTCTTCAGGGATAGGATTAGCAATAACAGCTCCACCTTTTAAGTTTAATGCCCATTTTGCTTTTAAAAATTCTGCAATTTCTTCTGGTGTGTCTAATCTGAAATTGACATTAAAACCGCTTTTTCGTGTATAAAATGCTGGTAATTCTTCAGTTTGGTATCCAATAACTGGAACGCCAAAAGTTTCAAGGTATTCTAAAGTTAAACCAAGGTCGAGTATGGATTTGGCACCGGCACAAACCACTGCAACATTTGTGTTTGCTAATTCCTGAAGGTCTGCAGAAATATCAAAGGTTTCCTGGGCATTTCTATGAACTCCTCCGATTCCACCGGTTGCAAAAACTTTTATTCCAGCCATTTCGGCGATAATCATTGTTCCAGCTACAGTTGTTGCTCCATCTATTTTTTTGGAAATTACATATGGAATATCTCTTCTACTTACTTTCATTACTGAATATCCTTTTTTACCTAAATATTCAATTTCTTCTTCGGATAATCCAGCTTTTAGTTTTCCATTAATAATAGCTATAGTGGCAGGGATTGCTCCATTGTCTCTAACTACTTTTTCAACGTTTAAAGCTGTTTCAACATTTTGTGGATATGGCATGCCGTGAGATATTATTGTTGATTCAAGAGCTACAACAGGTTTTCCTTCTTCTAAAGCTTTTTTTACTTCTGGTGAAATTTCAAGGTATTTTTCAATCATAGTTTCATCTCCTTTAATTTATTTTCTATATTTTCTTTTGATAATTGTTCTGAATTTGCCCCTTCTGACTCTAATGTAATTGCCGAGGCAGCTATGGAAATTTTCGCTGTTTTTTCTAAAGAATAGTTGTTTAAATATCCTAATACTATTCCTGCTGTAAATGCGTCTCCGGCACCAGTTGCATTTATTACTTTAATTTTCGGTGTTTTTATATATATCATTTTATTTTTGTCAGCACATAAAATTCCATCTTTTCCCATTGTTAAAAATACTCTTTTAACTCCTTTATTAATAATATTTCTAACAGCTTTTTCAGCATCTTTTTTGTTTTCGATTTTTATGCCAGAAAGTATTTCAGCTTCATATATATTAGGTTTGATGGAATGGACATAATTGAGTATATTTGATATTTTAACAGTTTTTGCGGTAGAAACTGTATCTACAATAAATGTGTTGTTAATGTTTTTTGTAATATATTCTATTGTTTTTTGAGGTAAATTAGTATCGAGTATAACAGCTTTAGACTTTTCAATAATATTTTTTTTGGATTTAATATAATTTATATCTATTTTTTCGCATATCTCCATATCGGATAATCCAACAGCCATATCTCCTTTTTCATCGAGTATAGCAAGATAAGTTGATGTTGAGAAGTCGTTTAGTATTAATGAGTCACTAATGTCAATTCCTATATTTTTAGAATGTTCAATAATTTTTTTGCCATATATGTCATTTCCAATAGCTGTTAGTAATTTAGTGTTTATATTTAATCTTGAAAGATTTTCTGCGATATTTCTTCCTACACCACCAGGTGAGATTTTTGATTTACCGGGGTTTGAATCTTTTAATTTTAGTTTTTTATTTGGAAATCCGTTGATATCAATATTTGCTCCGCCTATTACCGTTACATAATCAAGTTTATTTATTATATATCCTCTACCTAAAATATATCCTTTTTTTATTAAATTGGCAATATGTACAGCAACAGAAGAACGGGCTATATTTAGTTGCTTAGCCAATTCGTCCTGGGTTATGAAAGGATTTTCTTTTATTAGTTCTAAAATTTCCTTTTCTCTATTTGTCATTTTATCACCTAAACTTTTGTTTATTTAATTAGTCTATTGTTTATAATATCATAAATAAGAAAGAAAATCAAGTTTTTCTAAGGTAACTTTAAGTTTTTTCTAAGTCTCCTCTAAGGTTTATAGAGTATTATAAAGATGTCGAAGATAAATAAAGCTCTTGAAATATTGAAGGAACAATTTGCGAGAGGCGAAATTAGTGAAGAAGAATTTTTAAGAAAAAGAAAATTAATCGAGGAATAAGGAGGCGGTATTATGAAAAAAGGTTTGTTATTAGGAAGTATGATTTTAATATTAGTAATAGTATCATTCGCAGGAGGCTTTTTCAATAATCCGGCAGCAGCAGTAGAATCATTACCAACACAAGAGTTGTCTTCAAATGAAATTGATGGTTTATTACAAATGAGAGAAGAGGAAAAATTAGCAAGAGATGTTTATTTAACATTATATGATATCTGGGGAATTCAAACGTTTTATAACATTGCTCAATCAGAACAAACACATATGAATGCAGTAAAAACTATTTTAGATAAATATGATATTGAAGATCCAATTACAGATTATACAGTTGGTGTTTTTAAAAATGAAGAATTAAAAAGATTATATGATCAACTTGTTGAACAGGGAAAAACTTCAATCATAGATGCCTTAAAAGTTGGAGCAACAATAGAAGACTTAGATATATATGATCTTGAAGAGTTAATAAAAGAAACAGATAATGAAGATATAAAAGTGGTATATGAAAATCTTAAATTCGGTTCTGAAAATCATATGAGAGCATTTGTGGGGTTATTAGAAAGGTATAATGAAACATATTCAGCACAATATATTTCACCAGATGAACTTAGCGATATTTTAAACGGTTCAGGAAATGCGCAACCAGGAAATGGTTATAGAGGCGGTAGAAAATAATTTATATTAAAGGTCCCGAAAGGGGCCTTTTTATTTTTAATTAAAAACTTGACACAGCAACTATTTTGTAGTATACTATGTGTAGTAAGATTATAAATAAGTTTATATTATAGGGTGATGATATGGATATAAATGAAAAATTGAGGATATTATCTTCATCAGCTAAATATGATGTTTCATGTGCTTCAAGCGGTTCTGATAGAAATAATGAAAAAAAAGGTATAGGAAATGCCGTAACCAGTGGTGTATGTCATAGCTGGACATCAGATGGAAGATGCATCTCACTTTTGAAGATTTTATTCTCAAATGCCTGTATTTACGATTGTGCTTATTGTATAAATAGAGCAAGTAATGATGTAAAAAGGGCAACATTTACTGTTGATGAGGTTGTTCAGTTAACAATGAATTTTTATAGAAGAAATTACATAGAAGGTTTATTTTTAAGTTCCGCAATAATAAAAAGTCCTGATTATACTATGGAGCAAATGTTGAAAGTAGTAAAAAAGCTCAGAAAAGAAGAAAATTTTAATGGTTACATCCATTTGAAGGCTATTCCAGGAGCAGATTTGAAACTTATACGTGAAGCAGGTTTTTATGCGGATAGGTTAAGCGTTAATATTGAGTTGCCAAGTGAAAAAAGTTTAAAACTATTGGCCCCACAAAAGAAAAAAGAAAATATAATTAAACCCATGAAATTTTTGGGAACAAATATTCTGGCTAATGTTGAAGATAGAAAGAAATATAAAAAAACTCCTCTATTTGTTCCAGCCGGCCATAGTACACAGTTAATTGTTGGAGCATCACCTGAAAGCGACTATCAAATTTTGAGATTGGCAGAAGGTATGTATAAAAAATTCAATATGAAAAGAGTATATTATTCAGCATTTATACCTGTTAATAAAGATAAGCGTCTTCCTATAAATATAAAACCACCATTGAAAAGAGAACATAGATTATATCAGGCAGATTGGTTATTGAGATTTTATAAGTTTTCAGCTTCTGAAATTCTTAATGAGAAAAATCCATTTTTAGATGAAAAGCTTGATCCCAAAACGTCATGGGCATTAAGAAATTTTCATTTTTTCCCTATAGAAATTAATAGAGCATCTTATGATGAATTAATCAGAGTGCCTGGGATAGGAATAAAATCAGCATTGACTATAATTAAAGCAAGAAAATATTCACCTATAACCTTTGATGATTTGAAAAAAATAGGTGTTGTTCTAAAACGAGCAAAATATTTTATTACCTGTAACGGTAAATATTATAGTAATATTTTTTTATCTCCTGACGCAATAAGGGAAAAATTAACTGAAAACTTAAGTATGAAAATACCATTATTTCCCACAACGGCAATTGAAGTTTCAAGGAGCTGAAATTATGAATATACTTACATATGATGGAACATTTCAGGGATTACTTACTATTACATATTATTGTTTTGAAAAAAGGAAATTACCTGACTTAATTTTAAAAGAAGGAAATAAAGGGATTTTTGGCAACGGTAATATTATAAAAACCGACTTTAAAAAAGCTGAATATGTGAGTAATTTTATAAAAAGAAAAATAAATAATGGAATTTTGAAAAATATATTTTTAGCCTATCTTTCGGAATATGAAAACATAGAAGTTGATATTATAAAATATGTCAATATCGCTTTGAAATTGAAAAAAGACCCCATAAATTATATAGAAAAGGACTATATTTTGAAAATAAAAAAGGTAATATATAAAGTGTCAAATGAAAAGCATAAATTTATAGGGTTATTACGTTTTAGAGAATTATCAAATGGACTTTATTATGCACCGTTTGAACCCGACCATAATATTATTATTCTACTTGCCCGGCATTTTATAAACCGATTTTCAAATCAAAATTGGATTATTCATGATATAAAAAGAAACCTTGCCCTTGTTTATTCAAAGGGCAAGGTGGATTTAATTAATATAAATATTTCAAATCAGTATTTTTTTAAAGATTTGGAAAATTTATCAAAAGATGAAATTGAATACCAGAGTTTATGGAAAACATATTTTAATAGTGCAGCGATTACAGAAAGAAACAATTCTAAACTTCAAAAACAATTTATGCCTATACGCTATTGGAAATATTTAACGGAATTCTAAACTTTTATTCGATTAATAAGAGAAATATATTCTTTTTGTAGTTTTTTAAATTTTTCAAATCTATTTTCACTGTAGTTTTTATTATAAAAACTTATTAATTCTTTTTTGAGATTTTCGATTGATTCTTTTGGATAAAATTCTTTTAATTCTTCCAGAATTTCATAAATTTTAGAAATATAATCATCATAACCAATCATTTCATACAGATAATAAGAATATTTTTTTAGATCATTGAACTTAAAATTACTTTGTCCTTTTATCATAAGCCATTCAAGAATAAATCGCTTTAAATTCTTTTCAACATAAAATAGAAAATCGTCATTAGCTTCATATGGCGGTTCATGAATAATAGTAATATCCTTATCATAAATAAAATAGCTTTTGAAAATAGGGTTTTTTTCTTTAATTTCAGCATACTCATTCCCATTTTCATATATTAATCTTGAAGCAAGTAATAAAGAAAAATCTTCACCACGTGGAACATCAAGTGGATAATACATTTTTTCTGCAAATTCCTTTCGTATAATCATATTCCCACCGAATCCAAAAATAGATTCCTGCGGTTTGGGACTTTTCATAAACCTAACAATATCAATATCCATAGAGGTAGTTTTCTTCCAGGTTTTCAATTTATCTTCTCCAGTAATTCGTATAGTTCCATTTTTTTCATATGGTGCTGTAAAAACATATTTATCAGGATTTTTTTCTAATAATTCTTTTGTTTTTAAAATATAATTTTCACGTAAAAGCTCATCATCGTCAATTTGTATAATCACATCTTCACCATTCATAATCGGGAAAATAAAGCCCTGATTTCTAATTTCAGGATATCCTTTTGAAGAGAAAAAAAGGGAATTGTATTTTTCTTTACAACATTGAATATCTGTGTTAGTATATATATAAAAGTTATATTTAAAACCTTCCATTATTTTTTCAATTTTTTCGATTATAATTCCATCTTTTGAAACATCTTCATGTGCAGCTACTGCGAAAATATAGACGCTAATATTGTCGTTTTTACCAACATTTAATTTATTGATGCTATCAATAGTTTTATGTAATGTATTTTTGTTTTCAAAATCATTTAAAGGTGTAGGATGATCAAAAAAATCTCTTTTATTATCATTAGTACGAATATATGTATTAATTACAATGGCAAAATTCATAATACCCCTTCTTTCATTTTTCAATAATTTGGAGGTGAGCTTTAATGATAGTAGGAATACGTGGTGCAACTTCAATTGAAAATAATACCAAAGAAGAAATAATCTCTCGTACAATAGAATTATACACCCAAATTGTAGAAAAAAACAACATAAAGAGAATTATTAGTATATTTTGCTCTGTAACCCCTGATATAACTGCTTATAATCCTATCACTGTTATTAGAGAAAACTTCAAATTGGATAATGTAGCATTATTTACACTTCAAGAAGCCGTTTTTGAAAATTCTCCAAAAGCAATTATTAGATTACTAATTCATTGTGAGAGCGATACACAAAATTTTGTTTACTTGCATAAAGCAAAAGATTTAAGAAAAGATATAATAAAGTAAATATTATAAATTTAATTCTGTGTAAAAAATGTTAAGATTCAAAAAGTGTAACATAGGTTACGGACAAAAACCGACAAAAAAGGTTATAATTAATATGTAGATAAAATAAAAAAATTCACAAAATCATATATTAAATCAATTTTTTTTAAATGAACACGGAGGTGTTAATATGGGAATGTTTTGTTATCAATGTGAAGAAGCTGCAAGAGGTGTAGGTTGTACAGCAATGGGTGTTTGTGGTAAGACACCAGAAGTAGCTAATTTACAGGATATGTTGCTTTGGGTAACTAAAGGTTTATCGTATTGGGGATTAAAAGCAAAAGAATATGGAATTAAAGACGATGAAGCTAATTTATTTGTAGCAGAAGCATTATTTATTACAATCACAAATGTAAACTTTTCTGTTGAAAGAATGGTTGAATTTATAGAAAAAGCTTTAGATTTAAAAGACAGAGTAAAGCATAAATTTCTTGAAGCTTATGCTAAAAAAGAAGGCAAATCATTTGATGAAAAAGTACCAGAAGCAGCAGAATGGGATAAGAGAGGCGACGCTAATTTATATGCACAAAAAGGTTTTGAAGTAGGAGTATTAGCTGATAAAGATGAAGATATCAGATCTTTAAAACAATTAGTAATATATGGATTAAAAGGTATTGCAGCTTATGCTGATCATGCTTATGTTTTAAAATATACAAATGATGATATTTTATATTTCTTACAAAAAGGAATGGCTGAAACATTAAGAGAAGATATTACAGCAGATGAATTAATTAATTTAACACTTGAAACTGGTAAATATGCTGTTGATGTAATGGCATTACTTGATAAAGCAAATACATCAACATATGGAAATCCTGAAATTACAGAAGTTTATACAGGAACATATAATACACCAGCTATATTAATTAGTGGTCATGACTTATTAGATTTAGAGGAATTATTAAAACAAACTGAAGGAACAGGCATAAAGATTTATACACATGGTGAAATGTTACCAGCCCATGCATATCCAGAATTAAAGAAATACGAGCATTTAGCTGGAAACTTTGGAGGAGCATGGTGGCAACAGGATAAAGAATTTGCTGAATTTGGTGGAGCAATTTTAATGACAACTAACTGTTTAGTACCTCCAAAAGAATCATATAAAGATAGGGTATTCACAACAGGACTTGTTGGTTTTGATAAATTAACTCATATTCCAAATAGAACAGATGGAAAACCAAAAGATTTCTCACCAGTAATCAAGAAAGCATTAGAATTGGGTCCAATTCCAGAAAGAGAAGGTAAAAAGATTGTTATAGGTTTTGCTCATGAACAGGTTGCAAAGGTTGCAGATAAGGTTATAGATGCCGTAAAATCAGGAGCTATTAAGAAATTCTTTGTAATGGCTGGTTGTGACGGAAGACATAAGGAAAGGGAATACTATACAGAATTTGCAGCTAACTTGCCAAAAGATACAGTTATCTTAACAGCAGGTTGTGCAAAATATAGATATAACAAACTTGATCTTGGAGATATAGATGGTATTCCAAGAGTATTGGATGCAGGTCAATGTAATGATTCATACTCATTAGTTGTAACAGCATTAAAGTTAAAAGAAGCATTTGGCCTTGAAGATATAAATGAATTACCAATTGAATATAATATTGCATGGTATGAACAAAAGGCAGTAGCAGTATTACTTGCATTACTTTATTTAGGAGTAAAAGGAATAAAATTAGGTCCAAAACTTCCAGCATTTATTTCACCAAATGTATTAAAAGTATTAGTAGATAATTTTGGAATTAATCCAATTACAACAGTAGAAGAAGATTTAAAATTTTTCTTGAATAAGTAAGATAATTATTAATGCAGGGCACTAAATTTTTAGTGCTCTGTTTTTTATTTTATGTTTATCTTTTTGTAAAGAAATAGGTGTAGTATTTTTTATACCGACCAGCCGGTCTAGAAGGAGGGATATTTTGTGAAAAAGCTTGGAAAAATAATCATTGAACACTCTAAAGTTGTATTTGCTTTAATGATGGTTTTAACTCTTGTAGCCTTATATTTTACGACAAAGTTATATATTAAACCTGGCTTTTTGGATTTATTGCCAGCAGATGATCCATATGTTCAGGTTTATAAAGAAGCGTCTAAGAGCTTTAAAAGTATAGATAATATTATGATTGGTATTGAAGGAAATAAAGAAGATATCATAAAGTATATAGATGCTATTTCATCTAAATTAAAAACAATGGATGGGGTTGATGCAATATATGCCAGGAATCCCATGGATTTTATGAAAAAAAATATATTTTTGTTGTCACCAGACGAACAACAAAAATTTCTTTTAAAATTATATTCTTCGGAAAATATTGTTGATTTTTTTGATTCTTTAAACCAGATGTTTGAAACTCCTGATAACGGTTATCATATTTCAGAACAGGAAAAGAGGCAATTTAACTATATTCTTGATTCTTTTAATAATTTACTTGTTTCAATAAATAATAATGATATAGAAGCAGTTAAACAAAATTTCCAGGGAATGTTATTTGGCAAAGAATATATGATTTCTGATGACGGAAAGTTTGGAATAGTTATTGTTAGACCTGGTATATCCTTTAATGATTTAAATAGAACTATTGAATTGGTTAATAAAATTGAAAAGGTTGTAAAGGATGAAGCAAAAAATTATAATGTAAAAGCCGGTTTAACAGGAACGGCTGTTATTGAAAGAGATGAAATGGTTACTACAGAAAGGGATATGGCAATTACAACAACTGTGTCCGTTATATTGATACTTATAATATTCTATCTTGGATTTAGAAGTTTTAAGTTTATGATACTTTCAATTATTCCGTTGATAACAGGTATTATTCTTGCTTTAGGATATGCAAAAATAACTATAGGTTCATTAAATATTATGACAGTAATGATGGGTGCAATACTTGCAGGATTAGGAATTGATTATTCAATTCACATTATATCCCTATATCTTGAATTGAGAAGTAAAGGAAATAATGTAAAAGATGCATTATATGGTGTTTTTGAAAAGAACGTTAGAGGTATTGTTGCCGGTGCTGTTACAACGGCTATAGTAATGGGAATATTTATAATAAGTGAATTTCCAGGATTTAGAGAATTTGGTATTGTTTTATCTGCAGGTATTATTTTTACATTGATTTCTGCAATAACAATATTGCCTATATTATTAAAATGGTTTGGTAAGAGTTTTAAAGATCCTGGAAAAACATTTGTAATTGATTATGATATAAAAAAATATAGAATGATTAGTATAATTCTTCTTGTTGTATTAATTATTTTTTCTGCCGTAAAAATAACTAAGGTGCAATTTGAAAAAAATATGCTTGAAATTGAAGCAAAAGGTTTAGAAAGTATAGCTATTAATAACAAAATTCTTGAAGAATTTGAGCTTTCACCTGATAATACAATATTTATAAGTAATAATCTGGCTGAAGCAAAGATGCTATATGAAAAGATTAAAAATGTAAAAGTATTTTCAGAAGTAGATAGTATAATTCCATTTATTCCCGAAACAGAAAAACAGGTTGTTAGGTTAAAAAATGCAAAAACGGTAAAATCATTATATGTAGAACCTATTAATTTTGATATGAATAAATTAAAAAATGAATTGAGAAGGTTAAATCTTAATATGCTAAAAGCTTCGTTATCCTTAAATACTTTTGGATACAAAGATTTAGGGAAAAAAGTAAATGAAATTGTAAAGTCTGGAATTATAAATAAATTAATGGATAAGAATTATGAAGATTACTTAGCAGTTCAAAAAACTATTATTAGCCAGATAAATTTACTAAAAAAGGATTTAAATGATTCTGAATTTATTACTATAGATAAGATTCCAGAAGAAATAAAATCTAATTATGTCAGTGATGATGGAAAAGTTTTAACTACAGTATATCCAGCAGGAGATATATGGAATGCAGACTTCCAAAAAGAATATTTTAAGATTTTAGATGGCTTGAATGTTGATAATGTTACAGGCACTTCCTTATTATTCTATAAGGTTGTGAAAATCTCTGCTGAAGAAGGAAAAAATCTATTGATATTAACATTAATTTTGATATTTGTTGTTCTGTTAATAGATCTTAGAAGTTTGAAATACTCGATTTTAGCGTTATTACCAATGCTACTTGCAATTGTATTAATGTTAGGAATAATGGGTTGGTTTGATATTAAATTTAATGTAGTAAATATTATTGCCTTACCATTAATTATTGGTATAGGTGTAGATGATGGAATTCATTTGATACATAGATATAGAAGAGAAAAGAATTTAAGAGAGGCGTTAAGGAGTACAGGAAAAGCTATTACAATGACAACATTAACAACAGGAGCAGCTTTTGGTTCATTTGTTCTGGCTAAATATAGAGGATTCGTAGGATTTGGACTATTATTGTTAATGGGAGTTATATTTAGTTTTTTAATTACAGCATATGTAATTACGTCTATTATCAGTTATATGGAAAGCAAAGATAATAAGGAGTCGAATTAATAATGAAAATATGTGTAATATATGATACCAAAAAGAATTCAACAAAGGTCTTTTCAAAATGGATTAAAGAAGATATCCAACAACACAATATAGATGTGGATATATTTAAATATAATGAATTTAACAATAAATATGATTATGATTTGTTTATAATAGGAAGTCCTATTTATTATGAAAAACCCCTAAAAGGAATTATGAATTTTTTAGAAGAAAATAGTTCTATCTTAAAAGAGAAAAAAACAGCTGTATTTATTGTTTGTATGGCTCAATTATTTGGGAAAGCTACAGAGAAATATATAAAAAATCACTATTTAAGACCGCTTGAAGAAAAAGTTGGAGATTTAGTTGTTGAGAGTGGAGTTTTTTGGGGATGGATAAGGAAAATTAATGAAAAAGATAGAGATAAAGTAAAAAAATGGGCAAATGAAATAGTAAAGAAGCTTGGTGATTAATATGGAAGATACTTATGAAAAAATTTTAAAAGCAGCATATCTGGTTTTTTCAGAAAATGGTTATGAAAATGCGAGTTTAAATAAAATTAAGGAAACTGCAGGAGTTTCCAAAGGAGCTATTTATCATTATTTTAAAAGTAAGGATGAATTATTTTATCATGTAATAAAATCATATTTCGAAGAGTTTGTAAAAATCTTTGACCAATATTCCTTTGATTCTCTTGATAAAATAAAAGAATTTGGTTTTATGGCTATAGATATATATGAACAGGATCAAAAATCTCAAAATATTACTATGGTATTATTTCAACAATCACTAAAAAACAAAGAAATAAAGGAATTGCTTGAAGAATATATAACAAAGGTTCTAAATAAAATCGGAGAAAAATTACAGGAAATATCGGAAAATGGAAAGTTAAAAGAAGATGTAGATATAAATTTATTAGCTCAAAAAATTTTTGTAACTATGGACACATTGGGATTATATATATCCTATGGAATAAAAAATATCGATGTAAGAAGATTATGGAATGATTTTATTGATGATTACATTTCGCAGTATTATAAAAAATGAAAAATCATAAAATTAACAAAATCCCTAGATTCTAGGGATTTTGTTATAAAAACTCCTTGATAGATAATTTTGTCAAGCAATTTTTTGGAATAGGAAGCGGCTTGATTAAATATCCTGTCGAATGTTGTCGAAAATTGTCGACGTTGTCGATTAAGTCGAACTAATGTGATATAATAATATCTGGGGTGAGATTATGGAATTAGGGAAGATAA
Source organism: Marinitoga sp. 1138 (assembly GCF_013363265.1). Lineage (NCBI taxonomy): Bacteria > Thermotogati > Thermotogota > Thermotogae > Petrotogales > Petrotogaceae > Marinitoga > Marinitoga sp. 1138. The sequence goes on from NZ_LBFA01000030.1 coordinate 113,839, forward strand.
TTGAAAAAGTAGTTGATAAACCTTTAAATAAAACAGATAAAAAATTGCTTGTGAATAGAGAAAAAGAATTTGAATTAATAAATCTTTTGACGCAGTATCAGCCATATGGAATTTATGGTATTTGCGGAGAAACTGGTATTGGAAAAACAACTGTAATAAATAATATTGAAATACCTTTTCATACAATAAAAATAACATTAACTCAAAGAGAAAATCAGGATACAATTCTTTATGATATACTTTATAATTTATCTTTGGTATCTGAAAAAGATATAAAAATTGCAAAGGAAATTAAAGAATGGATTCTTGAAGAAATTTCATATATTAAGGGATTTTCATTAGGAATAAGTTTTATTGGAAATGCATCAGTTGGTTCTCAAAATCAAAAAGCACCACGTTTTAATTATTTTAAAGCAAAAGAATATTTAAATAAATTAACTGATGAATTGATAAAAAAATATAATAAAGTGATTATAATAATTGATGAATTGGATAAAGAAAAAAAACGTGATGTATTAATCGTATTGGATAGTTTAAAATTGGAATTGCAAAAAGAAGGACTTATTGTAATTGTTTCATTGCCGTATTCTATATATAGAGAATATAAAAATGATAGAATGCATAGAAATGAAAGTGGAAACCTTGAAAATATAATAAAAGATATAATTTTTTTAAGAGAATTTACCTCATCTGAAATCAAGGAAATTCTTATTAAAAGGTTAAAAGAACATATTGATTTTTTTGATGATAAATCATTGGAATTAATTGCTGATTTTTCAGATGGTAATCCACGAGATGCATTCTGGATTACACAAAAGATTATTTTTGAAGCGTTGTCTCAAAAGATTATAAGAATTGACGAAAAATTGGTAAGAACTCTAATGAGAAACATTGTAAAAGAATATTTAAATGAAATTTCGCTAACAGAAAAGCAAAAAACATTTATTGATGAAAGTTTATATCCTGGAAGTAGAGAAGAGATTGTAAAAAAAGCTATTTCAAAAAATAAATTACCTCGATCAACTGCATATTCAATTTTTGATAGACTATTAGAACTGGGAATAATTATAGAGCAAAACGGAACTTATAAACTCTCAGGCAAAGTAAAATATTTATATATTTAAATTATCCTGTCGAAGGTTGTCGAAAATTGTCGACGTTGTCGACCAAGTCGAAGTTAATAATCAATAAAAAATCAAGCTGGATTTTTTCAGCTTGATTTTTTTATTTTATTATAAAAACCTTTCAATAATATCATCAATCAAAACTCTTTCATCGTCTTCAAAAGAGTAATAGCCTAAAACAACATGCTTTTGACCGAAACCATATTTAATAGCAAAATCACGAACCTTACCTTTTGGATAAGGAGTAATGGGCCATTTAATATCGTATCGAACGCAAATTCTTAAAAACATATCAAAAAGTCTTATTTCCTCATCACTGAGCTTAAAATAATTAAAAACAAATTCCTTAAAGTTCTTTGTTTTCTTAAAAAGCTCAGTGATGAGTTTTTTTCTTGCTAAATAAAATGGTGAAATATTATATTCCGAATCTTCAACATCTTCAGAATTCAATAATCTCCTTTCAACTTTCTTCAAATTAAAATCACTCATCATAACATTAAAAAAATACATCTTCTCATAATTAGCAGAGAAGAATTTAATGATTTTATCTTTATTACCTTCAAAAATCAATTTTAAAATATGACTCTTTGTAAAAAATGGTTTTTCTATTAATGCTGTATATGTTGAAAAAAATAATACAGGAATATTTATTTCTTTTTGTTTTCTAAATTTAATAGTATTTTTTTTAAAATTCTTCTTTATTTCTTTTTCAAATTCTTTTGAATAAAAGCTTCTATTAAACTTCTTATCAATTTTCACTTCAGGAAAAATCTTTTTTAGTTCATTTACTATATTACATATTTCAAAAATAGTCACATCATTATTAATTCTTCTGACTTCAAAAATAGTATCAAACCAGTTATAGGTATAATTTAAATCTTCGAAATAATAACCAATATAATATTCCAGTAAATTTGCAGCAATTAAAGCTTTCTTTTTATCTTCATTTCTTATCCACCATGCTGCACCATTTAAACCATTACACAGCATTGTAGGATGCGGGAATTCTTTTGCAAGAAAATAACCTTCTATGAATAATTCATATGCTTTATTATATTCTTCATTTTTAATATGTTCTCTTGCATGAGAATATTTTAAAATAGCCTTATCTACATTATTTTCTTCATAATTATCAGAGTATATTTTAAAATTATCAGTTATATTATATGATTTATTAAATAAATTTAATCCTGGTAATATCAAACTTCTTGCATATGATGAAAGCTTATCAAAGTTATTTCTTAAAATAATAAATTCTTTTTTTGATAAATCAGATTTTCCTATTTTATTATATAAAGAAATAATCTCAAATCTTGCTAATTCTCTTAATACAATTGTTGTTGCTACTGAAATAACTTTATTTGCATAATCAATAGCAGAATAATAGTCTCTTTCCCATTTGGATTTTAATAACAGAAGATAATATTTCAATGCTACATCACTAATCTTTGGATAAATATAATTAACAATTGGTTTTGAAAAATAACCATACTCAACTATATTTAAAATATCTTTTATACAAATCCCCATTTTAACCTCCAACTTACAAAAAATTAAAAGTATTTTTACTAATCTTTTTTGAAAGTAAGAAACTTTAAAATTAACATTCTCTTGTAACATAATAAAGAATTAAGAAAAAGACAAAATAACGAATATAAAAGTATTTTAAAAAACGAAATGAATTTCCAAATTTTCTGATGTTACATGAGTTAATCAAAGTGTAACGAAAATCAACTTCTGAAATACTGATAAAAAGCGGATTTTTATTTTTGAAAAAACACTTGAAAGTCATGTTAGAAATGATAAAATAAAAGAAAATACTATTTAAGATACATCGTAAATATATTATGTTTTTGATACAGAAAATATTATATCAAAAAATCTTAATTTCATAAATAAAATGAATAGCAAAGGTATTTGAAAAATTTTAGAATTTTTATCTTAAATTTCTATTTAAATAGTTTTGAAGAAAAAATGAGTATAGAATATGAAGAATAAAATTTGATAATTATTTATATACAACATTTTGATTAATTATAATAGTCTCAAATGAGATAAAAACTCATTTGAGACTATCTGTATGATATAATAGAAAACGAAATTTTTTATAAGGTGATAAAAATGGAAGTTTTTTTTAATATTTTAAAAGAATTACCAAAATCTAATAAGCTAAAAACATTTTTTGTGTTTATAATAAGCATTTTTATTCAATTTGGAAATATATCAGTTCCGTTTATATTTCAGAGATTGACTGATAATTTTGGTAGCGAAAAAGCCTTTCAATATTTTCAGATATTATTGTTTGTATATTTTCTTCAATTACTTTTAAATATTTTTTTTGGAATATTTTATACAAAAAATATATACGAGATTTCATCTTATTATAAAAAACGAGGTTTTGAATTTTTATTGAGAAACAATAAAGAGATAAATAATTTTTCAGAAAAGATAGATTTACTATTTAATCTTTCTGAAGAGGGTATAGCATCTTTATTTTACGAATCAAACGTCAATTTTGTGGTTTATATAATTTTTTATTTTATATTGCTTTTTTATATATTGAAAAGATCCCTAATAGTGGGAGTACTATTAATTGCTAATACAATTGTTTTATATATAGTATCCAGATTAAAAATAAAATATCTTTCTTCAAAAAATTTGGAAATTATCAGATTAGAAGCGAAGAAAATAAAAGAAATTGAGGATATTTTAAGAGGTTTTGTGGAAATTAGAGTATTTAATATTTTAAAAAATGAGGTCAATAGAATTTCAAATCATTTCAAAGAGATTTTGAATATTATAAAGCGAAAACAGAAAATAGAATTATTTATTTCAGGTTTTGAAATTATGAATTTTTTGGTTTTTCCAGCAATTTTGTATATTGTTGGAATTTCAATTATAGAAAAAAACATTTCTCTTGGCGAAGGAATTAAGATCATTCAAATAGTTGAAATTATCACTTCTTATTCTATTTTTATAAGCAATTATACTAACGTAATACCAGAGATTATAAGTGTATTTGAGGAATATTCTAAAAATTTTCAATAAACCAAGATATAAAATGGTGATATTATGAAAAAAATAATATTTGTTATCATAGTTCTTTCTATTATTTCAATTATTTCAGAATATCTCTATACTACAATTCCACTTTATACAAAGGATTTCATAGATTTTTTGACATCTGGAATAATTAATTATAAAGTTTTATTAAATATGACTTTGATAATTATAATATCTTTTTTATTAAAAACCATGGTAAAAATCTTTTTAGAATATTATAAGAAGAAAGCATCATATTTAATAACTATAAAAGGTTTATCAAACATTTTAAAATTCGATTATTTAGAATTCAAGGAATATGATGAAATATATTATTCTGAAAGTTTATTAAGATTACCTGAAAAAATAATGGAAGCAGTAAGCTCTTCAGGAATGGAAAATTTCACTATAATATTTAAGATGATATTTCTCATAATTTTTATATTTAACCTTGATATAAAATCTGGTATTGCAACAATAATATATACGATATTATCGTTCGTTAGCATATGGATTTCAAATAAATATTTTTATGAAAATTATGATAAACAAATTGAGATAAATCTTAATAACATATCAGATGCAATGGACCAATTAGAGGGATTGAAAGAGATACATTTATTTAATGCTGTAAATTCTGAAATATCACGTTTTGAAAATAACATTAATAAATATAGAGATTTTTCAATAAAAATAAATATATTGGATTGGTTTTTGTCTTTTACAATAAATGATTTTTTTCAATATTCAATATATGCATATCTAATATATAGAGGATTACTTTTAAAAGATGTTGGTTCATTAATTGCATTATACATGTATGTAAAAGATGTAGCAAATATAATGAATAATTCTATATTTGGAATCTGGAACTCTTTAAGAGAAGCATTAATTTCATGGAATAGATTAAAAAAGTATATAATTTGACATTCAAAATCCCCGAAAGGGGATTTTTATTTATTTAATTATTTTTTAACCAAAATTTTACCGGTAAAAATCCAAACCTTGGAAACATTGAATTTAACATTACATTGTAACATAAGATTTATAATTGGAATTGGTTAAAAAGTTTAATACAAGCATATTATAAATAACAAAGAAAGAATGTGAAAAAAACGTGTGTTACATGAGTTAATTAAACAGTAACATTCTTTGATTTCTGAAACACTGATAAATAGCGACTTTTTATTTTGGAAATAGACCTTGAAAGTCATGTTAGAAATGATAAAATTTAAGTTGAAAAATTAAAAATAGGGGGATGAGAAAATGAAAAGAAGAGGATTAATCATTTTATTTATATTGATACTAACGATCTCGTTGTTTTCTGATAGTTTAAAAATGATAAAGAAAATAGAGCTGGAAATAGAAAATTCAAAAAAGCCACCAAAATTAATCACAACATTTACAAAAAATGAAGTAATAATCACACCGTTTGTAGCAATTGGAAAGGATTTTAAAATACGAATATATTCATTAAGAGATAATACAGAACAAATAATAAAAAAAGAAGCTCCTGCATTATACGAAATCGGAGAACTTACAAGTGTGACATTTATAACAACCTTTAATTTTGAAGATAAATTCTGGATAATATGTGGAAATGAGAAGAATGGAGATATGGAAATAAATGAATATATAAAAAAGGATAATGAATATATATTCAATAAAAAGTTGAATTTAAAAATAAAATCATGGGCAGTGATGATTGATAAAGAACTAAAGGATAGATTAATAATAAGTTTAGGAGTAAATGAGTCTGAAAGAAAAATAATGGTAGTTGATAAAAATCTTGAGTGGCATAAAGATTTAATTACATTAAATGATTTTTCGGGATATCTTGAAACGGCAGAGTATAAGGATAAATTATATATATTTGAGAGCACAGGGGAAAAAAGCGTATCGTCATTCTTTGGATCAAATAGTAAATACATAAAACTAAAACATACATTTGATGCAAAGACATATAAACTTCTAAAAAAAGATGAAAAGGCATTTTCAGATATGAAATATTATGTTTATATATATCAGGATGGGAAATATGCATATTTTGGAAATTATGGAGGGAAGATAAACATAAAAAGATATAATCTTGAAAATGGAAAAGTAGAGGATATAAACATGGAAGAGATATATCCATTATTAAAGGAGGGAAAGATTGAATATTCATATTTTGCATATAAGAATAAAAAAGTATTAATAGAAATAAATGAAGAAGATATTATGAAATTGGTAATGGGTGAAATAATAAATAATAAATTCAAAGTAATCTGGAAAAAAGAATTAGAAAAAAATGGAGTATTCTTTCCACGAACAACAAAAAGTATTTTTTTATTAATTCCGGATTTACCGACAGAAATTGAAGAAGTTTTATATAAAGGAAAAAATTACAAAATTAATTTTGAAACTGGTGAAATTACAAAAATTACAGACAAACCAATAATCTTTTTCAAAATGAAAGATAAATATTATGGAGTATTAAACGAAACAGAAAAGAAAGATGGGAAGAACTATTCAGTATTTGAAATTTATGAATTAAAAATTGAGTAAAGAACGGTGGTGAAAAAATGATAGAAGTAAAAGGGATAAAAAAGAGCTTCAAAGAAAAAGAAGTATTAAAAGGCGTGGATTTTGATGTCAAAGAAGGGGAAAAGTTTGTAATATTAGGGGAAAATGGAGCAGGAAAATCCACACTGTTTTATATATTAACAAAAGTATATAATCCCGATGAAGGAGAAATAAAAATAAAAGAAGGGAAATATTTATTGGGCTTCGTAGAAGAACCACAGTTCATAAAAACCATGAATGCGTATGAAAATATGAAATATATTAGCTCGAGCATATATAAGAAAGTCACAAAAGAAGAAATGGATAAATATTTAAAAATAACAGGAATACAGCAACATGCAAAGAAAAAAGTAGGTAAATATTCCACGGGAATGAAAAAAAGACTGGCAGTATCGTTATTATTAATGATAGATCCGGATATATACATATTCGACGAACCAACAGA
>NZ_LBFA01000023.1:0-51296 GCF_013363265.1 Marinitoga sp. 1138
TGACAGGAGAAATCCTGGAAAAAACAACGAGAAAAAATGAAGAAAAATTGCTGGAATTAATCAAATGAGGCAAAAGCCTCATTTTGTTTTGATATGGTATAATTGAAGCGGAGGTGGAAATAATGAGAACTTTTTGCACATCAGGACCTGTTGATAAGAAAACATGTTATTATGTGGAAAGACCGGATATAATGGAAGAAGCGCTTGATCATATAGAAAACTGGAGATACTTTACAGTATCTGCACCAAGACAGAGTGGAAAAACCACATTATTAAGAGATATTGTAGAAAAAATAAAAGATAAGTATTTAACAATATTTATCTCATTTGAAAGTTATGAAGATAAAGATAAAGAGGATTTTCTTGAAACGTTAGTAATGGATATCAATCGCTCAAATAAAAAAATATATGGAAAAAAAATGGAATTGATAATACCTCAAAAGATTGATAAAATAAGAAACTTAATAGAAGAACTTAATGAAAAAAGCGGAAAAGAAATAGTGTTGATGATAGATGAATTTGAAAAGTTAGATGAAAAGATAATGAATGAATTTTTGCATGTAATAAGAAGTATGTATCACGATAAAGAAATATATGGATTGAGGAGTGTAGTACTTATTAGCGTAAGCTATTTAAGCGGGATATTAGAAGATAACGCAAGTCCATTTAATATAGCAGAACACATGGAAGTGCCATACTTTACAAAAGAACAGGTATATGATTTACTTTCACAGCATGAAAGAGAAACAGGGCAAATATTTGATGAAAAAGTAAAAGAATTAATATGGCATAATGCAGCAGGGCAACCTGGATTAACCAATGGCCTTGCATATGATTTAGTAGCAAAAAAAGCAAAAGGGGAAAAGATAATAACAGAAAAGCATTTTGAAAAGACATTATATGATTACCTGAGAGTGTATATAGACAAAAACATATCAAACATAATAAATAAAGCGAAAAAAGAAAAAGAATTAATAATGAAAATATTATTTGAACCGGAAAAAATAGAATTTAACATATACGATGAAAACATACAGTATTTATATTTAAATGGAGTAATAGACAATTGTGACGGAAAATGTTGTGTAAAGGTACCATTATATTATAAAGCATTATATACAAGATTTAGACCAAAAGTAAATGGAGAAAAAAGTGAAATGAAAACATTAAATGAAAGTGTAAAAACATATTTGAGGAAAGATGGAAGTTTGGATTTAAATAAATTACTTGAAAGATACATAAAATATATAAAAAATAGAGGAGCGATAATGTTCAAGGGCAGGAATTATTATGAAGGGGTATATCAATATAACTTAGACCAATTCTTAAGCTTATATGTAGAAGCAGCAGAAGGAAAGGTATATCCAGAAACACAAATAGGAGGAGGAAGGATAGACCTCTTAATAAATCTAAATAACAAAGAATATCTAATAGAAATAAAATCAAATATAGATGAAGATCAATATGAAAAATCGAAAAAGCAATTAGTGGAATATTTAAAAAGAAGTGGTTCAAAAGAAGGTTGGCTTGTAGTATATTCAAATACAATAGAAGATTTCAAACAAGAAATAGAAGAAATAAATGGAGTAAAAATCAATGTATGGTTTATAAAAACAAATTTTGAAAGTCCATCGAAAGTGAATTAAAATAGACCTTCCAGAATTTCTGGAAGGTCTATTTTAAAAACCTCTCAATAATCTCAAGCAAAACTCTTTCATCATCTTCAAAAGAGTAATAACCAAGAGCAACACGCTTATAACCTAAACCATATTTAAGGGCAAAATCACGAACCTTTCCTTTTGGATAAGGAGTAATGGGCCATTTAATATCGTATCGAACGCAATTTCTTAAAAACACATCAAATATTCTCATTTCCTCATCACTGAGCTTAAAATAATTAAAAACAAATTCCTTAAAGTTCTTTGTTTTCTTAAAAAGCTCAGTGATGAGTTTTTTTCTTGCTAAATAAAATGGTGAAATATTATATGCTGTATCTTCAAATTCTTCAGAATTCAATAATCTTCTTTCAGCTTTCTTCAAATCAAAATCACTCATCATAACATTAAAAAAATACATCTTCTCATAATTAGCAGAAAAGAATTTAATGATTTTATCTTTATTACCTTCAAAAATCAATTTCAAAATATGACTCTTTGTAAAAAATGGTTTTTCTATTAATGTTGTATATGTTGAGAAAAATAATATGGGGATTTTTGTTTCTTTTTTGTTTTTTAATTTTTCTATAGAATGATTAAACAATTTTTTTTGATGTAATTTATACAATTCATTTTTTATAGCATAAGGTTTTCTGGAAGTATAATTTACTTTTCTTGAATTTATGATTTTTAGTAAGCTTTTTGAATTTATAATTCCTTTTTTTATTTTTAAATCAGCATATTTTAAAATATATTTTTTTAATTCGTCGGTTATATTATAAGTTGATGCAGTAAAGTCATGGATAAAATGAAAAAATTTCTTTTTTATTTTAACCTTATTGTTCTTATTTAATTTAATAACGATATTTGACATATCAAATATCGTTATATCGTTATTAAGATATTTTGCCTCAAAAATCGTATCAAACCAGTTATATATTTTAGATAAATCCTCAAAATAATAACCAATATAATACTCTAATAAATCAGCAGCAATCAAAGCTTTCTTTTTATCTACTTTTCTTATCCACCATGCAGCACCATTTAAACCATTACACATCATTGTAGGATGAGGAAAATCTTTTGCAAGATTATATCCTTCTATAAATAATTCATATGCTTTATAGTATTCTTCCCTTTTGATAAAAATTCTTGCATTAGAATATAAAAAAACTGCTTTATCTAAATCATTTTCAACATAGTTTTCTGAATAGACTTTAAAATTATCAATTATATTATAGGTTTTATTAAGCAAATTTAATCCAGGGAGTATTAAACATCTTGCATATACCGGTATATTACTTAGACGTTTTTTTAAAATTGCAAATTCCCTTTTTGCAATTTTATATTTTCCTGTTTTATAGTATAAGGAAATAAGTTCAAATCTTGCTAATTCTTTTAATATTGTTGTTGTTGTTGTTGTTGTTGTTGTTGTTGCAATAACTTTATTCGCATAAAATATTGCGGATTTAAAATCTTTTTTCCATTTTGATTTTAACAATAAAAAATAATATTGTACAGAAACATCTGATATGTTTAAACTCAAAAAATTAATTAGAGGATGGGAATAATAACCAAAATTTATAATATCAATTATCGATTTTAGAGAAATTTCTTTTTTCATTAAAAACACCTCAAATAATTTGTAACTCTTTTTTTACATCTATTTTTGTTATTTAATTCATAATAATTCTCAAAAAAAATAAATGTATTAGATTCTTATAATCGCTATAAAATTATTTTTTAGATTGTTACAATAAAATAACGAAAATGGATTAATAATAAAATTAACAAATGCAAATCCTAAAACATTGATAAAAAGAGGATTTCTATTTTAGAAAAAACACTTGAAAACCATGTTAGAATTGGTAAAATATTAGTGTCTTGAAAAATAAAACACATAAAAGGGGGGAAGGATTTAAAAAATGAAAAAAATAATAACCTTATTTGTTATTTTACTACTAATGTCAGCAAACATTGTTTTTGCTGGAGATAATGATGATGAATATAAAACAGATTCAATCAACCCTCAAATCCAAATTGAATTTTCTGAATAATAAATAATCTATTTCTATTTTTCTCTTTTTATATCTACGTAGATATTATATCAAAAATTTAGTGAAAAAGATTATCTGAAGGAAGCAATAACTTTGGAAATAGGAGTGTGAGTTATGAAACTAAAAACAAAAAATAATATATTATTTGTATTAGAAATATTATTGAGAGTAGGATATGGAATAGCAATTCCCTTATTACTAAAGTGGATAATAGATATGTCAATAAAAAGTCCTGAAAAGGCATTGTACGGAGCGTATATTTATTCAGCAATGGTGCTTATTGAGTTGATGTTATTGTTATATTTTGGAGTGAAGAATAGGCATATATGGCCACATTTTTATACTGAGAAAATAAAAAGTTTAATATTAAAGGGATTATATGATAAAAACAAAAAACATGAAAATGGAAAATTAATAAATATAATATTTGATGATTCATATAATGTAGTTGAACCAACACAGATATTCTTTGCAATGCTATATGCAAGATTAATAAAAACATTTATAGCTTTTGGAATAATCTGGTATATAGCCGGATTAAAATATTTTTTAATATCATTGATATATTTAGCAGTATTGGGAATAAATTCATATATTATTCATAAAATAAAGTATGACGAAATAAATAATGCATATAAAAATCTTATGGATCATTATCTGGATTTTATTTCTGGAAATAAGGTTATATACCAATATAATATATTTGATAGCTTCTATAAGTTAAAGGAAAAACATGAAATTAAGAATATAAAAGAGCAAATGAAATATTATATAAAATATGTTTTTGGAAATCTTTTAAATTCAATATCAACAGTAATATATAATGTAATGATGGTATATTTATTGGTAAATGACATAAAAACTGGAATTTTAACTCTTGGAACATATTTTATGATTTTCCAGTTTAAAGAAGATATAACAGATCCACCAGAAGTATTATATTTCTTATTAAACGAATTTAAAAAGATAAAAGTAAGTAGAGAAAAAGTTAAAGAAATAGAGGAAATTTCTACGGAAAATACTTATGAAATAGTAGGAAATGATTATATAGAAAAGCCTGAAATTGCAGTTGAAAAATTAAAATTTGGATATAATGGGAAGAATAAAATATTTGAAAATTTAGATTTTAAATTTTCAGGGCCAGGATTATATTTAATAAGAGGAAAAAGTGGAATAGGAAAAAGTACATTGATAAAAATTCTATTAAAATTTTTTGAGCCAGAATACGGAAATATATTAATAAATGGGAAAAATATAAAAGAGGTTAGTCCGGAATATCTGAAAAGAAATATAAAGGTTTTGATGCAGGATAGTTATCATATTAGAGGAACAATAAAAGAAAATATAGATTTTGGAAGAAATCATGAAGAAGAGAAAATAAAAGAAACAATGCGAAAAACGGGCTTAGAAGATTTAGATGTAAATTATACAATAGATTTTAACGGAGAAAATATTTCAGGAGGACAATTAAAACGTGTATTAATTGGGCGAACTATAATAGACGATTCTCAAATAGTAATTTTTGATGAACCATTTGTAAATATAGACAATAAAAATAAAGAATTAATAATTGAGATATTGGAAAAAATAAAAGAGAAGAAAATGTGTATAGTAATAACTCATGATCATATCCTTGATACTAAAGCTGACAAAATATTGGAGTTAGGGTGAGATTATGTGGAAAATTATAAAAAATGTTGGATATAAAAATCTGTTTCTCTTTTTTATTTCAGTAATATTTGGAGTATCAAGTATGATTTTTCAGGTGAAGGTTCCAATGCAAATAAAAGAAATACTGGATGGAGTAATTCAAAATAAAAATTTTGAATTAAATTTGATAATTATGCTATTTTTATATTATATATTATCAGAACTATCGGAATCAATTTCAAAGGTTTTATCTGTATATTCTCAACTTTTATCTGAAAAGGAATTAAGAAAAAGAATACTGAAAAATATTATAGAAAATAAGAGAGAAGATATATCTAAAAATGGAATAGGATATATACAGGCAATAATATTTACTGATATAGAAACATTTTTATCAATAATGAATCCAAGAATTGTTTTAAGTGTTTTGTCTATAATATATATAATATTATCAAGTTATATAATGTTCCAGATAAATAAGGTTTACACAGTAATTTTAATAGCCTATATAATAGTAGTATTTATGTATTTCAGAAAAGCCTGGGAAATAAATTCAAAAGGTTTTGAAAAATTAAGAAATGAAGAAAGGGAAATAAAAGCATATACAGAAAATTTATTGAAAGCCAGGGTTGATCTATATTTGTTTAATAAGATAAAACATTTTTTTGATGTTAAATTGAATAATAGGTTTGGAAGCTATACTCAAAAAGCAAAAAAAGCATATTCAATTAATCATAAATATATAAATATGTTTCCTGAATTTATTAGAAATACAGCATTCGTATTGATTTTAATAATATCAATTAATCAATTAATAAAGAGAGAAATAACCTTTGGAACCTTTCAGATGATAATGAGTTATTCAGGAACAATATTGATAATTGCATCGCAATTATCATTAATAACAGGTGAAATTTCAAAAGCATTGTCAACCAAAAAGATTTTACAGGAATATATAAGCATTCCAACTAAAAATGAAATAGAAAAAGTTACAGATATTTCACAAAAAAATGAAATAGAAAAGTTTAATGAAAGTATAAAATCATTGGAAATTGATAAAGCTGGTTATGGATATGAGGATAAAAAAATAATAGAAGGTTTAACGTTTAAAGCAAAATCAAATGAAGTGATTATATTAAAAGGAAAAAGCGGTAGTGGAAAAACTACATTTTTTGAGGTATTAGTGGGGAATCTTCCGTTGTTAGATGGTAAAATAAGAATTAATGGCAAAGAATTAAAAGAAAGTATATTAAACAAAACTGCATATATGAATCAAAATGATTATATATTTAAAGAAAGTATATATGAAAATATATCTCTTGGAAGAGATATAGATAAAAAAGAAGTGGAAAGGATTTTACAAATTTTAGATTTAAAAGATTTTGATTTAGATTATGAATTAGAAGAAAATGGGAAAAATATATCCGGGGGGCAAAAATCAAGAATATTACTTGCCAGAACATTAATATCTAAAGAAAAAGAAGTAATATTGCTTGATGAACCTTTAACCGGAGTTGATAAAAAAACAAAACAAAAAATATTGGATAGATTAAACGAGTTTTTTAAAAACAAAATAGCTATAATTTCTACACATGATGATGACATAACTAAATTGGGAAAGATTATTGATATTGAAAAATATTTAGCAGTAAATAGCAATGAAAAATGATATCAAATTTGATAAAATAAATCCCCGTGTAATTACACGGGGATTTATTTATGTTATGTGAATTATCCTTTTACTGAACCCTGAGTTAATCCACCTACAAGATATTTTTGCATGGAAAGGAATAGAATAACCATTGGAACTGCACCTAATAATGCTGCTGCTGTAAATAGACCCCATTCAGTTTCAAATGGACCTGATGAGAATGTTTGTAATCCGACAGCATATGTGAAGTTCTGTTCACTTGCAAGAACTATTCTTGCCATAACAAATTCATTGAATGTTCCCATAAATGATAATATAGTTACAACTGCTAAAATTGGTGATGCAAGAGGCAATACAATTAACCAGAAAGTCTGGAATCTTGTAGCGCCATCAATCATGGCAGATTCTTCAAGAGAATCTGGAATAGTATCGTAATACCCTTTTATAAGCCACATATTAAATGCAACACCACCAAGATAAACAAATATCAACCCTGATAACGTATCGAGACCTATAAATCCAAAATAATCACCCATGAATTTAAGGATTCCATATAATGCAACCATATACATAATTGCAGGGAACATTTGAATAAGCATTAAATATAATAACCCTTCTTTTCTTCCTTTAAATCTCATTCTACTAAATGGATAAGCTGCAACAGCTGTCATTAAAACTGTTAGTATTGCAGTAATTCCAGCCACGATTATAGAGTTCATGAGCCATCTTAAGAAAGGCTTTCTTTGCTTTGGATTCCATTTGTCAAGTAGATTATATATATTTCCATCTATTTTTCTTAAATCTGATTTTAAAGCCTTATATTTTACAGAATCAGAAAGGTCTGATACAATTCTTGAGGATCTTGAGAGATCAGCCTTTGCAGGACCGTATTTTGAGTTGTATATAGATGAAATTTGCATAATAGGCAAAATATCTGCTGTATATCCACCATAATTTAATTTTAAGTAATCATCAGAATTGTTTTTCAACTCTGCTAATTGTGATTCAAATTCTTCTATTATTTTATTAAATGAAACAAGACTTTTCTGGAATTTTTCATTGGCTTCTTCAATATTTTCTTTTAATGTGAAGATGTTTATATCCTTCTTATCTGGCTTGTAGTATTTAAATATTTTAGAATTTAATAACGTTGAAATAAATTGTGCTTCTTCATAATTATTAACATCAGCGTTTATAAATTCCTTTACCATTAATAATTCGCCATAATTCTTTAATTTATCAAATTTATCAAATTCAGTTTTAAGAGAATTGTATAAAGTGTTATATTCATTATTGTATTTTTCTAATTCAGTTTTTATCCTTGAATACTCGCTATCCAATGTTTCAGCTTCTTTTATATTCGTTGCTAAGGTTAAAACAAGATTTTCAAAGGTTTTTATTGTTGGATTAATAGCTTCAATTACACCTGTAATTGTTTTATATGCGGGATTTAAAAATTCCACATCTTTATTTGAATAAATTTTTACTGCATTATCATTTATCCATATGAAAGAACTGGCAAATGATTCAATGTAGGTTTTGTATTCTTTAAAATCATCGAATAATACAAAATTTTCATTTATTGTAGTAAATGCATTTGAAAGATATTTTGCATTATCCATTAATTTTTGCATTTCCAATGTATAAATCTTTTTTTCCTTTAAATTGTACTTTTTAAATATATCAACTGCCGAGGAAAGTTTTTCGCCATATGGAGCGTAGATTTCCAATAATGCATTTAAGTCACCATTTAATTTTAATATTTCTTTATTCTTTTCGCTAATTTTTGAAGATAATTCATTTGATTTTTTCTGTAAAGAACTAATTTTACTTTCATAATCTTTTAGTTTTGAAAGCTCATTACCGTATTTTTCATTTTCAAGAGTTGCAAAGTAATCATCAACTTGTTCAGCTGTTTTAGTAATATCCTTCCAATTTGCATATAGTGATTTTATAATCGCTGGTAATTTTTGTAATTCTGAATTATCAGGTTGTAACTTTTTCCATTTTTTATATACTCTTATGTTCCAGAGCGTATAGCCTGGTTTTAAGCCATATATTGTATCAAAAGTTTTAGATATATATGTTTTATTTTTTGGAGTTATAGAGATTTTGTTTAATATGGTTCTTGCTTCATCTCTAAGCTTCAAATATTCATTGATTTTAGTTTTTAAAGAGGATATATTTTCATTTATTTCTGATAAATCCATTCCCCTAACTAATTCTTTTTCAATTTCGGAAAGATTTTTTACTTCATTATTTCTTGCAGTATTAATGTCATTTAATATTTCATTTGAGTATTTTGAGTTAATATTAGTAAGGATATTTTCAAATCTTAAATTTATATCTTCGAAATATTGTTTTGTTTCTGATATATATGTTTCAAAATCAGAGATTTGTGTATTTAACTTTTCTCTGGCTTCATCAAATGAAAGAGAAGAATTTTCACCGATAAAATGTGCAGTACTGTTCATATCTTTTATTAATTCCGGAACAGTAGCTTTTGGGAACAATAAATCTCTATAATAATTAAATGTAATTCTTGATGAAAATAATTTTGGAGAAAATGCTGCATTATCTCGTCTTACAGATGTTGTAACAACCCAAACTAAAGGGAAAAGCACAATTATAGTGATTATAATAAGAAATATATGTCTTAATATATAATTTTTCTTCTGTATCATAGCCATTATCTGCTCACCTCTTCAAATGCACCGGATAATTTAAAGTTGAAATAACTAATACCGGATACTATAGCAAAGATTAATATTGAAATAGCACTTGCAAAACCAAAATCCTGACCTCGAGAACCTTCAAAAGCCAATTTATATGTATATGAGATGAGTATATCTGTTGAACCTGCAGGTGTTGTTGCTCCTGGCATTGCAGGGCCACCACCTGTTAACAAATATATATTAACAAAATTATTGAAATTAAATGCAAAACTGCTTACAAGTAAAGGTGTAAGGGAAACCATTAATAATGGTAAAGTAATCTTTTTAAATTGTGTCCAACGTGTTGCTCCGTCAATAGAAGCTGCTTCATAAAGTTCATCTGGAATACTCTGTAAAGCACCTAAGGTTATTGTCATCATATATGGAAATCCAAGCCATGTATTTACAATCAACACAGCTACCTTTGCCCAAAATGGGTCATTTAACCATTTTATAGGTTCCAGTCCCAACGTTGTAATAACAAATCTGTTTAATATACCATATGTTTCATTGAAAAAGCCGTTTCTCCATATTAATACAGAAATAAATGCCGGAACTGCCCAGGGTATTATTAAAAGAGTTCTATATAATATTCTACCTTTCATATTTTTATCATTAAGCATTAAAGCCAGAATCATACCTATAATAAAACTAAACAACACGCTTAAAGCTGCATAAGTAAATGTCCAACCAAAGATTTTAAGAAATGGACCGGAAATCTTTGGGTCATCTTTTATACGCTTGAATTGATATGCTCCCACAAAATGCGAATAACCTATAAGTCTTTCTAATTTTCCGTTCTCATTATAATCCCAGAAAGCACCATCTTTTTCTACTAATTCCCTATTGGTTCTGGTATTAAATATAATAGTTTTGTATGTTTTTTTATTATTTTTGTATATAGGTTTGACTCTTA
Organism: Marinitoga sp. 1138; assembly: GCF_013363265.1. Taxonomy (NCBI): domain Bacteria; kingdom Thermotogati; phylum Thermotogota; class Thermotogae; order Petrotogales; family Petrotogaceae; genus Marinitoga; species Marinitoga sp. 1138. The sequence continues at coordinate 10,644 of NZ_LBFA01000023.1, forward strand.
ATTCATATATTCTATACGATTCATTAAATTTCTTATATATGTATCTCGAAGACAGTCTGTAACTTTTTCCTTCTGGTGTTTTTAATTCAAGAGCTCCTATATACTTTTGCCTGAGAACAGAATTATAAAACGCGGCATTTTTGAAAGTTTCTCTGTCTATAGGTGAATAAAAATATACATATTTCTTTCCAGAATCCGTTTCAAATCCTATAATTTCTTCGGCCTTTTTTTCTAAAGGCAATTCTTTGAAGGTTTCGTCTATAGCGATTCTTGTGAATGCTGTATAAATTTCGCCATTAATATTTGCTTTTAATTTATCCTTAGAAATTTCATATAATTCTGAAACTGCTAATTTGGTATTTCCCTTTGCATCTGTTTTTATTTCAGAAGGTTTTTGTGCTAAAAGTAATTTATCATCGTTATATAAAAGTATTAAAAAATCTTCTGTTGGTTTAAAATCTTTCATAACAACAAATACTTTAAAATTAAAATTTTCACCATTTTGTGGTTCATATAAATAATTTGGATCTTCCAATAAAATTTGAATAGCCTGATCTCTTGTAAATAAATGTCCTGTTCCATAATTGGTAAAAGCAGTTTTTACTGTGTAATAAATAGGGTATACTGTTAAAATAAATAGGAAAAACATTGCAGGTAAGGTATAACGATATGGGTATCCTTTTTTTGAAAATATTGCAATATTTGCGAGTATAGTAAATGCTGCAATAACAACTGCCAGACCGTAATTTCCCAATCCAGATAAAATAAATATAGTCCAGATTAATCCGGCATTTAGAAGTGCGATAAATGAGTACAACAATGCCTTGCCGATGAATTTCATGGTGTCCCTCCCTTAAAATAAGTAAATTTTTTATATATTTCCTTTTAAACGTTGATACTTAATAATTATAACATAAAAATAGCTATTTTACCATACTTTTTACAAAGAAATATGTTATAATATAGAAAAAATTAAGTGTGGTGATATTATGGAATATATGGTGTTATGTTCAATAGGTTTGGAAAAAATTCTCTCAAATGAATTGAAAAAAATGGGATATAAATTAAAAAATGCAAATAATGGAATTGTTGAATTTTATGGTAAAGAATATGATTATTATAAATTAAATATTTTATTGCGTACTGCAGAAAGAGTTATGATTAAAATAGGAGAATTTTATGCAGAAACGTTTGACGAATTATTTGATGGAATTTTGGATATTGATTTAAAACAGTATTTACCAAAAAATGGAAAAATAATTATTGACAAGGTAAGAAGCTCAAAATCAAAGTTATATAATAAATCAACAATTCAATCAATTGTAAAAAAATCAATAATTGAAAATTTAAAAAAAGGATATAAAATAAACACGTATAATGAAGAAAAAGGCGTATATAAAATAAGGGTATATATAAAAAACAATAAAGTAACCTTGGCGCTCGATACTTCAGGAGATGGCTTGCACAAAAGGGGATATAGAAAATATGTGAGCGAAGCGCCATTGAGAGAAACAATTGCAGCGGCGATGATATTAAAAAGTGGATGGAAAAGAAGATATCCTTTAATAGATCCATTTTGTGGTTCCGGAACAATTCCTATTGAAGGTGTATTGTATGGTTTAAATATTCCGCCGGGAATTTATAGAGATTTTTCATTTAATGACTGGTATAATTTTAATTCAAATCTTTTTGATGGAATGAAAAAAGAGTTATTAAAAGAAATTGATTATAATAAAGAGTTAAAAATATATGGTTATGACAAAGCATATAAAATGATAGAAATTGCCAGAAAAAATGCTGGAAATTTTGATATAAATAAATATATAACCTTTGTAAAAGCAAATATGGAAAGTATAAATCTTGATTATAAAGAAGGACATATAATTACAAATCCGCCGTATGGCGATAGATTAAAGGATAAAGATCATGCAGAAAAAATCTATGAACAGATGAGATATTTAAAAAGAAAATATCCTGATTTTAAATATACTATCATTACTTCACATGAAGAATTTGAAGATTTTTTTGGAAGTAAAGCAAAGAATAAAAAGAAAATAATAAATGGAAATCACGAGGCGTATATATATTATTTTGAAGGGGTATAAAAATGAGAAGAGAGTACTCAGTAAGAGAGCTATTTGATAGAATGAGTTTAATATTTTTATTTTTGATAATGCTTCTTTTACTGCCACCGAATATATACATGAATATAAGAAAAGAAACATGTTATAAGGAAAAAATTTACGATAAAATATCAAATTTCTTTTTTACAGAAATTACAAGAGAAATAAATAATCAATTATTAACCGAAAAGGCTGAAAAGGTCTCAATAGTAGAAAATAATATTGAAAATGCATTAAAAGATGTGGGATCTTTAGGTGGATATTCGGTAATTAAAGATAAGGAACTGCTTACGTTTTATAAAGTTAATGATAGTTACTATGTAAAAAGAGTTTTTCTTCCAAATATAATAAAAAATGTGGCAAGGAAATTAGAGTTTGAAGAGAATTTTATGGTTGTAGATTATAATAAAAAAATAATTTATTCTAACATAGAAAAAAACGTAAATTTAAAAGATAAAAATCTTAATTTAAAAGGTTTGGTAAAAATAGGTGATGCATTTTATTATTCGAGATTTAATAATGATACATTTACATATTATCCGTTTTATTTATTAATAGATATTAATGTGCATATATGGGATTATATTATAAAAACTTCTATACAATGGATTGCTATATTACTTATTATATTTATAATTGTTTTTTATATAGAAAAATCACATTATGAAAAAATTAGAAGGAATATAGAAGAATTTTCTGAAAAATCAAAGATTATAGGAGAAAAATTAATTCATGGTGAAGATACAAAATTTGAAGTGCCTAAGACAAATATAAAAGAAATAGATGATATAGGGAAAACATTATTTATGATGTTTTTGCAAAATATAGAATATATGAAAAAAAATAAGAAGCTTATTCAGGAAATTTTAAAACTCCTTGGAAATATTTCGGAATTTAGAGATGAAATAACAGGAAACCACATAATACGAGTAGGAAAAGTTTCAAGAATAATTGCAGAAGAGGTATTTGAAGATAAAAAAAAGGTAGAAATGATTTATTATGCTGCACAATTACATGATATTGGAAAAATAGGTATTCCTGATTCAATTTTGCAAAAACCCGGAAAATTAGATGATGACGAATTTGAAATAATGAAAAAGCATACAACAATAGGATATGAAATATTAAAAAAGGTTGATGATGAATTATTTGAAATGGCAAGTAAAATAGCTTTATATCATCATGAAAAATACGATGGGAGTGGGTATCCAGAAGGATTAAAGGGAGAAGAAATACCTATAGAAGGAAGAATAGTAGCGGTTTGTGATGTGTTTGATGCTTTGTTATCAGAAAGACCGTATAAAAAAGCTTTTGAATTTGAAGAAGGTGTAAAAATAATTATGAGCGGTGAAGGAAAACATTTTGATCCGAAAATAGTTGAGATTTTTGTGAATAACATAGATAAAATTAGAAACCTGTATAAAAACATGGGGGAAAAAGAATGAAAAAAATTCTTGGAATAGCTCTGATTTTAGTATTAATAGGGGTATATATATTATATCCAAGAAAAAATATAAATATTGTAACTCAAATGTCTGAAGAAGAAATAATAGGATTAGAAAAAATATTAAAACATTATGAGATGTTTCATTTTATTAAATTTAATATAATAAGAGTTCCTTTTTCCGGCCATTTTTCAAGAATTCAGGAAATGATAAAACAAAATATTAATATTGATATTGCACGTGTTGATATAAAAATGCCGGAGTGGTTTAAAAAATATGTAAAATCAGAACCTGTATTGCAGGCAGTGGACACGCTTGTAATGATTTATGATGCGAATGATAAAATAAAACCGCCAGAAACTATTAATGATTTTTTTGATTTTATTGAAAATAATACTGTAGATATTAATGGAAAGACAATTAAGGATAAAGGTTTTGATAAAGATAAAATTATGCAATATGCAGTTTATATTCCATATGTTTCTGGGTGGTGGATGAGTGTTTTATATGGAAGTAATGATAGGAATTTTTTGACGGAAAATGCCGATAAGGAAAATTTTATTTCTATATCAAGAAGAATAAAATATTATTACAAAAATGGTTTAATTCCGAGAGTGTGTTCGGATTTTTATGAAGAAATGATGAGAATGTTTATTTCTGGTGATGTAAAAATAATATTTAATGGTCCATGGAGTTTTTCAACTTTAAGAGAAAAAGGTAAAGATTTTAAAGTTTATTATACACCTCGTGGATTTTCTGGAAGATTTTCACCTATGGGTGGGCAGCAATGGGTATTATTGAAAGATAATAAATATACCGAGAAAGCATTTGAGTATTTGGGTTCTAATTATGTTGCAGAAAAGTTTTATGAATATAACAGTACACTGATGCCAAATAAAGGGTTAATAGAAAGATTGGAGAAAAGTGGAAATATTGTAGCCTCACAATTAAAAGATGCAGTTAAAATAGATAAAAACACAGATTATATATTATATGAATTTTTTTCCAATGAATTTGTGGAATATTTAAACGATAAAATAAGTGAGGAAAAATTATTTGAAAGCTGGCTTAATAAAATAAAATATAAAAAATAAGGGGTTTTAAAACCCCTTATTTTAATTTAATTTTTATTTTGTTCTAAATAACCTATCTCCAGCGTCCCCGAGTCCAGGGATAATATATGCGTGATCATTTAATTTTTCATCCATTGCGGCAGTAAAAATCTTAACATCTGGATGTTCCTCTTCTACATTTTTAACTCCTTCTGGAGCGGCTAACAATGACATAACAATAATATTTTTAACTCCAAATTCTTTAACTTTTTTAATGGCATATTTAATTGAGAATCCTGTTGCAAGCATTGGATCAACTATGAAAACATAGTGATTTTCTGTAAATGGTGGAAATTTTAAATAATATTCTACAGGTTTTAAGGTTTCAGGATCTCTATAGATTCCAAGAAAACCTATACTGGCATTTGGTACAAGGCTTAAAATACCATCCATCATACCAAGACCTGCTCTTAATATTGGAACTATGGTGATTTTTTTATCTTCAACCATTTGACCTGTTGTTGTTTGAATAGGTGTGTCTACATCTACATCTATTGTTGGCAGATTTCTTGTTGCTTCGTAAGTTAATAATAGAGTTATTTCATTTAATAATTCTCTAAATTCTTTTGGACCGGTGTTTTTGTTTCTCATAATTGTAAGTTTGTGTTTGATTAAAGGGTGGTTTACCACAGTAAGGTTTTTAAAATCCATAACTTTAACCTCCTATATTTAAATTCTTTAACATTATATCATAAAATATACTTGGAAGTGTGAAAAAATTTTGATAAAATATAAAAAGATGATGTCAAATTAGAAGGAGGAAAAAAATGAAAATATTTAGCCTGATGAAATATGAACTCATAAAAATTTTTCGAAATAAAGGATTTATTATATCAATAATTCTAATTCCGTTTTTGTTAGCATATCTTGGTTCTAATTTGTTTCCAGAAAATATGCTGGCAGATTATAAAATTGCTGTTTATAATGAGGATAATTCATTTTTGGGTAAATTTGGATTTATGTTTTTAAGTCAATTTTTTAAATGGAAAGATGCTGTACAGCTTTCCTCTAAAACAGAGATGACAGAAGCCATTAAAGAAAATAAATTTGATTCAATTCTAATTATTCCAAAAGGATTTATGAATGATTTAAAGAATTACAAAAAAACACAATTAATAATTGTTCCCAACCCGAACGATTTAAATAGCAGTGTTGCTATTTATACCGTGGTAAAAGCATTATTTAATGAATTGGCAGGAATTCCTGAAATTTCAGTTGGTTCAACAACGCAATTTGTTTTAAAAGGAGGTATTTCAGTAGATAAGGATAGAGTACCTCCGGAAATTACCATAAAGATCCCCGATATAAAAGATGGATCTTTAAAAAATGTTAAAGGTGCATCATTGGATTTTCAGGATATGCTAGCTCCATCATCAATACTCGTATTAATATTGATATTTTCAATGGGAGGAATTGGTATATCTGTTTCACAAACAAGAGAAAATGGATTACTTGATATATATAGAGCAAATGGGCTTAAAATCTGGGAATTTTCAGTATATAAGTTATTGACATATGTATTTCTTGGGTTAATTTCAAGTTTTATAACCTGGTATGTTTTTGAACATTATGGAACAAATTTTGCTGGGAGTGAAATTAATTTAGTAATTTTAATAACATTAAATGTAATAATGTTTGCTACTTTTGGGCTGTTAATAGCATCTATTGCCAAAACTACAAGAACAACAACATTTATGCTCGCTATATTTATTGGAGTTATGATTTTATTTGGCGATGTATTAATCTCCATTCCTAAGGAATCTGTATGGTATAAATGGTCATATGCATTACCTATAAAATATTCCATAGATTCTTTAAGAAAAGTAGCTTTATTAAATTATAATCTTTCTATGATTCAAAAAGATATATTCATTATGGTCGGATTTACAATTATAGCCTTTTTTATAAGTTATTTATCTCTATCACATGTTGAAAGAAGATGATTAAAATTATAATAAAATAGCAATGCCAAAGGCATTGCTATTTTATTTATTTTATAATATTTAATTCTTTACCGATTTTTTCAAATTTTTCAACAGCGAAATCAAGATCTTCTTTTGTATGTGCTGCACTAATCATAACCCTGATTCTTGCTAATCCTTTTGGTACTGTAGGATATCCAATTGATTGAGCGAAAATACCCTCTTCAAAGAGTTTTAAACTAAACTCTTTTGCAACCTTTGCATCATATAACATTACAGGTGTAATAGGTGTTTCACTATGCCATGTGTCGAACCCAAGTGCATTTAATTTTTCTTTGAAGTATTTTGCATTATCCCATAATCTTTCTACAACTTCTCCGCTTTCAACAAGTATTCTTACAGCTTCAAGAGCAGCGCCTGCTTCTGCTGGGGATAATGAACTACTAAATAAGAAAGGTCTTGCTTTTTGTTTTAAATAGTCTATTAATTCCTTTTTACCAGCTACAAAGCCTCCAACAACACCAAATGCTTTAGAAAGAGTACCAACCTCTATATGAACTCTTCCGTGTAGGTGGAAATGGTCTACAATTCCTCTTCCACTTTCACCAAGAACTCCTTCTCCGTGTGCATCATCAACCATAACAATAGCATCATACTTTTCAGCAACTTCAACAATTTCTGGTAATGGAGCTAAATCGCCATCCATACTGAAAACACCATCTGTGATAATTAAGAGTCTTCTTGCTCCAGCTTCTTTAGCTTCTTTTAATTTTTCTTCAAGATCCTTAACGTCTTTATGTTTCCATACGTATTTTTTTGCTTTTGATAATCTTACACCGTCTATAATACTTGCATGGTTTAATTCATCTGATAATATTGCATCATCTTTAGTTGTAATTGCAGGAATAACTGCCTGGTTAGCATTAAATCCTGATTGAACAACTAAAGTTGCTTCAGTTTTTTTAAATGCAGCAAGTTCTTTCTCAAGTTGTGTATGTATATCCATTGTACCTGCAATACTTCTTACAGCACCAGGACCTACTCCATATTTTTCTATTGCTTCTATAGCAGCTTTTTTCATTCTTTCATTATTCGCGAAACCAAGATAATTATTTGAACAAAGATTTAAAACTTTTTTTCCATCAACTTCAAACCATGCACCCTGAGCGCTTTCAAGTGTTCTAATAGTTACAAATAATCCATTTTCCTTTAATTCATTCATTTCAGCTACAAGTTGTTCATAGAAATTCATTTTCTCTCCCCCTTATTCAGAGATTTTAAGGATTATTTTACCACTTTTTTTAGAATTCATAATTTCAAAACCTTTTTCAAATTCTTCCATTGGTAATACATGTGTAATAACCTTTGAAAGATCGAGTTTTTTTGTTCTTAGCCATTCTGATGCTATTTGCCATGTTTCGAACATTTTTCTTCCTGTAATACAATGTATATTTATACCTTTAAATACGGCAGTATTCATTTCAAATGGAACAGGATTAGTTGGAAAAACGCCAAGTATAACAGCATCTCCGCCATTAGTTAAAGCATTTATTCCTTGATTTAAAGCATTAGGATTACCTGACATTTCAAGTAAAACATCTGCGCCATCATCATTTGTTAATTTCATAACTTCTTCTACAAGATTTTCTTCAAGAGGGTTTATAATATAATCTGCTCCCATTTCTTTAGCCATATTCATTCTATATTCTGAAGGTTCACTTACTATTATTGTAGCAGCACCAGATACCTTTGCAACCTGAACAGCCATAACTCCAATTGGACCTGCACCTGTAATTAAAACGGTTTTTCCTCTTAAATCAACTGCAGTAGCTGTATGTATAGCGTTTCCAAGGGGTTCCATAACAGAAGCAAACTCTCTTGGTATAGATGGATCAAGTTTCCATAACACAATTTCAGGTACTACAACATACTCTGCAAAAACACCGTCTCTATCCACACCTAATATCTGCATATTTTTACATATGTGCATTTTACCAGTTTTACATTGTTTACAAACGCCACATGGAATATGTGTTTCTGCAGCAACAATATCTCCCGGTTTTAATCCTTTTACCATAGGACCAACTTCAACAACTTCACCAACAAATTCATGACCATCAATTTGTGGAGTTTTAATTCTTTGCTGTGACCATTCATCCCATTTCCAGATATGTAAATCAGTTCCGCATATGGAAGCATTTAAAACTTTAACCTTTACATCATTTGGCTCTTTAATTTCAGGAATTTCAACTTCTTCAAGCGAAAATCCTTTTCCAGGTTCTTTTTTGACAATAGCCTTCATTGTTCCCAACAGAGTTCACCATCCTTTTTAGTTTTCGTACTTTAAGTTTATCGCAAAAATGAAAAAAATTTCAATGTCATTTTTTTCAGGTTACGTGCAATTAGATGTTTTAAAAAACAATGAAGGTTAAATATGTGTGATTTACTTAGGATTATAATAATACAATTCTTCATCTTCAGTAATTAGCTCGCTGGATAGTAATTTTTGTATTTTATCCTGAGAAATATATGTTAAAACAAATTCTTTGGGTAATCCTTTTATTTTTTGACTTCTATTATGTAATTTTTTTAAATTTAATAATAATATTTCTTCTTCTGGTTTTTTCATAAAAGAAGCTATTTCCATAAAGATTATTTTTAAATTAAAAAAGAATTGTTCCATGTAATTTGGATCCTTTAAAAGGTCTCTAAATAAAGAATAAGAATCTTTTTTAAAACGAGTTTTTCCAACTTTATAATAATCAATAATATTTAATCCAAAAATTAATGAATCAAGACCAAAATAATCATCTTCGCAAAATACCTGCCCCATCTTTTCATCATTTCCATATTTTAATACAGAAATTACAACGCCGCTTTGTATATATGCAATTTCCTGAACTTCTTTTGAAAGGTTTGTAATTAAAGAAACTTCCATGATTATTCACCTTCATTCTTTTTATTAAATAAGTTAAGATACATTTCATAATTTTCTATTCTAATTAACATTTCTCCCCAGGAAGGAATCCCCCAGAAACGCAATATTTCAAGGTATTCTTCTAAAATTTCCTGTATTCTTTCTCTATCTTTACAAAAAATGGTAGATAGATATAAAAAATATTTTACAAGCGCTCTGTCTTCTATTTCTATTGATTTCTCAAAAGCATATATTAAGTCCTCACACAATACATTATTGCTTAAATTCTTTCTTATATAATTTGTTGTATATACTATTATTCCGGGAAGGTCTAAATTATCTTTATCAAATAAAGCCTTAAAACTTTCAGCTGCAACATCAGGATCATCCGGCAATTCAGTTTCAAATATTTCACCGGCATTTAAGATTTGATCTAATTCTGATAATAATGCGTCTGTTTCATCTAAAATTAAATCATCCAATACATCGCGTTTATTAAGGGCGCGAGCTTTCATTTTTAAAAGTTCTGAAATATCAGGAATAACTCCAAAAACACTTTTATAAAATAAATTTATGTAAAGATTTGAAATATGCTCAAAAAATTTTTCGAATTCTTTTTCATCAATTAATTTTATAAGCGTTTCCTTGCTTATTTTTAAAACTTCAACCCGAGTATTTGCTATATAACTTTCAAGCAAAGGTTTTCCAGTAATAAAACTCATTGTACCTATAAAATCACCTGGCTGTAATTCGTTGTTTTTTAAAGAAGTCATAACCTTTCCGGAGATAATATAATAACAAAAATTATACGTTTCATTTTCTTTTAAAATTACTTCGCCAGGATTAAAAAAGTCTTTCATAAAATCACCTTCTAATTTTAAAATATAAATCAGGAAACTCTGTATCCATGAATAATATATCAGTTGAATCTTTGTCTATTTGTGTTTGGTTAGGAATATTTTCATATTCGAAAATATGAGGATTACTATCTTTGTTTAATAATTTGTTTGATTTATAATAGTAATCTGGAAATAGGAATTCATAATTTTGAATATTTTTTATATATCCTGATTTACTATATCTCAACTCTGAAATATTAAATTTTGTAGATAAAAACGTTGTTAATGAATCATTCTGTTTATTGCTTAATTCTAAATAATAATATGGGACATGTGCAAATGAATTATATGAATAATAATTTCCTAAAATCTTTCTGGCGGCTGGTATTGCGTGTGTTGTTGATAATAAGAATTTTCCATCAACTCTTGTGGATATAGTTATCTTTCCGTCAAATCCAGAAAACCAAACAGAGTTATCAGCCGTTCCTGTTTTTCCATAAAAATCTCTTTTAGACGCAAATAAATTTCTGGCAGTTCCTTCTTCAACAACCTCTTTTAATAGTTTGTTCATTGTATTATAAGAAGTATTAGAAATGGTTTTAATCTTTCTTTCAATTTTAGGTTGTCTTTTATAAATAACATTTCCGTTTTTATCCATAATTTCATCGATTATATAAATTTTAGGTATTAATCCAAAATTAGGGAATATTGTAAAAGCGCGAGCTATATTGTAGGTATTACTTTCAATAGTTCCAAGAGAAATAGTAATATCATCAGGATAATATGCGTCCATACCAATTTCATTTTTAAGAAAGTTTTCAACAATTTTTATTGATTCGGTTGGACTATTTCCAAGCTTTAGAAATAATTGTATTGAAGGTATATTAATAGAATGAATCAAAGCTTCTTTGAGAGATACACTGCCTCTAAATGTCTTTTCAAAATTTTTAGGAGCCCAATTTCCAATTTTTAAAGGTTCATCTATTAATTGAGTTTCCGGAGAAAAACCTTTTTCTATTGCCAGTAAATAATAAAAAGGTTTTATATTAGAACCGATTTGACGTTTTGATTTAAAAACATCATATTGGCTGCCAAAAAAAGAAATTATTTCTCCGGTTTTGTTATTTAATAAAATAGCATTTTTTGAAGCATCCCAGGTATCTTTTACTGTTTCAAATAAATCTCTATTAATAGTAGATTTAATAATATACCCACCATTTTTAATACCCAATCTATCGGCTTCTTCCTTTATTGCAAGAACAAGTTGTAAGTTATTATCATCAAAATCAGGTTTTTTAAAGGTCATTTCATTTAACAATTGAGTATAATTTTTATATTCTTCTTTTGATAAAAAATTATTTGTGAATAGTGAGTCAAGTATAATAAGTCCCTGTTTTTTTGCTTTTAATGGGTGTTTATAAGGATTATAGTATTCTGGTGCATTTAATATTCCAACGAGTACAGAAATTTCAGCCATATTTAAGTCTTTTAGTTCTTTATTATAGTATCTTTTGGCTGCAGCGCCAAATCCATTTATATCATTACCAAGATAAGCAGTATTTATATAAGCTTCAAGTATATCATTTTTTGTGTAATTTCTCTCAACCCAGAAAGAGATGAATATTTCTATAATTTTCCTGGTAATAACTTTTTTTCTTGTTAGATAAATATTCTTAACAATTTGTTGGGTTAAGGTACTTCCGCCATATGAAGTTCCGTGCAAAATATTTGTTATAATAGCTCTTGTAAACCCTTTTAAATTAAACCCCGGATGTCCATAAAAATCCCTATCTTCTGACCATAATAATATAAAAGTTAAATCTACGGGAATATCTTTAAACTCAATATACTTAAACTTAGGTGGAAATATTTCATTTCCGTCAGAAAAGAGATATGTATTATAATTATTGTTTATAGAAAAAATAGAACGTGATTTATATATAGAATAAGAGTATCCAAGTAGTATAATACTGATAAGTAATGAGACAATAACACCAGAAAAAAAATATTTCAAAGCATATTCCTCCATATTTAAAGACTTTTTAATAAAAGTAGTATATAATAAAAACGCTATTAATATTATATCATATTGGGAGTGGGAACTTGAAATATCTTTTGAGATTTAAGAAATCCGGGAAATCTGCTTATATTTCGCATAATGATACACTGGAAGAAATAGAACGTATCTTTAGACGTGCTAAAATAAAAATGGAATTTACAAAAGGTTTTCATTCAAAACCAAAAATGAGTATAGCCCAGGCTATTCCTCTGGGATATATAAATAGAAGCTTATATGTAACCCTTAATACAATAGAAGAATATGATTTTTCCAGATTAAATGATTTTATGTCAGAAGGATTTAGATTATTAGATTATAAAAAGGTGGAGGATAACTTTAAAATAAAAATAAAATATTACAGTTTCAGGGTTTATCTTTCCAGAAATTTGTTCGATAAATTTATTGAAGAATATAACAAAATGAAAGAGCGATTTATTGATTTTGAATATTATATAAACAAAAAAGGGATTTATGTGTTAAAATATAAACAGGAGTACAATAAAGTATATAATATATGGAAAACTTTTTCCGATACAAAAGAAGACTTTTTGTTTTATCCCATAGTATATGATGCGATTTGGGGGGAGAAAATTGAGTAAAAAAATCCTTATAGTAGATGATTCTGATGTGTTGAGAAAAATATTAAATTTTAATTTTAAAAAAGAAGGTTTTGAAGTTCACGAAGCAAGGGATGGTGAAGAAGGACTTCAAAAAATAAAAGAATTAAAACCTGATGCAGTATGTTTGGACATTATGATGCCCAAAATGGATGGTTTTACTGTTTTAAAAAAATTAAAAGAAGAAAATATATCCCTTCCAATACTTGTTCTTACAGCAAAAGGTGGGGAAGAAGATGAGGAATTAGCTCTTTCATTAGGAGCTTTTAAAGTTGCAACAAAACCATTTAGCCCTAAAAATATAGTGGATATAATAAAACAGGCGGTGGGGGGAAATGGATAAAAGTACCCAGTATGGACTTGAAATATATAACAAATTAAACGAAAAGCTGGCATATTATAAAAAAGAAGATCAACCCAAAGATTTAGAAGAAATAAAAAAACGTATAGAAGTTTTGATAGATGTGCTTTTTGAAGAAGGGGAAAGTTATAGAACGCAATTAGAGGAATTTTCGCTTCAACTTGAAGCACAGGTTGAAGAGTTATCCAAACTATATGAAGAATTAACCGCTGTTCTTGATATAGGTAAAATTTTAAATGAAACATTAGATCCACATGGTTCGATGGAAAGTATAATAAAAAGAATTAAAGATATAATAAGCTATAATGATATTATTGTGGGAGAATTTTCCGATTTTCCTCCACGAAAAGATTTTAGTATACTGCATGCTGATTTTACCATATTGGATTTTGAAAAAACAGTTCAAATAATAGATTACTTAAATGCCGAAGGTAAAATAAAACCTATAATTCTTGAAAAACATCCAATAACTCATGAAGAAGTACCTATAATGTTTATACCAATAGAATCCAGAATGAAAGTATGGGGATTCTTCCTTTTTTATGGTTCAAGTAAAGGATTATTTACAGCAGGTAATAGAAAAATAATGGAATCTGTTGCGGAACAAATAGCTTTTAGTTATGATACTTTAGATTTCTTAAACAAAAAAATTGAACAGGAAAAATTAGAAGAACAGTTGAGAATAGCTTCGGAGATTCAGCAATCATTACTTCCAAAAACTTTACCGGAATTTGAAAATGTGGATATTCATGCATTTTATAGACCAGCATATGATATAGGTGGAGATTATTATGATGTTGTAAAAATGGATGATGACAAGGCATTTTTAGTTCTTGCAGATGTTTCAGGTAAAAGCGTACCTGCAGCATTGATTATGACATCATTTAGATCTATTTTAAGGCACGAACTGGAGTCTAATAACGATCTAACAACTATAGTATATAAATTAAACAATTACATTTCAAAAGAAATTCCGCAGGATAGGTTTGTTACTGCAATATTCATTATTCTTGATTACAAAGAAAAGAAACTGGAAATGATAAATTGTGGGCATAATCCGACATTGATAATAAAAGACGGAGAATTACTTAGTTTTGAAGCTGAATATATGCCTGTTGGAATTATGGATGGTTTTTTCTTTGAAAGTCAAACATTAGAATATGAGAATGAAATTAATATAGCTATTTACACAGATGGTATAACTGAAGCAAGAAATATGGAAAAAGAAGAATTTGAATTAGAGAGACTCACGGAATTATTCGTTAAGTCGAGAGAATTAAGTTCTAAAGAAACGCTGGAACGAATTATAAAGAAACTCGATGAATTTGTTGGCGGGGCGCCACAACACGATGATACTACAATAATGATAGTTAAATCAAAAGTATAAGGAGGTTTTATTATGTCAGGTCACAACAAGTGGGCAAATATAAAGCATAGAAAAGCAGCTCAGGATGCAAAAAGGTCAAAGATCTTTACAAAATTAATCAGAGAATTAACAGTTGCTGCTAAAGAAGGTGGAGATGATCCAGAAGCAAATCCAAGATTGAGAACAGCTATTGAAAAAGCAAAAGATGCAAATATGCCAAAAGATAAGATTGAAGCTGCAATTAAAAAAGGTGCTGGAGGAACAGATGCAGATTCTTATGTAGAAATAATGTATGAAGGTTATGGTCCTGCAGGTGTAGCAATAATAATGAGAGCATTAACAGATAACAAAAACAGAACTGCTCAAGAAGTAAGACATATTCTTTCAAAAAATGGAGGAAGTCTTGCTGAAAGTGGAGCTGTTGCATGGAATTTTGAAAGAAAAGCTATGATTACAGTTCCAAAAGAAGAAGTAGCAGATCTTGACGAATTTATGATGGAAGCTTTAGATGCGGGAGCAGAAGATGTTATAGAAGACGAAACAATACAGGTAATAGCTGCACCAGAAGATATGGTTCAGGTAAGAGATACATTAAAAGATAAAGGCTTTACAGTGAAAGCATCATTAACATATATTCCTAAAAATACAGTAAAGATAGCAGGTAGCGATGCTGAAAAAATGTTAAAGTTAATAGATGCTCTTGAAGATAGCGATGATATTCAAGAAGTATTTGCAAATTTTGAAATTGATGATGAAGAAATGGAAAGATTAGCACAAAAAATGTAATTTCAATAATTCAGGGGCATCTATGCCCCTTTATTTTTAATAAAAATAAAATGAGGAGTCAAAATGAAAAGAATATCTGTTATAATAATAATGATAACATTAGGAATAATTACATTTTCAAAGAACATACAATTTACATATAAAAATAATGGTGATTTGAGAACAACATTTGACTTTACATTTGAAGCAACAGACTTATATGTTGCCGGGTTAAGTTTTTATATAGATTTAAAGGCTGAAAATTTTGAAAATAATATTGAAGTTTCTGAATTAAACAAAGTTTTAAAATATCTTGATTTCTCACAACCCGGTTTTAGTATAAAGTATAAATATAAAAATCCAAATTTTGATGATTATAATTATTTTAAATGGGCAAATGAATCGTTTATAATAACTTTCGAAAATGCGTTTTATAAATATCCAGTGGCATATGTAGTTTCAAATGGAATGTTGGGATTAAATTTGTATAATGGAAAAAACAACTTTTATTACTGGATAAATTCATCGAATTTTTCTGAATTAGCAATTGGATATTATTATAATGGATCTGAACTTAAAGTGGGTTTTTTTTCAAATTCAATTAATAAAAAATATAATTATGGAATTTTTTTAGTAGTTGGAAATACATGGATGATAGGTTTTTCAAAAGAAGAGATAGATGTAGAAATCATAAATAAAAATATAAATTTAAAATATACATTTTTGTCCAAAAATGAAAATAATATATACAGTGAATTTTTTAATATAAATTCTGGAAAATTTGAAATAAATATTCCAATAATAAAAGATAGAATATATTTTACAATACTGCCTAAAAAGGTTTATGGAATTACTTTTAATTTAGAAATGTAGGAGGAATAAGTATGAACGAAAAAAGCCTTTACACATCACCATATGATGACAACGAATATAAATGGCTATTGGACAACATAGCGAAACATTTTGAACTTGATTTAAGGGGTTATAAACAGCATAGGGTTAGAAGAAGAATAGACATGATTATGAGGAAATATTCTTATAAAGATTATAAAACATATTTCAATGACTTAAAAAAAGATCCTAAGAAATGGGATGAATTTCTTGATAAACTCACAATAAACGTTACAGAATTTTTCAGAAATCCAGAAAAATGGGAATATTTAAAGAAAAATGTTTTACCGCGTTTAATGAAAGAAAGTGGATCAAAAACCAAATTATGGAGTGCAGGTTGTTCAACAGGTGAAGAGCCGTACACATTATCCATAATACTTGAAGAATTAAAAGCGCCAAAAACCATAAAAGTTATGGCTACAGATCTTGATAAATTTGTTATTGCAAAAGCTAAAAGAGGAGTTTATTCTTCAAGATCGCTCGTGAATATTTCAGAAGATCTAAAGAATAAATACTTTAAAAAGGTTGGGCCTGATTCATATGAAGTATCTCCAATAATAAAATCAAGAGTTGTATTTAAACAACATAATTTATTAATGGATCCATTTGAAAAAAATCTTGATCTTATTGTATGTAGGAATGTTGTAATATATTTTGATATGGAAGCTAAAAATGGATTATATAAAAATTTTGCAGCTTCATTAAGAAAAGGTGGAGTGTTATTCGTTGGTTCAACAGAAAGAATTTTTAATTATAGAAGTCTTGGCCTCGAAGTAATTGAACCGTTCTTCTATCAAAAAGTGAGTGATTAAACTTGGACTGGTTAATACCTATAATCTTGTTTTTAGATCAAATTACAAAAGTACTTGCCAGAGAATATCTTATTGGAAAAAACATAGAGATAATAGGAGATTATATAACATTAACATATGTAACAAATACAGGAATGGCGTTTGGAATGTTAAAAGGCCATTCCTTTTATCTTGGATTAGTTTCAACGATAATTGTGACAATTATATATATTTATAGAAAAATTTATATGAATAATAACAAGTCGTTATTATTTGACATAGCCACGGTTTTTATTATAGGGGGAGCTATGGGAAACCTTTATGATAGAATAAGATTTGAATATGTTGTTGATATGTTTAGTGTAAAATACTTTTCAGTTTTTAATGTTGCTGACTCATTTGTTACAATTGGAGGTATTTTACTGGCAATATATTTTATAAAAAAGGAGAGAAATTATACGTGGAAGAAAACTTCCTGGTAACTAATAGAGAAGATGGGTGGAGACTTGATAAATTTGTAGTGGAAAAGGTTCCTGATTGGATATCAAGAACATATGTTCAAAAAGCTATTAAACAGGGGCAAATAATAGTAAATGGAGAACTGAAAAAACCATCATATAAAGTAAAAAATGGTGAAGTGGTTTCAATAGAAGTTCCAGATAAACCACCAACAATAGAGGTGTTACCTGAAAACATACCTTTAAATATTATATATGAAGACAAAGATATTATAGTAATAAATAAACCACCTTCAATGATAGTTCATCCAGTTGCAAATAAGGTTAGTGGAACACTTGTAAATGCTATACTTTATCATTGCAAAGATTTACAGGGAATAGGCGGAGAAATTAGACCGGGTATAGTTCATAGACTGGACAAAGATACCTCAGGTGCAATTGTAGTTGCTAAAAATGATAGAGCACATCAATCGCTAAGTGCTCAGTTTAAGGATAGAAAAACTAAAAAAACATATATAGCTTTGGTAAAAGGTATTTTAAAGAAAAAGCAGGGTGAAATAAATCAACCACTTGCGAGACATCCTCAAATAAGAATAAAAATGGCGGTTGTGCCGGGAGGAAAAGAATCAATTACGGTATATAAAATAATAAAAGAATTTGGAGATAAAGCGTCGCTTGCATGGATACACCTTAAAACAGGAAGGACGCATCAAATAAGAGTACATTTTAAATATATTGGGCATCCATTGTTTGGTGACGAAGTATATGGTAAAGCATATGAAGATTATAAATATGGAATAAAAAGACAGATGCTTCATGCATTAAAATTAGGTCTTTTTCATCCGAGAACCGGTGAATGGATGGAATTTGTGGCACCATTACCAGAAGATTTTAAAAAAGCTATTGTCAATATAGAAAAATTATAACAGAAAATTAACATACTCTTGTTATATATTAAAAGATATTGTCGTAAAATAAAGCGCGAGGTGTTATTTTATGTTAAATGATAAATTACATGACCAAAAATTAATATATGATCTTGATAAAATAGAAGAAAAAGAAGAATATACATTTGAAATAACATGGGAAAAATTAGATACACCAGAAGGTGTAGTGGATATAGTAAAACCTATAAAAATACAATTTGATATAACAAAAACATCTCAGGGATATATATTAAAAGGTAATCTAAAAACAACTGTAAAACTTGTCTGTTCAAGATGCTTAAAAGAATATGAGCAGGATATAAATGGTGAGATAGAAGCATATTATATAGACGATAGGCTTCAGGATATATTCACCAAAAATGAAAAATTGGAAACACTGGATAACATAATATTCTATTCTGATATGAAGGTTGATATAACCGATAGGATAATAGAAGCAATAATGATGGAAATTCCAGAAAAACCATTGTGTAAAGAAGATTGTAAAGGATTATGTCCAATATGCGGGATAGATTTAAACGAAAATCCAGATCATAAACATGAAGAGCAGTATATAGATCCAAGAATGGCTAAATTGCTTGATATATTTGGCGACGAAGAATAATAAAAATAAATAAATTTTAGGAGGGATTATAAATGGCTGTACCTAAGCAAAAAACATCAAGAGCAAGAACACACAGAAGAAGAGCAGCAAATTTATACAAAGCAGTAAAGGTTAATGTAGTAAAATGTCCAAACTGTGGCGAACCAAAACTCCCCCACAGAGTATGTTTAAACTGCGGATACTATAACGGAAAACAGATCTTAGAAATAGGAGAATAATAATGCCTGAAAAAGCCAGAATCGGCTTGGATTTATTTGGTGGAGATAACGCGCCCAACGCTACACTTGAGGGCGCGATTTTTGCATTAAAAAATAACTTTGTCGATTCTGTATACTTAATTGGGGGAGATCAAAGTTTAAAAGAAAAAATACCAGAAGAATTACATAAAAAATTTATATTTATAAAAGCAGAAAACACAGTTACCAATAATACCAAACCAACAGATGTATTAAAACTAAAAACAAGTTCTATTTATATAGGTAATGAAATGATGAAAAATGGTGAAATAGATGCATTTGTTAGTGCTGGAAGTACAGGCGCTTTATTGGCAGCGGGAACATTTGTTTGTGGTAGAATTAAGGGAATTGATAGACCAGCATTGGTAATACCATTACCTGGAAAAAAAGGAAAGGTAAGAGTTCTTGTTGATGGTGGAGCAAATGCAGAATTAAAACCAAAACATTTTGTTTCGTTGGCAAAAGAAGGAATTGCCTTTGCAAAGTTTCTGGGAATAGAAAATCCAAAAGTAAAAATATTAAATATAGGAACCGAAGAGGAAAAAGGAACAAAATTGGTTAAAGAAGTTTCAGAAATATTTAAAGAAGATTCAAAAATAGTATATGATGGATTTGTTGAAGGAAGAGACATTTTTGAAGAAAATGTAGATGTAATAGTTACAGATGGTTTTACAGGAAATACAGTTTTAAAAACAGTAGAAGGAACAGCATATTATATTCTTTCTGAATTAAAGGAAAAAATATCAAAAGGTGGATTTTTTGCAAAAATAGGTGCGTTATTAATGAAAAATGCATTAAAAGGCTTAAAATCCAGTCTTGACTATAGACAATACGGAGGAACCTTCTTCTTAGGGATTAACGGAATACTTGTAAAGGCACATGGTTCTTCTGATTCTGAGGCCATTGCAAATGCACTAAAAGTAGCTCAAAAAGCAGTGGAAGAAGATATAGTGTCAAAGATAAAGGAATTGTTATAGGAGGAATTAAAAATGTGTGGAATTGTGGGACTTGTAGGGAAAAAAGAAGCAAAAGTAAAGGATATAATAAATGGATTACAAAAATTAGAATATAGAGGATATGATTCTGCAGGAATAGCATTTTCAAATAATGGGAAGGTAGAGCTTGTTAAAAAAACAGGGAAAATAGAAAATCTAAGAAAAGAATTAAACTCTCAATTAGAAAAAGAAATAAATATAGGTATCGCACATACAAGGTGGGCTACGCATGGAGGAGTAACAGATGAAAATGCACATCCACATACAGATTGTACAGGAAAAATTTCATTGGTTCATAATGGAATAATAGAAAACTTTCAGGAATTAAGGGAAGAATTAAAAGAAAAAGGACATAAATTTAAATCAGAAACAGATACAGAAGTAATAGCGCATTTAGTCGAAGAATATTATGAGGGAGATTTATTTGAAGCGGTATTAAAAGCAATAAAAAGATTAGATGGGGCATATGCCATAGGAGTAATACATGCTGAAGAAAAGAAAATAGTATCAGTTAGAAAAGGAAGTCCGTTAGTAGTTGCACATAATGAAAATTATTCATTATTGGCATCAGACGTGACACCAATATTAAAATATACAAAAGACGTATATTTTATGAATGACAATGAAATGGCGGTATTAGAACCAGGAAAGATAGAATTTTATAACGTAAATGGTGAAAAAATAGAAAAGGAACCTGTACACATAGATTGGGATGAAGCAGCAGCAGAAAAAGGCGGATACGAACACTTTATGTTAAAAGAAATATTTGAACAACCAGAAGCATTAAAATCGGCAATAGCTGGAAGGATAAAAAATGGGAAACCAATAATATCAGAAATAAAAGAATTAGAAGAATTCATAAAAAAAGATTTAAAAAAGATATTCATAGTAGCCTGTGGGACAAGTTATCATGCAGGATTAGCATTTAAATACTTCATGAACAGATATTCAAAAATAGACGTGGATATAGAAGTAGCCTCAGAATTCAGGTACATGAATCCACATGTAAATGAAAATACATTAGTAATAGCAATATCCCAATCAGGAGAAACAATAGATACACTAGAAGGGATAAGAATAGCAAAAGAAAAAGGAAGTAAAGTAGTAACAATAAGCAATGTATTTGGATCAACAATACCAAGGGAATCACATGGTGCAATATACATGAATACTGGACCAGAAATAGGAGTAGCAGCAACAAAGACATATACAGCACAAATAGCAATATTATATGCATTGGGTGCAAAAATAATAGAAATAACAGAAGGATTAACAGAAGAAATAGAAAAAATATTATCAGATATAGAAAAAATGCCAGAAATATATGAAGAAGTATTAAAAAATGCAGAAAAAGTAAAAGAACTATCAAGAGAATATGTAAATTATCAGCACATGATGTATATAGGAAGAGGATTTGGATATCCAACAGCATTAGAAGGAGCGTTAAAACTCAAAGAAATCAGTTATATACATGCAGCGGGATATCAGGCAGGAGAATTAAAACATGGACCAATAGCATTATTAGATGAACAATTTCCAGTATTTGCAATAATACCCAAAGACTCATTATATGAAAAAATGAAATCAAACTTAATGGAATCAAGAGCAAGAAACGCAAATATAATAGCAATAACAACAGAAGGAAACGACGAAATAAAAGAACTTACAAATGAATATCTATTTGTACCAGAAGCAGAAGAAGCGTTATATCCATTAGTAATAGCGCCGATTATACAGTTATTCTCATATTATGTAGCAGTATTAAGGAAGTTAGATCCTGATAAACCAAGAAACCTTGCCAAAAGTGTTACAGTAGAGTAATGGAGGTGAAAATTAGTGAAGATAAAATCAGAAGAGGAAATTTTTGAATTGGCAAAAAAAATATATAAAGTAATTGATGAAAAAGACGGAATAAATATAAAAGTATTGGATATGAAAAACAGCCCTCTTCTTGTTGATTACTTTATAATTGCAACAGGAAATTCAGAAACACATTTAAATGCAATAAAAGAAGCTGTTGTTGAAGAGTTTAAGAAAAATGATCATCAATTATTATATTACGATAGAGATAGAATAACAGATTGGATTATAGTTGATGGCGGTAGCATAGTTGTTCATTTATTTAGTGAAAAAGCAAGAGAATTTTATGATTTAGAAGGATTATGGGTGGAATCAGAAAGAATTAAAATAGATTAACCTCGCACGCCGGGTATATGGTTTCCCCGGTGCCCTTAAAAGGGTCGGAAGCCAGAAAAACGGCGGAGGTAAAAACCAAAATGGAGGTGTTTTTAAATGGCAGTTATTAGCATGAAACAGTTATTAGAAGCAGGTGTTCACTTCGGTCACAGAACAAGAAGATGGAATCCTAAAATGAAACCTTATATTTTCACAGAAAGAAAAGGCATTTACATCATTGACTTACAAAAATCATTAAAGGCTGTAGAAGAAGCTTACGAATTTGTAAGAGATCAAGCAGCAGAAGGTAAGGTTATTATGTTCGTTGGTACAAAGAAACAGGCACAGCAAATTATTGCTGAAGAAGCAAAAAGAGCAGGAGCATACTACGTAAATAACAGATGGTTAGGTGGGTTATTAACAAACTTCCCAACAATCAAAAAGAGAATTAAAAAATTAGAAGAATTAGATGAATTTGTAAATTCAGAAGAATTTGAAAAATTACCTAAAAAAGAACAGAGTAAAATCAAGAAAACATACGAAAAACTTGACAAAAACCTTGGTGGTTTAAGAGGAATGAAAAGAATTCCTGACTTATTATTCTTAATCGATCCAAGAAAGGAACAAATTGCAGTTGCTGAAGCAAATATGTTAGGTATTCCTATCATTGCTTTAGTTGATACAAACTGTGATCCTGATCCAATAGATATAGTAATTCCAGGAAACGATGATGCAATTAGAGCAATAAAATTAATTTCTTCAAAAATTGCAGATGCATACATCGAAGGAAGAGAAGGAAGAATGGGAGAAGAAGCTGCAGCAGAAGCAGCAGAAGAAGAAGTTGTAGATGCAGTAGAAGAAGTAACAAAAGCTAAAGTAGAAGCAGAAGAAAAATACGGAGATGTTGTTGAAGAAGAAGAGTAATAATAACAATTAACATAAATCCCGAGAATATTTTATTCTCGGGATTTTTTATATTATATACATAAACTGAATATTCATGATATAATATTAGTTGATTAAATGAAAAATAAATGAGTTAATAATAAAATAAAGAGGTGAAAAATGGCCAAAATTATTTTAATTACAGGCGGAGCTCGTAGTGGAAAAAGTACATTTGCGCAGGAAATAATAAGCAAAAAATATAAAAATATCTTATATATAGCCACTGCAATACCTTTTGATGCAGGAATGAAAGATAGAATAAAAAAACATCAGGAAATGAGGTCAAAAACATGGAAAACAATAGAACAATACAAAAACTTTGAAAATATTGAGAGAAAACCAGAATTCTTAAATGCAAATGGGATTATTTTTGAATGCATTACTCTAATGATAACCAATATTTTAATGGATGAAAAGATAGATTTTGAAAACATTGACTATAAAAAGCTTGAAAATATAGAAGAAAAGATTATAAAAGAAGTTGAGGTTATATTGGATTTAGTGAGAAAATATAATAAATATATAGTAATAGTAACAAATGAAGTGGGAATGGGTATAGTCCCGGCATATATGTCTGGAAATATTTTCAGAGATATTGCAGGAAGAGTGAATCAATATATAGCCAAAAGAGCAGATGAAGTATATATCACTATTTCAGGTATACCACTTAAATTAAAATAGGGGTGTAAAAATGAAAGATATTATGAAAGGGATAATTCTTATAATAACCTTTTTTACAAGAATACCAATAAAATATGAATTTGAATTTTCTGAAAAGTACTTTAAAAAGGGAATAATATTTTTTCCAATTGTAGGATTATTTATAGGTATAATGATGTTTTTGATATTAAGACTATCAAATTATCTAGATAAAAGTATAGTGATATTTTTTACATGGATTTTTTATATATGGATTACAGGTGGAATACATCTTGATGGTGTTGCAGATAGTTTTGATGGGCTGTTTAGCAATAGAAAAAAAGAAAGAATTCTTGAAATTATGAAAGACAGTAGAATAGGAACATTTGGAGTGATTGGGCTATTAATTGTTTTGGGATTTGAAATCCTTATGAGTTATTATTCAACATATTCTGTAATTATAATGCCTATGGTTAGTAGAAGTGTGCTTATATTTATATCCTCAATAACAACATATGCAGGCAAAAAAGATGGATTAGGAAATATTTTTATAGACAATTGTGATTTAAAAAAATCCATAATTTCATTTTTAATGGTAATTTTAGTAGCTGTTTTTTTAAACATAAAATTAATTTTTGCCGTTATAGGAACATACATATTTTCGTATATGATTTTAAAGTATATCGAAAAAAGAATAAACGGAATAACAGGAGATATAGCAGGATTAATTATAGAATCATCTCAAGGAATATATTTATTTTTATCATATATAATTTTATTAGGAGTAAATTAATGAAATTATTATTGCTAAGACATCCAGAAACAGTAGCAAATATAAAAGGTATATTTAATGGTTGGAAAGATTATCCATTAACTGAAAAAGGGAAATTACAGATGAAAAATATAGTAAAAGAATTGGAAAAAATACCTGTTGATAGGGTATTTACCAGCCCATTGCCAAGAGCATATAATCTTGCAAAAACAATTGCTGAACAGAAAGGAATTAAAATAAGAGTATATGAAGAGTTAAGAGAAATTAATTTTGGAAATTTTGAAGGCAAAACCTTTCAGGAAATAGAAAAAGAATTTCCTGATGAATGTAAACAATGGTTGGATAATTATAAAACCTTTAAATTTCCTGAAGGTGAGAGTTTTGAAGATTTTAATGAAAGAATTTCTTATTTCCTGAAAAGCATCGAAAAAGGTGCAAATAAGACATATCTAATAGTTACTCATCTTGGTGTAATTAGAGTAATATTAACAAAAATATATAATTGGGATATTGATAAAATGTGGGAGATACAATGTGAAAATGGAAAATATATAGAGGTGAATATAAAATGAAAATAAAAAAATTTAGAGATTTAACTATTATTGATATGGAAAATAAAAAACTTGTAATAGCCTGCGATTCTTCAGGGGCAGTAGGTGATAAAGAATTTGATATAGTAAAAACAGAACCTGAAATAGTTGGATATTATGCTACTCATGTTGCAATGGCTGAAATTATTTCTTATGGCGCTAAACCAATAGTTGTAGTTAATACTCTTTCTGTTGAAATGAATAATACAGGAAAAAAGATTATAAATGGAATAAAAAAATTATTAAAGGAAATAAATATTGAAGAAAATATTATAACAGGCAGTACCGAAGAAAATTTTCCTACCGTTCAAACCGGAATAGGTGTGACAATTATAGGAATTGCCAATAAAGGTATAGAATTTGTATCAAATAAAAATGATTATTGCGTTGCAATTGGAATTCCGCGTGTTGGAGAAGAAGTGCTAAAAAGTAGGGATATTGTGACAATCAAAGATATATTAAAAATAAGAAATCTGGAATTTGTGCATGAGATGATACCAGTTGGTTCAAAAGGAATAACTCATGAAATAAAGGAAATTGAAAAATCAGGGAAATACAAATTTGTTTTTAATAAAAACATAAAAATAGATTTATCAAAAAGCGCAGGACCTTCGACATGTGTGCTGGTTACATTAAAAAAAGAAAATATTCCAGAATTAAAAAAAGCTATAAGTCTTCCAGTTGTTGAAATAGGAAAGTTAGTGTAAATAATTCCACATAAAAACCGGTTGTGATAAAACCGGTTTTTATGTATTATGACAGAATAAAAAGAAATAAAATAATTTTATTCCAATAAATGACAGAATATCAGAAAAAGTTTTTAAAAATATTTTTTATATATTATAGTAATTGTGGAGGTGATAAAATGAAGCCTAAGTGGTTATTGATTATAATATTTTTATTATCACTTATCGTATTTGGAGGAAGCAGTGGATTTTATTTGGGAATGTCGTATATTCCTGTATCAGAAATAAAAAGTCCTGATAATTCAATTGATTTACATGATGGAGTATTATATCCTTTGTATGGTTTTAGGATGAATGTAGATAAATTTTATTTTGGTATTGAAGGAACTATGAATATGGAAAATAATACCAATAGTCTTCAAATATCTTATGAAGGAGGAAAAGTTGGATATATTTTTAATATATTTAACAAAATAGGAGTGGATCTTGGGATATTAGGAGGACATTACACTCAAAGTTTTCTAAAAGTAGTTGATGGTGGGAAGACATTAGAAGATTTTAAAAATAATACTGCTATTCATTATATAAAGCTTTCGAAAGATTATTATATATTATCTCCATCAATGGGAATGCATATTTATTTTACAAAACATTTTGGATTATTTTTAAAGGGAGCATATAATTTTGGATATTCTCAATCTGGATGGTATTTTGAAGATGATCCTTCATTGTATATAGTAAGAGATAGCAGTGAAACGAATAACTTTTTAAAATGGTATGATATTTCTGTCTTTCTTGAAATTGGTTCCTTATATTAAGGAGGGAACAAAATGAATATCAGAGAATATTGGTTTTTATTTCCGATAACAGCATTAATATTAATGATTTTCTCTTTTAATCTGGAAAATTATAATGTGAGTTCTCAGGTAATACAACCGAATAAATCAATTGAAATTAATGGAATAGATATTATAAAGATTAATTATCCAGCGGTTAGGATAAAATTTGATCCCGAAAGTAATAAAATATATTTTTCAGATAAAATAATACTTGTGAAAAAAGAAAATATGGTTGAAGTAAGAAGTAGTAACCCGTCATTATTTGGAAGTCAGAACATTATTGAAATTGTTATCGGGACTAAAAAAAGATATAAAAATGTAATTATAGATACAGCTTCAGCAGAGATATATGGAAAGTTAAATACAGAATTTTTTGATATTGATTCTATGAACATCAAATTTCGAGATTTTGAAATTAATAACAATACAGAATTTAAAGTGGATGGAACAAGCGTTTCTATAATCAACAGTTATATTAAAACCAAAAAGATATATATGGATACAACATCTTTAAAATTTTTAAATACTCTAATAACAGCTGATTTAATAGATCTTGATGGAACAACTATTAGTGTTGAAGGGGAAATAAATGTACATGAATTATATATAGATGGAACAAGTGTTAAACTTAACTTTAAATGTAAAAATTTAAAAAATATAAAAATTTCATCAACAACACTTAGTGGTGAAATATATTATCTTGATATGTGGGATGGAATTCGTAGATTAGAAAGTAATGAAATTTCAAATAATTTAATTATATATGTAAAAAAAGAAAATCCCGGAATAATTGATTTCAAGGGAAAAATAAAAAAATATTAAAGAGGTGAATCCTATGAAAAAAAATATAATAATTTTAATGATGATTCTTTCTACCAGTATAATTTTCGCATTTAATTTTGGTTGGGGAGGTTCCCAGATACAGTTTATTCCAGAAAGCTCGTTGCAACAATTAATACCTTTAAATGATTTAAAAATTAATGGAGGAATGGTATTATATGGTGGCAGTGGTGCAGGAAGAATTGCAAATGGAATTTATATTGGAGGCCAGGGTGAATCTGGTAGTTTAAGAACAGGCGAATATGAAATTAGTATAAATCAGGGTTTCTTTATGTTCGGAACACATTTAAATCCATTTAAAATATTATCTTTTGAAGTTGGTCTGGGATTTGGTGGAAGCGAAATAGCAATAAAAAAATTTGTTGATGGAGATGCAAATACTATAGATGATTTCGTAAATTCACCTCAAAAAGTGCCTTATATAGTATCTTTAAATACAGATATGTTTGCATTAAATACACAGGCTAAAATATATTTAAATCTTGCTGAATTTTTTAGTATAATAGTACATGGTAATTTTATATATGGCTTTTCATCAGATGGCTGGAAAATAGAAAATACATATAATTTAAAAGATACATTACCAACTAATTATTATTATTACACAATAGGTGCAGGTGTAATGTGGGGATTTTAAAAGGGGATGGATAAGTGAAAAATAAAAATATTTATATATTTTTAATTATATATCTGATAAATATTATTACCTTTTCAACTCCAATTGAAAAAGAGTTTGAAAAAATAGAAAATAATCTTAAAAGTAATCCTTTTAAAAAAGAATACATAAAGGATCTGGAAGATTTTTACATAAAGAATTTTAATGATTTAAATATATCACTAATAGATAAATTGCTTGAGTTAAACAGTGAAATAATAGATACCTGTTCATACGCTATTTTAAAAGAAATCAGGGGAAGCTTATTGGTAAAAAAAGCAAAATATGAATGGTTCTTACCTTTAAAATATTATTATATATATACCGGGATGCTTGAAATGAAACATGTAATAGAAGAGGATTTTGATAATTTAACATATAGATATATTCGTGCAAAAACAGCATATGATATATCCGAATATAATTTTGCACATGAAATTTCATTAAAAGATTTTGAATACATATATTTAAGAGTTCAGGAAAAGAAAGAATTTTTAAAAAGGTATGACTTTGGAGAAGTACTATATAAATTGGGAATATTATATAAAAAAGTTTCTCCTATAAAATCTCAAAAATATTTTAACGAATTAAAAGAGTATAAAAATTCTATATATTATAAAAGGGTGTATGATGAAAAATAGACGATTATTGAAGGTTTTGTTGATAACACAATTAATAGCCTTATCAATTACATATTTTATATATCTTTATACGCCATATTTTAATATACAAATTAGTCTGATTATTACGGAATTATTTGTTACAACTATAGGTGTAATATACTATATCTCAACAGAAATGTTGTTTCATACAGTAAAAATAGAAATAAAATTTTTAAGACGTATAATAAAAATTCTTATTTTTGTATTTAGCTTTTTTTCAGGGGTATTTATTGCTGAAGACCTCATTTCAAGATTGCTATCATATACTTTTTTTTCTACGGAGAAGTATGTTCTTTTAATATATAGCATAATTGTATTGATATTAACTTTACTTTTGATAATAATATATTATAAGCTTAAAAATAAGATAGAGGAAAATGAAAAGTTAAAACAGGAAAAGTTAAAAGCTGAATTAAAAGCATTGCGTTCAAAGCTAAATCCGCATTTTTTATTTAACACGTTAAATACCATAATTGATCTTGCGTACACATCACCAGAAAAGGTTGAACAGGTGGTGATAAACCTTTCAGATATATATAGAAAGGTATTATATTCATCAGATAAGGATTTTTGTACAGTAGAGGAAGAAATATCTTTGATAAAAGAATATCTTGAAATTGAAAAAATTAGATTTGGAAGTCGATTAAAATGTAATTTTGAAATTTCAAAAGAAACATTAAAATTAAAAATTCCTCCATTTATTCTGGAACCTTTTGTTGAAAACGCGGTTATTCATGGAATATCTCCAAAAAAAGAAGGAGGAATCATAACAATAAAAACATACTTAGAAAAAAATACGCTTTTTCTTGAAATTTGGGATAATGGTTCAGGAACACATAAAAATATTCAGTATGGTTTTGGAATAAACAGCGTAATAGAGCGATTAAATCTTATATATAAAAATAATGCTGAAGTAAAAATATTAAAAAATAAACCTTCTGGCGTAAAAGTGATTATTTTAATAAAAAATATAAAGGGGAATGAACAATGATAAAATGTGTTATAATTGAAGATGAAATTCATGCTTCAAATAGGCTTGAAAAGATGTTGGGAAATTTTGAAGATATACAGATATGCGGTAAAGCATTTGATGGAGATGAAGGCGTTGAACTTATCGAAAAAGAAAGACCAGAACTTGTATTTTTAGATATAAATCTTCCTGGAAAAAATGGATTTGAAGTTTTAAAATCCATTTCCTATGAACCATTTGTGATATTTATAACGGCATATCAGGAATATGCTATAAAAGCATTTGAAGAAAATGCTATAGATTATTTATTAAAACCATTTGATTTAAAAAGATTAAAAAGCTCAATTGAAAGAATATATGAACGAAAACCAAGAATTAAAAAAGAAAAAATTGTTGAAATCGATGAATTCATAAATAAAAAAGCGAACTACCAGAAGATTTTTACAGTAAAAGATAATGATGAAATACTGGTAATACCGGAAAAGGATATAGTATATTTTAAAGCGGAAGAAAAATACGTCTTTTTATGCACCAAAAATAAGGAATATTATTACAACAGAACATTAAAGCAACTAGAAAGTGAAATAGATCCAGAAGTATTTATAAGAATACATAAAAGCTATATAGTTTCAATAAATTATATAAAAAAATTCAAACGATTATTTATAAGAGAATATATCGTTGAATTAAATGATTTAAAAAACACAGAGTTAAAGATAGGAAGAAGCTATTTGCATGAATTAAAAGAAAAATTTGGATTTTAATAAATTCTGGGGGTGTAATTAGTGATAAGAGCAAAAAACTTAGTAAAAAAATTTGGAGATTTTACAGCAGTTGATAATGTAAGTCTTAATATTAAACCAGGAGAAATTTATGGATTTCTTGGACCAAATGGAGCAGGAAAAACAACAACTATAAGAATGCTAACAGGTACTTTAAGACCTACAAGTGGTGAAGTTGAAATATTGAACATGAACATGAAAGAAAAAGAAATTGAAATAAAAGCAAATATAGGAGTAGTTCCAGATGAACCAAGAATGTACGAAAATCTTAGAGGAACAGAATTTATAGAATTCATAATGAATATATATGAAGTGGATAAAACAGAAGCAAAAAAAAGATTTGACGAAATATGTGAAATATTTGAAATAAATTATCTCGATTCATTTATAGGAGATTATTCACATGGTATGAAACAAAAATTAATGGTGGCTTCTGTATTAATGAGAAAACCGAAAGTAATATTCCTTGATGAGCCTACAGTTGGACTTGACGCAAAATCGGCAAAACTTTTAAAAATGTTAATAGAAAAGTATGCTAAAGAAGGTGCAACCATATTTATGACAACACATATTTTAGAAATAGCAGAGAAAATGTGTGATAGAATAGGGATTATCTCAAAAGGAAAACTTATAGCCGAAGGTACATTGGAAGAATTAAAGCATTTATCTGAAACAGATGAAAAACAATCACTTGAAGATTTATTCCTCGAATTAACTGGTGCTGGGGAATTGGATGACATAATAAAAGAGCTATAATGGGGTGAAAAAATGAAAAGCAAAATATGGTTAATATTAAAATATTCATATCAAAATAAAGTAAGACCCAGAAAAAATAAAAAAGGTATTATTAAAAGAAGAGGACCATGGAGCGCATTACTTGCATATTTATTCCCGCCAATATTATTTGGTGGAATGCTTGCTCCAATATTTTATATGATGTTTAAAAGTTTAAATTTTCCTCTATCTGAACTTGGAATAGAAACTACATGGAATTTATTAGACCTTATATTTGGTGGCTGGTTTCTTACAATGGGATTTATGTTTGTTTTAAATTACGCTCCTGCAATAGTTGCGAATCTCTTTGAAAGTGAAATTACTCAGCTATTACTGGTAATGCCGGTAAGAAGATTTGAGATATATGTAGCCAGTGCTGTAGATAGTTTTATAATGGCTGGAATTCCAATAGGTATGATGATACCTGTATTTGTTATATATGCCATATTAAGAGAAACAAATATCTTTTTTACAATTTTATCTGGTATTGGGTATATATTATTGTTGCTTTTTATTGCAAATTTGTTTGGTTCCATACTATCAAGATATCTTACAAAAACCTCAGCTAAAAGATGGACAATGATAATGTATTTTATAAATATCTTCTTATATGTAGGTGGCGTTAATATGATGCCATCAATAGGTGTTGGAAGGGATATGAATTACTTTGTGGATGTTATTAAAAAGATACTGAATATTATTTTAAATGATTTCTGGCCTCATACATGGTTCTTAAAAGCTATGAATGGAGATTTAATATCAATGGCTATATTATATGGGGCTACATTTATATTGGGCTACTTTATCTATAAAATTTCAGATAAAATAGAATTTAGTTCTTCAAATAAATCAAAAAAGAAAAAGAAAAGTGTAGAAATAAATTTCAAACATTCAAAATTTCCAATGTTCAAAAAGGATTTCAAATTGTTATTTAGAGATTCACAGACATTCTTTTTAATTTTATATCCTATCTTTTTGCCACTAATAATGATTTTTACATCTGATTCTCTTGAAATGATAGGAACAATATTTATAATGCTATCTGGAATGTACGCAGCAATGATTGCTATTTATGCGTTATCTTATGAAGGAAAAATTTGGCCAAATCCCAAATTATATCCTTTAAAATCTCAGGAATTAGTTTTTTCGAAAGTTGCTATACCGGTAATAATTTTTGTTCTGGAATATATAGCTCTGGCGATTATTATAATAACAATGGAAAAATCATCTACTATAATATTTTATAGCGTATTTCCAATAACCTTAATTCTAATATATTCGTCAATACTTGGTATAAAACTTTATTTATCTAACCCAAAAAGAGATTTGTCTCAAAAAAATATATTAAATGGGAAAGAAGTCTTTATGCTTGAAGGTATAACACTGGGATTAACAATGGGAATTTTTGTTCTTGGAAATCTTTATATTGCATCATTAAAAAACCCTTCAATGAAAGATAAATTTATAGACTGGCTTTTTGATTCGCCATTTTTATATCATTTTATAGGCGCCGGGATACCAATATTTCTACTCTGCCTTACAATATATCTAATTGTAAAGGAAACAAAGAAAATTCACAAGTTACTTATTTCATGGGAATAAAAAAATTTGAGAAGTTAAAAATAACCCTTCCAGAAATTCTGGAAGGGTTATTTTAAAAACCTCTCAATAATCTCATCAATCAAAGCTCTTTCATCATCTTCAAAAGAGTAATAACCAAGAGCAACACGCTTATAGCCTAAACCATATTTAAGAGCAAAATCACGAACCTTACCTTTTGGATAAGGAGTAATGGGCCATTTAATATCGTATCGAACACAATTTCTTAAAAACACATCAAAGATTTTCATTTCCTCATCACTGAGCTCAAAATAATGAAGAACAAAGTCTTTAAAATTCTTCGACTTCTTAAAAAGCTCAGTGATGAGTTTTTTTCTCGCTATAAAAAATGGAGATACATCAGATTTTATTTCCTCAAAATCCACAGGATTCATTAACCTTTTCTCAGCTTCTTTAACATTAAACTCAGAAAGTATTAAGTTAAAAAAATACATTTTCTCATAATCTCTTGAGAGGTATTTAATGATTTTATCTTTATCTCCTTCAAAAATCAATTTTAAAATATGACTCTTTGTAAAAAATGGTTTTTCTATTAATGCTGTATATGTTGAAAAAAATAATACAGGAATATTTACTTCTTTTTGTTTTCTAAATTTAATTGTATTTTCCTTAAAGGTTTTATTTATATGCATCTTATACAACTCATTTTTTATTTCAATTGGATATGTTTTCTTATATGATAATTTATATTTATGAATGAAATCCTTTAGATTTTTTGAATTTATATCTTTAGTTTTCAATCTTTTTTTGCTCTTTTTATATATAAAATAACTCAAATTTTTATTTAATGTATATTTCTCAATTTTAAAGTCAGGGTATTGATTATTTTCAAGAGATGCTTTTACATTCGAACTTTTCTTTGAATATCTATAAATATTTTCAATTTCATATATTCTTATATCATTATTCAATATTTTTATATTCATAATAGTATCGAACCAATTATACATATAATTAAAATCCTCAAAATAATAACCAGTATAATACTCCAACAAATTTGCAGTATATAATGCTTTTTTCTTATTATTCTTTCTTATCCACCAGGTAGCAGAATTTAAACCTGCACATATCATTGAAGGATGATTAAATTTTTTGGCATATAAAAAACCATTAATAAAATAGTTATAAGCTTTATTATATTTATTTTCATTTAATAACTTCCTGGCTTTTGAATATTCAATTATTGCTTTTTGAACATAACTTTCCTCATATAAATCACCATAACATTTCAGAACTTCAAAATCTTGATTTAACTTTTCAGCTAAAGCTTTTAATCCAGGTATAATTATTTTTCTTACATAGGGAGAAATATTGCTTATATTGTTTTTTAACAAAACAAAAATTTCTTTTGATTTATCAAAATTCTTCATTCTTGAATAAATTAATACGAGTTCATATCTTGCAAGTTCCCTCAATATTGTTGTTGTTGTTGAAATAACTTTATTTGCATATTCAATAGCAGAATAATAATCTTTTTTCCATTTTGATTTTAATAAGTGAAAATAATATTTTAAAGAAATATCTTTATTATTATTTTCAAAATAATTAATAATAGGTATAGAAAATTTTCCATATTCAATTATCTCTACAATGTTTTTGAGAAACAATTTATTAATATTCATAATTAATCACCTTTATAAACTGTTACAATATTTACCTTTTCTTAACTTTAGAAATATTGTTAATTATCAAAATGTGAAATAAAAATAAAAACAAGATAAAATAAACTATTTAAAGATATTTTATACTTCACAAGTAATGTTACAAATTATATGGTAATAATAATTAAATCTAATATTTAAAATAAATCCTGATAAACAGCAACCTGTTAACTTTGTGGTAACACTTGAAAATCATGTTAGAAATAGTAAAATTCATATCGGAGGTGGCATAAATGAAAAAATTTCTGGTAATAACATTAATTATAGTTTCATTATTAACGGGTATTGTATTTGCAGGAGATGAAGAAGATTACTCTTCAACAAATTCAATCAATCCTCAAATCCAAATTGAATTTTCTGAGTAATCAACTAAAATCTATTTTCTATTTTATATCTACGTAGATATTATATCAAAAATTTAAATTTTTCAGTCGGCTGTTTTTATCCTGGTGTCAGAGAAAAATTATTAGTATTTATTTACTATGAAATTATACCATAAAAGCATTTTTAATATTTAAAATAGTAATTTTGATCTTAGTGGGGGTGTAATAATGGAATGGATAATGAAACCCGTAGATGAAGGTGATGAATTAGGTTGTTTTTGTTTATTAGTTTTTTGTTATACAAATTGTCCATGTAATAATCCTTCGCATAGTTGTAGCTGGATTTATTCATGTCATTTTTCACCACCCGTTTGCGGTTCTAATCTTTGTAAAGCTGTAGATCAAGGAATTTAGGAGGTGTTATTTATGTTATGGATTATAGAACCCATTAATAATGATGAAAATATAGTTGAAGGATGCGGAATTGATTGGTGTGGAAATTGGTGTTTTGTTCAAAATTGCACAACTCAAGATTGTTCAAAGCATATATGCGTAATATATGTACATTAAATAATCTTTGTATATCTTAAAGGGTGAGACATATGAGTATGAGAATTGGAAGATATTTAACTTTTTTTGTTATACAAAATAAAATATATGCATATAATGCATTAAATAATGGGTTATGCGAATTAAAAAATGAATCATATGAAATATTAATAAAAAAAGATTTCAAGAGTTTAGAGAAATTATATCCTGAAGTTTTTTATGAATTAAAAAAGGCTTTGTATATAGTTTCTGAAGATTTTGATGAAAAGAATTATGTTAAACTAAAAAATTGGGAAGCAAAATTTTTACAAAACAACCTATCTTTAACAATTGCTCCTACATTAGATTGTAATTTTAAATGTTTTTATTGTTATCAGCAAGAATATAAGCAAGAATCATATATGAATAAATCAACGGCTGATAAAGTTTTTGATTTTATCGACAAAAGAATCACACCTAATATTCGATTTTTGCATATTAATTGGTATGGAGGAGAACCTCTTCTTAATATCGAGATAATAGAATATTTATCAAAGAAAATAAAAAAACTATTAGATAATAAAAAAATAGAATTTAAATCTTCAATAATAACGAATGGATATCTTTTAAATGAGGAATATGCAAAAATATTATCTAAAAACTGTAATGTAGAAACAATTCAGATTACTTTAGACGGACCTAAAGAAATTCATGATATTCGTCGTCCACATAAAAATGGGGAATCTTATGATATTATTATAAATAATTTAAAAAACATCTCTCAATATTTTAAAAGAATATTAGTTAGAATTAATATGGATAAAACTAATGAAGAAAAAGTTCCTGATTTGTTAGAAGAATTAAAAAAGTTAAATTTAAATATTCATCCATACATAGCGCCTGTTTCATTGGACAATATTCATCACAATAATTTTGCTAAAACTTGTTTTCATATAGAAGAATTTGCTTTGAAATATTTAAAAATAAAAGAAAAAGATGAATATTCTTATTTATCTAACTATCCAGTTTTAACTTTTGGAAGTTGTGGTGCTGTAAGGAAAAACTCATTTGTTATAGATCCAGATGGAAATATATATAAATGCTGGAATGAAGTTGGACAAAAAGAAAAAAGTATTGGAACAGTAAGTGAAGGCATAACAAATTATTCAAGATATATTAAATGGATGGCATTTGATCCATTGGATATAAAAGAATGTAGTGAGTGTAGTATTTTGCCATTATGTAATGGTGGATGTCCGTATAGAATACTATTTCCAGAAGATGGTGATACTCTTGGAAAAAGATGTAGTGAATATAAATGGACATTAAAAAACGAGCTTTCATTATGGATTAAAAATAATGTTTTAAATAATAGAAAGTTTGAAGTTAAAGTAAATACAAAATAATAAGTCCAAAGTTATTTATATAATTTTATTACTATTTATGTTTTTCACCTTTACCTACTCTATATAATTAATCTGTGGGTAAAGGTGATTTGCCAAAAAAAAGACTTTTAAAAAATTTAAAACACTATTTATAAAAATATATATGAGGTGAAAGTATGGATGTAGTTGTTATGGAGGATATTCAGTTTCATTTTAATGATGGACCAAAAATTGTTGAAAAATTTTCCATGATGATAACCAAAGGAGAATTTGTTTATATAAAAGGTTCAAATGGTTCCGGAAAAAGCACAATTCTGAAATTACTTGGAGGAATAATTAAACCTAAAAATGGAAAAATAAAAATTTTAGGAAAAGAACCATATAAGGAACCAGAAGTTTTAAAAAGCGTGGGAATGGTAGTTGATGGTATGGGATTATATAAAGAGTTGAGTTTAAAAGAAAATATAATATATTTTGCAAAAGAAAAAGGTCTTACATATGAATATGCAAAAAAAGAAATAGAAAAATATGAAAAACTCTGGGAAATAGATTTTAATAGGAAATACAAAAAATCCTCGCATGGAATGAGGAAAATAGCAAAACTAACCTTTTCATTAATAAATGAACCAGAACTATTGATATGGGATGAACCAGAGCTTGCCCTTGATCAAAAAAGAATCAATACATTGTTAGAAATCCTTAAAAGTTATAAAGAAAAAGGAAAGACATGTATAATCGCTGGAACAAATCCTGAAATTTATAAAAACCTCGTGGATATGGTAATAGAAAAAGAGGTGATTTTATGAAAATTTTATTCAAATATAAACACTGGATAATTATTCAATCAATATATGTTATTGTAGGTATATTAACAGTCTTTATTTTAAAAGCAAGTGGAAAAATAATTAAAGGTCAGGTGGCTGGTGGGCTAGCGATAAGTATGCATTTCATATCTAATACTCAGGAATTATTGATTCCAATATTAATGTTGATGTTAGCCGATTTAGCTTTTAACATAGAATATGTAGAAGGAACATTTTTAACACATTTGTTGTGTGGTAAAAGCAGAAGAAAATGGATACTAAATAGGCTATACAATTTTTATCTTTTTATAACTATACAATTTTTTATAGCGTTTATTTTAATAACAGTTAGTGCAGGAATAATAACGGGTTCCTTTACATTAGGAACAATGGAACTTAATGAAAATACTGGAATAATAAAAATAATTTTTCCAATAATTATAAATGTTCTAAAAACATTAGTATTCATATCATTTGCAATATTAATGACCACATTTTTACCTGGAAAATTAATGTTAGGAAGTATTATATCAGTTGGAATAATATTTGTTATAATGAAAATAACAAATATTTTAATGATATTATTTCAGGAAAATGAAATATTAAAAATCATAGTAGATATGATCTGGTTAACAGAATCGAAAGAAGCTTTTATTTATGGGATAATATGGATTGGGTTGTTTACATATTTATCAATGAGACGTATAGATAAGATTGTTATAACCAATCAAGGAAATTAGGTAAAAGTAATATTTTAAAAAATTTAAAATACTAGGTGAAACCATGAAAACAATAAAAAAATTCATATATTTTCTAATAAGAGACATATTAATATGGAAAAGCTACAAAACACAGGCAGTATTGGGAATACTGAGTGGATTCTTAGGATTATTGCAATTTGGATTCATGGGAAGATTTATAGCCCAGGGAAATTACTTTCCAATGATAGAGCAGTATGGAGGAAACATACTAGCATATTTCATATCAGGAAGCGTATTCATGAGTTACACTACTCTCTCCTTAACAACATTCAAAAGTGTAATAAGACAGGAGCAGGTAATGGGAACAATAGAATACCTGCTCCTGTCAGAAACACCATTATGGGAAGTATTTATATACACAATCTTCTCAAGATTGGTATTTACAATAATAAACACAGGAATAGTATTTATATTCTTAATATACACATTTGATGTAGAAATAAAAATGAATATAATAGCATCAATAATATTATTGATAATAACAATGATAAGTTTAAGTGGAATAGGGTTATTAAGTGCAGGGTTCATAATGCTAACCAAAAAAGGAGATCCAGTAAGTTGGGTATATTCATTCTTAACAGGAATGTTTTCAGGGATATACTATCCGGTGGAAATATTGCCAAAATGGATAAGGGGAGTATCGTATATACTGCCAACAACATATGCAATGGATGGATTGAGAAAAACATTAATAAAAGGATACAGTCTATACGAAATAAAAGAGGATATAATAATCCTGATAATAATGACAGCAATAATATTACCAATAGGGATATACTGGTTCAGAGAATCATTTAACAAAGCCAGGAAATATGGAACAATATCGCAGTATTAGGAAGTGAAACAATGGAAAAAATAATAGAAATCAAAAACCTGACAAAAATATACAAAAATGGAATAAAAGCACTGGAAAATATAAATCTCACAATAAACCGAGGAGAAAAAATAACAATATTTGGACCAAATGGAGCAGGAAAAACAACATTAATAAAAACAATAGGAATGTTCATAATACCGGATAAAGGAAAAATAACAATAAAAGGATATGACATAAAAAAAGAATCAAAACAAATAAAAAAATTAATATCAATAGCGACATCAAACGAAAGGTCATTCTACTATAGATTGAGCCTGGAAGAAAATCTAAACTTCTTTGGAATGTTAAACAACCTAACAGGAAAAGAATTAAAAAAGAAAGTAGAAAAGGGATTAAAAGAAATGGGGCTATACGAAACCAGGAAAATAAAGTATATGGAAGCATCAACGGGGATGAAAAGGAGATTAAATCTAGCAAGGGCATTAATAAAAGAAGCGGAAATATATTTACTTGATGAACCGACAAATGGAGTGGATATAGAAACGAAAATAAAGATATATGAAATAATGGAAGAATTAAGTCAAAAAGGAAAAACAATAATCTTAGCCAGTCATGATGTAAGTGAAATAGAAAAAACAGACAGGATAGTGGTATTAAAAAAAGGGAAAATAACAGCAGATAAAAAGACAGGAGAAATCCTGGAAAAAACAACGAGAAAAAATGAAGAAAAATTGCTGGAATTAATCAAATGAGGCGAAAGCCTCATTTTGCTTTGATATGGTATAATTGAAGAGTAGAATGTGTGGTTTATAAAAACGAACTTTGAAAGTCCGTCGAAATTGAATTAAAATAACCCTTCCAGATTTCTGGAAAGGTTATTTTAAAAACCTCTTAATGAGTTTATCAAAGAAATGGCTCTGTTTTTATAAAATTAAATTCGGGACTATCCAAAATACTGTGTAAATTAATTATAGTTGG
>NZ_LBFA01000020.1:0-106112 GCF_013363265.1 Marinitoga sp. 1138
TAAAGCCTTCTTTTTATCTTCATTTCTCATCCACCATGCTGCGCCATTTAAACCATTACACATCATTGTTGGATGTGGAAAGTCTTTTGCAAGAAAATAACCTTCTATGAATAATTCATATGCTTTATTATATTCTTTATTCTTAATATATTCTCTTGCTTGAGAATATTTTAAGATAGCTTTATCTACATTATTTTCTTCATAATTATCAGAATACGCTTTAAAATCCTTATCGAGGATATTATATTTTGTATTCAATAATTTTAAACCAGGAATCATTAAATTCCTGGCATATTCAGAAATATTCTTAAAGTTATTTCTTAGATATTCACATTCTTTTTTAGCCATATCAAATTGATTATTTTTTACATAAAGAGATATGAGTTCAAATCTTGCAAGTTCTCTTAATATTGTTGTTGTTGTTGTTGTTGTTGTTGCAATAATTTTATTTGCATAAAATATTGCCATATTTTTGTTTTTCTTCCAAATATTTTTTAATAATAATAAATAATATTCTACAGATTTTTCTTTAGTTTTAGAAAGAATGTAATTAGAAATTGGATTTGAATAATATCCGTATCTAACAATGGAAACAATATCCTTTATATGAGAAGTCATGTTAATCATCCTTTTACAAAGAGTTAATTATTATGTTTCAATAAAATTCGAAAACCAAGAAACTTTATGGACTTTTTGGAATGAAATTTGAAAAATAAAAATATAAAAATAGTCAAAAATAGGAAATAAGCTTCTTTTATAATTATTACAAAAAAAAAAACAAAAATTAAAAAAATGAAAATTAATTAAAATGGAATAAAAATCCGATTCTCAAATGTTGATAAAAGCGGATTTTTATTTTAGAAAAAACACTTGCAAGTCATGTTAGAAATGATAAAATTTAAAGCAGGAGGTGGGACAATGAAAAAAATAATTATATTAATAATTGTAGGAATTATTATGTTTTCAACAATAATATTTGCAGGGGATAATGATGACGAGTATGCTACTCATTCAGCCAACCCTCAAATTCAAACTGAATTTTCTAAATAATTAAACACAATCTAATTTTAATTTTTATATCTACGTAGATATTATATCAAAAAATTAAATCTTTTCAGCCGGCTGAAAGAAATCTGTTTTATTTTATCATATACATTATTTATATCTTTAAATTTGAAAGCATTTTTTATGAGTATATATATAAAATTGTAATAAGTGTGTAACTTAATAAATAGAAGGAGGTGCTTTTTTATGTTAAATGAAAGAAAGGATGAAAATATAATAAACAAAGAAGAGATTTTAGATTTTGGAATAAGTAATGATGAATTAAATGAACTTTTTTCATTAAGTGTTATTGTAATATGTGAAGGAGGTCAAGAGGGAGATTTAGGATAAAATAATGAATACAGGGCCCTGTATATCTATATGTGATTATGTATTATAATGAGGTGAAAAATGATAAAGTTTAAAAATTATTATTTAAATTATATAGGTATTAATAGAGCAAAAAGCAAGAAGATTATATTAACAAAAAATAGAAATATTATAATAAATAATGTATACCAATATCCCTTTATTATAAGTAACTTAAATAATAATTTATTAATCTCGATTTCGCCACAATATAAAGAATACATAATTTATACAAGTTTTATATTACAAAAAGAAATGGAAGTATTATCTTTATATAATATTTTGAAAAATAGATTAAAAAATGAAAATATTGATTTGATGCGAATATATACATTTGAAAGTAATGAATATACCTTTGATACACAAGAAGTAAAGATATTAAATTTAGAAGAAAAAGAAAAATATTTTACAATATTTAAAAATAAGAAATTCGATAAAATACTTTTAGAAAAATTATGGAATAGAAATATAAG
Source organism: Marinitoga sp. 1138 (assembly GCF_013363265.1). Lineage (NCBI taxonomy): Bacteria > Thermotogati > Thermotogota > Thermotogae > Petrotogales > Petrotogaceae > Marinitoga > Marinitoga sp. 1138. Next base: position 1,887 of record NZ_LBFA01000020.1, read on the forward strand.
AAAAATTTTAGAAAAACGTTTTTTTTACATAGAAAAAAATGGTGAAATTGTGTCATATTCATACATTTCTGATATTAATTTTAATGGAGGAAATATTATAGTATATACTAATCCAAAATGGAGAAATATGGGATTTGGTAAAAAAGTGGCAGGAGCCTCTGTAAAATGGTGTATTAATAATAATATTTTACCAATATATAGGGTATCAGAAAATAATAGTAACTCTATCCGTATTGCAGAAAAAATAGAACTTTTATTTAAAAAAAGAGAAATAGTTTTAAAAATAAAAGTAAGGAAATAGGAGGATTTTTTATGAATAGAGTTTGGAATTTTGAGATTGATTCTATTAAATATGTATTTGACGGAAACAATATAATAATAAAAAAAGAAAATAATATAAAAAATATAGAAAATGCAGATGAAACGATTTTTATAGATAAAAAAGGTTTAAGAACTTTAGCATTAAATGTAATAAATGATTGTAATTTAAAATGTGATTATTGTTTTGCAAATTTTGGATATTATAAAGATGGAAAAACAGTAATGAAATTTGAAATTGCTAAAAAGGCTGTAGATCTGTTATTGAATTCTGCAATAGAAAACGGTAATAAAGAAATAACAATAGCTTTTTTTGGAGGAGAACCACTTTTAAATTTTGATTTGATAAAAAAAGTAGTTGACTATGCAGAGAAAACAAAAAGTGATAATTTAGAGATCAAATATTTAATAACAACAAATGGAACATTGTTTGACCTTGAAAAAATTAAATTTATGAAAAAGTACAAATTCCAAATTACATTAAGTATCGATGGAGGAAAAGAGCTTCATAATTCTAATCGAAAATTTATTAATGGTAAAGGAAGTTTTGAAGTAATACAAAATAATTTCGAATTACTTTTAAAGTCATTTGTAGTGAATGCAAGAATAACAATTAATAATAAAAATTATAATATATTAAAGAGTATAAAAGAACTCAAAAATTTAGGTTTTAGAAGATTTACTTTTGCACCTGATTATAATTTGTCACAAGAAAATTTTGAAAAATATTTAGAAAGTTTATCTTCATTATTTGAATATTATTATAATTTAATATTAAAAAAGGAATACATTGATATAACGAACATAACTCGAGTATTAATGAATATATTATTTAGAATAAAAAAAATAAACCATTGTAATGCAGGATTAACCTATTTTTCGGTAGCTACAAATGGTAATATATATAGATGTCCTAGATTTACAGATGAAAAAGATTTTCTTTTAGGTAATATAAATAATCTTGAAATTAAAGATATAAATTATCATATAAAAAAATTAAGAAAAAATATTATTAATTATCATATGAATAGCCTAACTCATAAATGCAATAAATGCCCATTTTTATTTTTATGTGGTGGAGCATGTTACCATTATTCATATATAAATAATAAAACGGAATTTGATGTTGTTGAAAGAGAATGCACAGAAAAAACCTTAATATATGAAGAAACTATTAAATTAATCACTAAATTGAATGTAGAACAAAGAAAAGATTTTATACTATCTTTGAAAACCATTTGGAAAAATACAAAATTGTTATAATAGTTTTTTAGTGTATACGGTAAAATAAATTGGTTCTTTCTGATTTTATTTGATGAAAATGATTAAAAATAATATTATATTTAGGTTTAAATAAATAATATGGAGAATTTTATATTTTTCATTTGAACCTGGTATATAAATGTATTTTAATAAAAGTTTTTAAGTGTTTTCCGAAAAAAAACATAAATTGCCCCTTTATAAGGAAAAGGGTAAAAAATTGCCCTCCTGGAAAGAAAAAATTTTTGATGGGTAGTAAAATAGAAATATAACTCGTTGAAAGAAGAATAGGGTGATGAAACAATATGGAAGCACATGAAATTATTACAACGTGTAAGGAAACAGGAACAATAAAAGGAATAGCTAAAAAAATTGGTATATTGAAAAATATTTAAAATTTTTGGAAAAGTCAAAAATGTGATTTTGGAATACTGATGAATAATGAATTTTTACTTTAAAAAACACTTGAAAGTCATGTTAGAAATGGTAAAATTCAAAATAAGAGATGTAATTTAAATTGTCTAAATAAATTTCATTAATTAAATACTTTATATTTTTTTAAATATATAAATTATTATAACAAAAAATATAAGAACAGAAATAATTGAAAACTAATGAAAATAAGTTCTTATAAAGATAACATGGCAGGTGAAAAAAATGTATAAGGAATCATACTACAATTATTTTTTAGAAATAGATGAAGTTCCAGTATTGGTTAATTTAAGAACAGGAGCGATAGCAGAAGTAAAGCGTGAAAATGTTCAAAAAATAAAAGAAATATTAAAAGGGAATATAGTTGATGAAGAATTATTTGAACAATTAAAATATGGTGGTTATATAGTAGAAGAAGGATATAATGAATATGAAGAAATAAAGATGAGAAATTATAAAGCGCGTTTTGATAATTCAAAAGCAATGTTTACAATAATACCAACATTTCAGTGTAATTTTGATTGTATATACTGTTATGAAACAAAAAGAAATAAAATAATGACAATAGAAAAAGCGGAAGAAATAGCAGATTATATTATAAACATAAGCAAAAACAAAAAAACGATTTCAATAGGGTGGTTTGGTGGAGAACCATTAATGAATTTTAAAGTTATTGAACATATAAATATGAAAATAATAGGAGAAAGTGAAGCAGAATTATTTTCATCAATGTCCTCAAATGGATATTTATTAAATTATATAGATGTATCAAAATTTGATGAGTTAAAAATAAAAAATATGCAAATAACTCTTGATGGAATAGAAGAAACACATAATAAATATCGACCATTAATAGGTGGCGGAAAAACATTTGATAAAATAATAAAAGGAATAGAAAAATTATTTGAAAATACAGAAAAAACAAATGTATCAATAAGGGTAAATGTTGGTCCGGAAAATTATGATAAAATAGAAGAATTGTTTGAGTATCTTGAAAAATTTCCAAAAGAAAGAATGAAAATATATTTTAGATGGATATTTCAAGCATCTGAAAAAAATAAAGATTTTCATGTACATGTAAGAGATTTTAGAAAAGAAAATTCATTTACTAAACTCTCAAAATTATATGAAATGGCAATAAACAGAGGTTATAAAGTAATGTTGCCAATATTAAATGGAGATATGTATTGTGAATTTGATAATGTATATAATATGGTAATAGGACCGGAAGGGGAAATATATCCATGTACAGTTGCAGTAGAAGAAGGAATGGAAATGGGGAAAATAGAAAACGGAAAAATAAAACTGGAAACAAAAAAACATTTAAAATGGCATAGTCATAATGGATATGAAGATAAAAATTGTAAAGAGTGCAAAATATTACCATTATGTCATGGTGGGTGTAGAAATGCAGCATTAAATGGAAATAGAGGATGTCCTGAAGAAAAGCGAGAAACAGAAAGCTTTATAAAATTATGGTATAAGGTAAAAAAGTTTGAAAAAAAGATGGTGGTTAGATGAAAGCTTCCAGATACAATACCATTATAGAAAAAGAAGACGGAAGTCTTCTTCTTTTTAATGGAATAACAAATGCAATATTAAAAGTTGAAAAAAAGAATGCCGAAAGGATAAAAAAAATATTAAACGGAAAACTGGAAAATGAAGAAGAGATAAGTATATTAAAAAAAGGTGGATTCATAATAGAAAATGACAGAGACGAATTAAGCGATATAATAGCAAAATATAAAAAATTTCAATTTTCAAATGAATATTTTCATCTAACAATAACCATGACCACAAACTGTAATTTCAATTGTAAATACTGTTATCAAAGTCAGGCAAAAGAAATAAGTCAAAAACCATTTCAAATAAATAATATAAAAAACCAAACAATAGATTCAATAATAATGCTGGTAAAAGAAAAAATAAAAGAAAAAAAGCCAAAAATATTCAGCGTAACCTTCTGGGGTGGGGAACCATTACTTGAAAAAAATAAGATATTAAAAATAAGCAAGAATATAAAAAATATCTGTGAAAAAGAAAATATAGAATACGATGCATTTATAATAACAAACGGTTATTTACTTAATGAAACGACAATAAAAGAATTAAAAAAGGCTGGAGTAGGGAAATTAATAATAACTCTTGATGGAACAGAAGAAGAGCATAATAAATTAAGAATATTAAAAAATGGAAATGGGACATTTGAAAAAATATATGAAAATATCAAAAAAGCATCAAAAGAAATATTTGTAAAAATAAGAATAAATGTATTTCCACATAATGTAAATAGCATAAAAAGATTGATAGATAAAATATCAGAAGATAATTTAAAAGTTGAAATAGATTTAAGACAGGGAGAAATGGCAGATAACAATAAATTAAAATCATTTACATTAAAAGAATTTGCGAAAGTGGAAAGTGAATTATATAATTATATAATAGAAAAAATAGAATATTATAACTTCAATCCATTTGTAAGAATAAATCAGGCAAGATGCGATGCAACCAGTGTAAATTCTCTTGTAATTGATGCAGATGGGAAATTATACAAATGCTGGGGAGAAATAGGCGGAATATCAAAAGAAATAGGTGAATTAAAGGAAAACGGTAAAGTAGAATTAAATCACAGAAAAAATATATGGTTAGCCTTAGAACCATTTGATGAAGAGTGTAAAAATTGTAAAGTATTGCCATATTGTATGGGGGGATGCATACTGGGAAAAGTGCTGGCAGAAAAATATGGCGTAATAGAATATGGAAGAGAAAGATGCCTTCCAATAAAATATAATCTGAAAGAAATGATATTATTAACAGAAAAAACATATAGGAGGCGAAAAAATGGAATTCGTAAATGAACCAAGAGAAGAAAATTTATTCTCATTCTGTGACTTTGGAAAAGACAAAGTTGAAAATTGTGACGAATGCTTTAATCAAGCATGCGAGCAAAATGCAAGTTGCAAAGGAGAAGACAAAGGATTCTGGGATTGGTGTGATTCCTGAACATGAAACAAATAAAAAAGTTTCTGTATTTTCTAATAAGAGACATATTAATATGGAAAAGCTACAAAACACAGGCAGTACTGGGAATACTGAGTGGATTCCTGGGATTATTGCAATTTGGATTCATGGGAAGGTTTATAGCCCAGGGGAATTATTTTCCAATGATAGAGCAGTATGGAGGAAACATACTGGCATATTTCATATCAGGAAGCGTATTCATGAGTTACACTACTCTCTCCTTAACAACATTCAAAAGTGTAATAAGACAGGAGCAGGTAATGGGAACAATAGAATACCTGCTCCTGTCGGAAACACCATTATGGGAAGTATTTATATACACAATCTTCTCAAGATTGGTATTTACAATAATAAACACAGGAATAGTATTTATATTCTTAATATACACATTTGATGTAGAAATAAAAATGAATATAATAGCATCAATAATATTATTGATAATAACAATGATAAGTTTAAGTGGAATAGGGTTATTAAGTGCAGGGTTCATAATGCTAACCAAAAAAGGAGACCCGGTAAGTTGGGTATATTCATTCTTAACAGGAATGTTTTCAGGGATATACTATCCGGTGGAAATATTGCCAAAATGGATAAGGGGAGTATCGTATATACTACCAACAACATATGCAATGGATGGATTGAGAAAAACATTAATAAAAGGATACAGTCTATACGAAATAAAAGAGGATATAATAATCCTGATAATAATGACAGCAATAATATTACCAATAGGGATATACTGGTTCAGAGAATCATTTAACAAAGCCAGGAAATATGGCACAATATCGCAGTATTAGGAAGTGAAACAATGGAAAAAATAATAGAAATCAAAAACCTGACAAAAATATACAAAAATGGGATAAAAGCACTGGAGAATATAAATCTAACAATAAACCGAGGAGAAAAAATAACAATATTTGGACCAAATGGAGCGGGAAAAACAACATTAATAAAAACAATAGGAATGTTCATAATACCGGATAAAGGAAAAATAACAATAAAAGGATACGATATAAAAAAAGAATCAAAACAAATAAAAAAATTAATATCAATAGCAACATCAAATGAAAGGTCATTCTATTACAGATTAAGCTTAGAAGAAAATCTAAACTTCTTCGGAATGTTAAACAATCTAACAGGAAAAGAATTAAAAAAGAAAGTAGAAAAGGGATTAAAAGAAATGGGGCTATACGAAACCAGGAAAATAAAGTATATGGAAGCATCAACGGGGATGAAAAGGAGATTAAACCTTGCAAGGGCATTAATAAAAGAAGCGGAAATATATTTACTTGATGAACCGACAAATGGAGTGGATATAGAAACGAAAATGAAGATATATGAAATAATGGAAGAATTAAGTCAAAAAGGAAAAACAATAATCTTAGCCAGTCATGATGTAAGTGAAATAGAAAAAACAGACAGGATAGTAGTATTAAAAAAAGGGAAAATAACAGCAGACAAAAAAACAGGAGAAATCCTGGAAAAAACAACGAGAAAAAATGAAGAAAAATTGCTGGAATTAATCAAATGAGGCGAAAGCCTCATTTTGTTTTGATATGGTATAATTGAAGAGTAGAATGTGTGGTTTATAAAAACGAACTTTGAAAATCCATCGAAAGTGAGAAACTAATTAAAAATTTGCAGAATTGAAATTCTATAGTTTTTTTAATTAATTATTTATATTTCCTTTATTGCAAATACAAAAAAATTCTGGTAAAATTATATTTGGTTCTAATAATATATGCGCCCTCATAGTTCAATGGATAGAACGGCGGATTCCTAATCCGCAAATGGAGGTTCGATTCCTCCTGGGGGCACCACAAGATCCGGGAACTTCCCGGATTTTTTGTTATTACAAAAAGGAGTGTGACATTATGTGGTATCCCGGTCATATAAAAAAGGCAAAATCGAAAATTAAAACATATTTAAAAACTGTTCAGGGTGTTCTGGAATTAGTTGATGCTAGAGCTCCATATGCCAGCAGGGCTTATGAGTTTGAGGATTTATTTAAAGATAAGGATAGAATAATATTGTTTAATAAAATTGATATTGCAGACGAAAAACAGTTAAAATTCTGGAAAGATTATTATAAATCCAAAGGATATAAGGTTTTAGAAACTTCTTTAAAGAAGGTAAGTATAAAAAGCTTCTTAACTAAAGTTGTTTATAAAACATTTCCTAAAAAGTTTAGAGAATTGCGTGTAATGGTTGCTGGAATTCCTAATGTTGGTAAATCTACGCTAATAAATAGTTTAAAAGGTAAAAAATCATTACGCGTTGGAAATACACCAGGAGTTACCAAAGGCGTTCAATGGATAAGTGTGAATGATAATTTTATGTTGCTTGATACACCTGGAATTTTATATTCTGATATATACAATAAAAAAATTCTCTATAAATTAATACTTATTGGTTCAGTAAAACCAGAAGATGATGAAAAAGAGTTTGCAATAGAGTATGGATTTAACTTTTTCAAGGAAAAATATCCAGAGATTTTAAAAACAGCGCTTAAAGGAGATAATCCGCCGGAGGACTATTATGAATTTTTAAATATGTTTGCTAAAAAAAGAAACTTTATAAAGTCTGGAAATGAATACGATATAGAAAGAGCCATGAGTACATTTTTAAAGGAATTGTCAGATGGAAAATTTGGAAAGGTTGTATATGATTATCCGGAGGATTATGAGATATTAAAGTGAGGGATTAATATTTTAAATGAGGTAAATATTTTTGGAATAAACCTATTTAAAGAATTGATAAAACAAAAGAATATAAAAACATTATTGGCTATTGTAGAAGCCATAGATTCTGATATTGTCCATTTAAAGATTAATAACAACAAACAGATTATTATAAAAAATCCCGGAAAGAATTTTAAAGATATAAAACCCGGTGATTATATAAATATCTTAAATAATGAAAGCGAAAAAAAAGATATTGTACAGACCAGAGAAATTTTAAAAATAGATGGGAAGTATATACATTTTAATTTATTGAACGCTAAAAATAACATTGATTTAATTTTGCCTGATAATTCAGTAAATAATATTACAAGAAAATTTTTATTCTGGCTTGGAAAGTTCATTAATACATTTAATGAGGGAGTTTATAAATCCAATGAAAGTATTCAGGAAAAGATAGTTTTTAATAAAAGCCAGAAAAATTTCCTAATGTCATTTTTAAAAGAGATATATAATTCTCTAACGAAGAATAAATCGTTAAAGATTCCAGATCCTGTTAAAAGTGCCAATATAATAAAAAGTTTGATTATAACCGATTTAAAAGAAGAACTTAAAAAAAGCAATACAATTTCTAAAAATAATGAACAAAAGTATAATGACAATTTTCAAAATTCTAAAATTCAGAGTTTTGAAAATAAGGGAGAACAGTTAAATATTAATAAAAGTAAAACCATTGATAATGCAGGGATAAAAAAAGAAGAAGATAGAAAGGGTAATGAAGATATTAAAAAAGAAAACGATATTTTAGGAGAAAAGAAAGATATTCCTATACTAAAAAATCAAACACATAATAATATCGTCAAAAACGCAATAAATGCATATCAAAATTTTTCAAATATGAAACCAGAAGAAAACTTTATATTTTTATCACTTTTCGGATTTCCAATATTTTTTAATATAGGCAATGAGTTTAAAATAGATGAACATACTAAAAATACAGTGAAAGTAAAAAGGATCTCCTTTTCCATATTAACCAGAAATTTTGGAAATATCAAATGTATTATATATGAAATCAATAAATCCCTGAATCTTTCCTTTGAAATTGAAAAAGAAAACAAAAAGTTTTCAGATAAAATAGAGACGCTTATTGATGAAATAAGAAGAGAAGGATTTACCGTTGGAGGATTAAAGATTACAGAATTAAAAGAAGATTCCAACCTTTCTGGAGATGGTTTATATGGATAAAAAGGTTGTTGCAATGAAATATGATGAACTAACAGATGAAGTGCCAGTAGTTATTGCAAAAGGCATAAATCATATAGCTGAAAAAATACTTGAAATAGCAAAGGAAAAAAATATTCCTATAATGAAAAATACAAAAGTAGTGGAATCTCTGTATTCAATGGATATTCCTTCAGAAATTCCAGAAGATATGTATTCCATTGTGGCAAAGATAATTGCTTATGTTATGAAACTCGATAATGAAAATACAGGAGGTATTTTATGAAAAATTACAAATATGCAATTGTATATCTTGATTTAAAACCAGAATATGCAAAATTATATAATCTTCCAGTAAAATTGCCAGTGCTTGTTGAAGATATGAAAAAGGTTGCAAATAAAAACAAATTGCCTCTCGATGTCATCTTAAGGGGTTTGGAAGCTCAATATGAAATATCAAAAGATGAATATTATAAGAGTTACCTTGTATATTTCTATTATGAAGCATTTAAAGAAGCGCTTAATAAAGATGACTTTGAACAGGCAAATTATTATCTTAATGCAGCGAAAAAGCTTGGTGGTGAAGATTATCGTTTTAACTTTTATAGGGCTTTGTTGTTAAAAAAAAGCGAGCAGGAAGAATTAGCTGAACTTGAATTGAAAGAAGCTCTTGTAAAGAATCCAAATTTTCATCTTGGTCATTTTGAACTTGGTAATCTTATGTTTGAAAGGAAATTATATGATGAAGCTCTTGAAGCATATAAAAATGCCCTTGAATTGAATCCTGAATTTCTTTTGCCAAAATTAAAGATAGCTGATGTATATATTGAAAATGGGTTATTTTCTGAAGCTATTCAGGAGCTTAATGAGCTTCTTGAAAAAGATCCGGGATTTGTTGCAGCATATGTTCGTCTTGGAATATTATTCAATCAATTGCAAAGATATGAAGATGCTGCATTAATTCAGGAAAAAGGATTAAAAATAGATTCTGAAAATGTGGAATTGTTATATAATCTTGGATTTACCTATGCACGTTTGGGGAAACATCTTAAAGCTGTAGAAGTGCTTAAAAAGGCTGCAGAAATTTCAGAAACAGATTATATATTACACGAATTGGCAATTGCCTATAGAAATATAGGAGAATATATAAAATCTTATGATACAGCTAAGAAAGCATATAATGTTGCTAAAAAAGAAAATAAAAATTTAATAGCTTTATTTTTGATAAAAATATTATCTATAATAGGTAATTATGAAGATATAGAAAAATATTATAACGAATTGAAGGATACTGAATTTATGGTTTCAGCAAAAACATTTTTAATGTTTGCATATATTTCAGAAGGTGAAATTGAAAAGGCAAAACAACTGGCAAATGAGTTAAATAACTATGGTTTGTATGGAAATATGGTTTCAATATTGGATAAGGTTGAAAAGTATGTAGATTATTTAGAAAGTATAGCAGATGAAAAGTATACAATACCACTAATCAATTCTTTTGATGAAGAAGGGTTTATTGATAAATTAGGATTGTATGAAAATTTAAAGAAAAATAACATTGAAATAGAAAGTTTATTAAATGATGAAATAAATGAGGAAATTTCTGGGTTAGAATTAATTACAAATGCGTTATTATTAAGTGGTATAGATTATGGTTTAGGCGAAAGAGTTGCAACATTATTGGCGAGATATTTATGGAAAGATGGAAAGGGACTGTTTATAACAAGATTCTTATTAAGAATTTATCAGGATAAAGTTTTTGGCAATTTTAGCACACTTGATGTGTTTATAAGCGATATAATAGAGGAAATGAAAGATTTGCATTTTGGCCTTTCGAGATTGCTTGCAGATTATGAGTTAAATTTAATAGATTTTGATGGGTTAATAGAATATAATTTAAGTGAGTTTGAGGATATAATAAAAGTAATAATTTCATATATGCATATAAAGCCATTAAAAAGCGAAATTGAAAATGAAGAGTTCGAAGATTCAAAAGTTCAATCGCTATTATTATGGTTAGCCAATCTTGATGAACTAATAAAAATTTAATTAAAATAATAGGTTGGGAGGCAGTATAATGAAGAATCTAAGGGGTATATTATTGGGGATAATTATCCTGATATTATTTGTAGCAGGTTGTACGTTAAAACAGGATCAAAAACCTGTTATTCAGTTAGTAGAGCCTAATTCTGATATTATAGATAGCGGTTTTAATTTTCATTTAAAAATTTCAGATGATGTATATTTAAAGGGTTTGACGATTATGATAAATAATTCTGAAAAAATAGAAGTGGTAAGAAATCCTGAATTTAGTATTTTAAATGATGGCCTTGATTTAATGAGTTCTTTTAAAATTAATGTATTAAACGATAAGTCAATAGAATTAATATCATTAAAACCATATCCTATAGATGAAATCCCTGATGGGGAAATATTACATATACTTATAACAGCTGAAGATAATATTGATAATAAAACAGAATTGGAAAAAGACTTAAAGGTTGTTAGAAAGCCTATTATTAAATTACTTCCTTCGGAAGAAGCATATGACACAGTAGAAGGTACATTTGATATAATGGCATATATAAAAGATATAGATGCTGAAGGGAAAGAGGATTTAAGCGAATATTCAATAAACTTATATCATAAAGGTAATTTAATAGATTCAACACTTTCTCCAGTTGAAATGAAATACAATGAACACGATAAGGATGCTACGGTTACAACGCAAACATTTGAAGCATATAGATATCCTGTTGGCGATACACTTGAGTTAAAAATTTCAGCAACTGATAGAGCATCAAATACAGTAACTTTAGAAAAGGAAATAAAAGTTGGGGGAAAAGCTCCGGAGATAACAATTATAAAACCAAATATGTTATCCTCAGGTGCAACAATTGTTAATATAGAAGCAATGGTTACAGATGATGTTGAAATAAAGTCAGTAAGATTATTGGTTAATGATGTAGATATAAACGGAGATATACATATAAAATCACTTGATGCGCCAGCATTAACGCTTGATGAATTTAAAAAGAAAGAATATGTAAAAAAGGTTTTTATAACTAAAAACAATGTGGAGCTTAAAGATTCAGAAACAAGGATTATAATCGAAGCTGAAGATAGAGCCGGTAATATTGTTTCGAAAGGATTTAAAATTGTTATAGTCAATAATGAAAATTCACCAACAAAGAGATTTAAAATAGTAAAAGAGTGGTGATTATTATAAAAAAATATATTTTGTTTGTGTTTTATCTTATATTATTCCAGCTCTTTTTTGGACAATCACTTAAATTAAAAAGTATATTTCCAGAAAATAATAGCGAAGGCATTTCGCCAACAGGTGTAATATTAAAATGGAACTTTGAAAATACGGAAAATAAAAAAATTACATATGATATATATTTAGGGGAGAATAATTCTCCCCGTTTGTATAATGAAAATCTTCCAACAAATATATATCCGGTAAAATTTTTAAAACCGGAAACAACATATTTCTGGAAAATTGCTGTTAAAGAAAATGGTGAAAAAATATATGAAACCCCTATTTTGAAATTTAAAACAAGAAAATACAATAATGGCGAGTTAATATGGGTAGCTTTTGTGAAGGATAAAACTCAAATTTTTTCATATGAAAATTATACTGTTACTGCTGGGAATAACGTTATAGATATATATGATGAAAATAAAAAAATAAAATTTTCATTAAAAGAAAGATTTGTAGATATAGATATTAAAGGGGAATTTATATATCTTTTAAATAATTCATACATAAAATTATTTGATATTTCAAGTGGGAATTTAATTAACCAAATTAATCTTGATAACATATATGCCAGTATTAAAATTGATAGCAATAATAATATATTTATATACAACAGCAAAAGACTGGAAAAATTAAATGGAAAAAGTGTGGTTTTTAGGATATCCTTCGATTCAGAAATAGAAAGTGTAATATTTAAAAAAGATTTTTTTGCAGTAAAAACCCAAAAAAACTTTTCTGTTTTTGATTTAAATGGCCAGATAATTAAAGAATTTAAAATTCCCGGTCAAATACTTGAATATGATAATAATATAATTGTTTTTAAAAATGCAAATTCGTTAATAATGTCTGATTTTTCTGGGAAGATGATAAAATTACCGTTTTATGCAGAAAAAATAAAGATTTCAAATGGATATATTATATATTATGAAAAAAACTATCTAAAGCTTTATAACTATAAAACCAAAAGAATTCTTGAATTTAAAAGTTTTTCTGATTTTTTAGATGTGAAAATAATAAACAATATCATTTATGTGTTTGGTGAATACACATATGCTCAGGACTTTTCAGGTAATATAATATGGAAACATTATTTTCAGGGGAATATAATTGTTTCAAAAGTTATAAAAACAGAAAGACAAACTTTTGTATTTATATTAAAAGACAGAAATTACAATAAAATTGTTGAAATATATGATTACGATATCGGTAAAAAAGAGAATAATAAAATCATAGCTGAAAATACTATATCAGATGAAAATATATTAAAAAATGAAACAAAAGAAAGTTTAATATCAACACCTATACTTTTATATCCTGAAAATGGAGATATTATAAATACTTATACTGTTTCACTAAAATGGAAAATGCCACATTCAGAAAATGCGACAAATATAAGATATGAGATATTTTTAAAAGAAATAGGAAATGGATATATAAAAGAACAAAAAATAAAAAATATAAAAAATAATGAATACACAATAAATTTAAAACCAGAAAAAAGATATATCTGGAAAGTAATAGCTGTTATAAATGAACGTAAAGTTGAAAGTTCTGAAAAAGAATTTTTAACAGGCAAAATGGACTTTGTTTTAAAAAGGCTAAATATGGCAGCAGATCAGATGCTTTTGGATTTATATATCAACAATGAAAAAATATATTTTACAGGTTATGGCGAAAATCCCGAATATAAAATATTGAACTTATTATATGGTGAAATTGATTTTAAATTTTCAAATCCAGATGTAAAAATATATTTGGAGAAATTTGAAAATTATGGAAAAAAGATAGAGGTTACAGATGATTCAAGTGCAATGATTATAGGTTTTTCCAGCAAAAAAGATATTCGCGGGGATATGTATTTATGTTTATTAAATACAAAAGATAAAAAAATTCTCTGGGAAACATTTGCTGGAAGTACCAAAAGGGATTCATTTGAAGACTTTTATTTTGATAAAAATGAAGGATACATATACACCACAGGTACAATTGGGAATGATCGCTCTGAGACAAATATACAAATTTCAAAATATTCTTTAACAGGTTATAGAATATGGTCAAAAGAGTATGGAGGATATGATCTTGAATTTGCATCCAAAATAATAAAATTGGATCCATATTCATTTATTTTAGCAGGATCCACAAAATCATTTGGGAATGGAGGATATGACTTTTATATAATAAAAACCAATGAATTAGGTGAAAAAATCTGGGATTTAACAGCAGGTACTTCAAAGGACGATTTTGTTTCAAATATAATTCCTATTTCTAAAAATGAATTTATTGTGATTGGAACATCATTTAGAGATGTCCTTCAGCCATATTTTGTTAGATTAGATTCAAATGGATTTAAAACATATGGGAAAATTATTCCATTTGTAAATGATATAAATATTGTAAAAGCTATAAAAGAAGGAGAGTATATATATACTGTTGGCTGGGTTAGAGATAAAAATACATTAATAAGAAAAGGATTTATTGCAAAATTCAACTTTAACGGAGAAAAAATCTGGGCAAAAAGTTTTTCTATAAAAAAACAGGATACTATTTTTACAGATATAGGATTTATAAACAATAAAATGATAATTGCAGGAGTTTCTGAATATAAAAGTCCTAATTTAAGAGATATTATATTCATTCAAACAACAGAAAAGTATATTCTTTCAAATTTTACAGATGAAAAATAATAGTAAAAAATATGTTATAATATTAAATACGAAGGGGTATTCTATTTCAGGGAGGGGTAATAATGAAAATAAACGGAAAGATTCTGTTGTTTGTTTCTCTCATACTTATTATTTCCTTTTCTGTTTTTCTTTTTTATAGCGTTATTCAATCGCAAAATGCTTTGGAAGAAAGTTTTGTTAGTAAATTGATAGTTGCGCGTGATTCAAAGAGTATGTTTTTAAAAAACACCTTATCTTTAATAGAAAAAGATCTTGAGTATTTTTCAAAACTTCCAGTAATAATGCAGGATTTTAATGATATTGTAGCTCAGGAAACAATGTTTAAAAGTATGGGGGATACTGAAAATTTCTTAAAAGAATTAAGAGAAGTATATTATGAAAAAAATCCTTATAAAGAAAGAGAAAAGCTGATAAACTTTTTTTACGATGAAAATTTCGATGAATCAAAAATTTCAGATGCTGCACAAACAGATTTATATCCCTACAATTCAACCCATGAAGATTTACATCCTCTTTTAACGAAATTTGTTGATACAAAAGATATTTATTATGATATTTATCTTGTGTCAAAAGACGGAAATATACTATACTCTGTAAAAAAGAATGAAGATTTTGCTACAAATTTGAAAAATGGAAAATATAAAAATACTCAACTTGGAATTTTATTTAATATATTAGAAAGTTCTGGAGATACAAAAGTACATTTTTCAGATATAGGTAAATATAATGCCGGCAATAAAAAATATGGTTTTTTTGCAGGAATAAAAATCTTAAATGATTATGATGAAGTATCTGGATATTTTATAGTATATATTGATACAAATTATCTTGAATCTGCTTTAAAAGATAAAAGTGGAATGGGAAAAACCGGTATTACATATATCGTGGGAACAGATAAATATTTAAGAAGCAATCTTCCAGATAAAGAGGTATTATTAACTCAAAAAGCCAATACAAAGCCTGTAGAAAAAGCATTAAAAGGTGAAACAGGCTGGATGGTATCAAATAATTTTGAAGGGGAAAAAGTCCTCAGTGCTTATGCTCCATTTCAATTTAAAGAAGTAAAATGGGCGTTTATTTCAGAAGTTTCTGTTGAGGAAGCATTTGCAGCATCTAAAAAGATAAGAAATTCCCTGATTTTTATGTCTTTGATTATTATTTTAATTTCAATATTATTGTCTCTAATTTTTTCCAGGAAAATTACCAATCCTCTTGTAAATCTCAGCAAAAAAGTTGATAAATTTGCTTCTGGAGATTTCACTGTGGATTTTAAAATTGAAGGTAAAGATGAAGTAGCCTTAATAGCAAATTCATTAAAAAATATGTCAGATAATTTAAGAGATACAACATTATGGATGCTTGAAGCTGGTAAAAAAATAGAAGAATCTTCAGAAATTTTAGCGAAAATTTCAGAAAAAACGGCTTCTCTCAATGATAATGTATTAAAAAAATCGCAATTAATTGAATCTAATTCTGAAAATGCTTCAGCAACAACAGAAGAATTAACTTCAGGAGTAAATGAAGTTTCTACAGCAGCTCAAAATGTTTCTGAAACCGCTGCTGAAATTTCAAGATCAGTAAATAATACAACTCAATTGACGCAAGATGGAGAAAAATCAATTATAAAAATTGCTGAAATTATAGATAATGCAGTAAAAAAATCCAAGGAAACAGAAAAAACGGTTGCAGTTTTGGCTGAAAAAGCTCAGAATATTGGAGAAATTGTGGAGACAATTACCAGTATAACCGAACAGACAAATCTACTTGCTCTAAATGCAGCAATAGAAGCAGCAAGAGCTGGAGAAGCAGGAAAAGGTTTTGCTGTTGTTGCTGATGAAATTAGAAAGTTAGCAGAAGAAAGTAGAAAGGCTACTGAAGAAATAGCCAAAATATTAAATGAAATAAAAGATGGCGCTGCAAAAGCCAATCAGGCTACAGATGATACTGTAAAAGTTATAAGTCAGGTTGAAATAAGTGCAGATGAAATTCAAAGAAAATTCTCAGAGATACTTGAAAGAGTTGAAAGCATTAATGCAAGAGTAGAAGATTTAACAGCAAGTGCGCAACAACAAAGTGCTTCAACAGAAGAAATGGCTGCAGCTACAGATAAAACGGCACAAATGATATTGGAAATATCAAAAGAAGTATCAGATATAACAAGAGAAATTGAAGACGAAAGTCTGGAAATAGAAAATGTCAGTGAAAAAGCTATGGATTTATCGAAACTTGTAGAACAATTAAACGAAAGACTTAAAAAATTTAAGATTTAGAAATAAAACACCACCAATTAAGGTGGTGTTTTTTAAATTAATATATCATTGATTAATTAATTATTTGTAAAATTATTAGGACTTTTTAATAATTATTTGACATGAGATAAACTAGTATGTTATAATTCATATGTGAAAAATAAGTTTAAACAAAGAGGATGATAGTATGAAAGGGAAACAATATAATCATGAAGAGATTGAAAGAATAATTGCTGATAAGATCAAACAGGCAAATGAGCTTTTAAAAGAGGTTGAAGAATTACTAGATGAAGAAAGTCATTTAATTGAAACTGAGTCTCAAAGCCGATTAGGAGAACTTATAAATGGGCATATTGCTCTAAGTGAACATTCTGAAGAAATCAAAGAGAAAAGCGGAACTTCCCAAAAAGATTAGGAAGATCCGCTTTTTATTTATTTTAAGAGCATTTAGACCATCCGCAGGTTTTACATGAAATACATCCTTCTGTCATTAACAGGGAATTTTTGCTTAGACAGGTAGGACAATATGTATTACCTTCGTTATCTATATAATAGCCTTTTGTATATTCGAGTTTATTAGCGTGAACAAACTTTTCAACTTCTTCTCTACTTAAAGGTTTTCCAACATGAAATACCTCAATATCTCCTTCGTTGTCTTTCCATAAATCTTCGAAATCCTCAAGTGCTTTCTTAATTTCACCAGAAATACCTTTACAATATGTACCTTTTACTTTTGACAGCTGCTCTAAAATTTCATCTGCTGAGACACCTGATCTCAAAGCGATGGATGAAAGTCTTCCTATAATTTCTGCGGTTTCTGTACCATCAGAAAGGAATATTTCTATTGCTTCACCGTTATCATCAAATGAAACTGTAATATATACCGTTCCTGATCCTGTTTTATATTTTCTTGTTACGCTTTTTAAAGTATCCTTTCTTGGCCTTGCTCTTAATTTATGCTTTTCATCAAGAACAAAGAAAGTAACCTTTTTATCGTCTTTCTTTTTTGCTTTGGTTAAAACCTGTGTTTCTAATGAGCCATCTCTATATATTGTAATTCCTTTTAAACTTAATTCCATAGCCATTTTATATATATTTTTAATATCATCAACAGTTGCTTCTTTAGGAAGGTTAATGGTTTTGGAACATGATGCATCAAGATAGCTTTGAATCATATGTTGAGCCATTAAGTGATCTTCACCTGAAATGTCCATGGCAGTTACAAAAACGCGTTTTATTTCCTCGGAAATACCTTCAATATTTTGAACACTCCCTTTTTCTATAATCTCTGCTTCTAACTCACTGGTGAGTTCTCCATCTAATTTTTCTTTTAGAATTCTGTTCATATATGGTAAAGGGACTCTATTACCTTCTTTGTCTGTCATATATCTAATATATGCAAGCATAAAATTTGGTTCTATACCACTTGAAGTATCTGCAATATTTGAAATTGATCCTGTTGGTGCAACAGTATTAACCTGCACATTTCTTTTAAATTCTTTTGCTTCATTAAAGAAATGTTTTCTAATAAGCTCATTCCACTTTCTTATATTTTCTGAAAAATCATCTTTGAGCATGGCAAAAGGAATAAATCCTTTTTTGTATTTTGATTTGTCAAATAGAGGGAAACTTCCTCTTTCTTTAGCTAATTCAGTACTTGCAAGATGTGAATAATATGCAAACTGTGCAGTACTTTCAGCCATAAACCTTCTTCCTTCTTCAGAATTATAAGCTAATTCCTTTTTAAACAAAGCATCAGCAAGGCCCATAATACCGAGACCAATAAATCGTTGTTCCTTTGAAACCTTATCTATTTCTTCAAGTGGATAAACGTTAATATCTATAACATCATCAAGAAAGCGGCTGCACCAGTAAATTAAATCCTTGAAAAGCTCGTTATTTTCATGATCAGGGTTTCCAAGATTAACAAAATCCACAACCTTAGCCAGATCAATAGAACCAAGATTACAACTTCCATATGGAGGAAGAGGTTCCTCACCGCATGGGTTAGTAGCACTTACAGGAGTTACATCGCTTAGTGCATAATACTTATTGTGCCTTCCTAAAAATAGCATTCCGGGATCGCCTGATTTCCATGCATTATTTGCAATTAAATCAAATAACTCTCTTGCTTTTATTGTTTTTTTTATATTTGAATTCGGATGACTAAGTTCAATTTCTTCATCGTTTTCTAACTTTTTTAAGAATTCTTCTGGATTATCGAAATTAACGGAGATATTGAAATAGTTTAATACAGACTTACCATCATTATTCTTTTTTGAATTAATAAAATCAATTACATCAGGATGGTCATATCTCATAACAGCCATTTGAGCGCCTCTTCTTGCTCCACCTTGCTCTATTGTTGAAGCGGTAGTATTAAAGACATTCATAAAACTTATTGGACCAGATGATTTTCCACCTGTGCCAGCAATAGAACTATCTTTTGGTCTTAAAACAGAAAAATCATATCCCACACCACCGCCATATTTTTGAATTAAAGCTGCATCTTTAACAGCTTCAAATATTCCTTCCATAGAGTCTTCTAATGGAACAACAAAACACGCAGATAACATATTATGTCTATTTCTTGAATTATATATTCTTTTATAATCTTCAATAGTCATTTCTTCTAAGGGCTTTTTAAATATTTCTAATGGCAAAGTTTTTCCAGAATTGAATAATGTTGGACTATTGGGAAGGAAAACACGACTTTTAAGAAGTTTATAAAATTTCTTTTCAACATTTCTTATTTCTTCAATATCTTCCGTATATAAAATTTCAGCGCTGGCTATATATCTTGAAACCCTCCTTGTAATATCTTCCCAGCTATGTTCAAGATAATTACCTTCTCCATCTTTAAGAAAATATCTATCTCGTAATATCCTTTCAGCATTTTCAGATGGAGAAATATTTATAAAATGGTCAAGAAAATCATCAAGATTAAAAATTTCAGTCACACCATTACCCCCTTCGATTTTATTCCAAAAAAGATTATACCACAATATATGGTGGGAGTTACCAATTATTTACACAAGAAATAGTGGAATATTATAATATAATATTAATAAAAAAAACAGTTGACTTAAAGATTTTTTTGTATTATAATAAAAACGAACGTTCGTTCGAAAGCGGGGTGAGATTTTGAAAGGTGTAAAGGAAAGGATTATGGATGCAGCAGTAGAGTTGTTTTATAAAAAAGGATTTGCCGCAACAGGAGTTAGAGAAATTGCAAAAAAAGCTGGTGTAAGCACATCAATGATTAATTATCATTTTGGTTCAAAAATGGGGATTTTGAAAGAAATAATGGAAGTTCTTTTTGAAAAGCTTATTGAGGAATTTAAAGTTACAAATCTTGATGGGAAACCGCTTGAAGAGAGGATAAGAATTGCTATTAAAGCTCTTGTAAAATCAATAAAAAACAATGAAAAGATGTTCAGAATTATGCTCATGCAAATTCCTGATGAAGAAAGTGATTTAATTGAATACAGGGCATCTAAGGTAAGGGAAATTATTTATAGCGTGTTTAAAAATCATTTTGAAGGATTTGGAGATGAAAAACATTTTGAAATTTTAGGTCCAGCATTGAGCGGTATGATTTTTTCGCATTTTATTTTAAAGGATATTATTCCCCAGGTCTCAGGAATAGAATATCCAGAAGATTTTTATGACACTTACGCAGATTATATTGCAGATTTATATCTTCATGGAGCATTAAGCATTATCAATAAAAATAAGTAAAGGGGAGATAAATATGGAAAGATATGTAGATTTTATAAGAAATCATAGAAAAGGTTTATCAATTCTTCTTGCTATAATTAATATTGTAGCGCTTATAGGGTTATTTAGAATAAGATTGAATGTTGATATGAAAACATTTCTCCCAACTGATTCTGCGTATTTAACAACATACGATGAAATAGAAAAAAAATATGATTTATCAGATCAATTAATTGTAATGTTTGAACTTAATAAAGATCCTTTAAAAGATATAAATACGTATAAAAAATTGTGGCAATTACAGAGGGAACTTGAAGAGATAGATGGTGTAAACTTTATTTCCAGTTTATTTCCAGAAAACTTACCGGGATACAATATAAAAAATGCTGATGAAATTACAGAGAACTTTATAAAAAAGATAGATTCTATTGAAATGTTTAAAGATAAGTTTTTAAGAGAGAAAAATGGGAAATACTATACACTGTTTACTATACCATTAAAAACAGAGGACTTTAAAGTGGTTAATGAAATAGAAAAAAAACTTGAAGGTATAAATCACTACGGTGCTGGAACGGTATATTTTACAAAAAAATTATTTGATTATTTATTTAATCTTTATATTTATCTTCCGCCTCTTGCGTTTATAATAATGCTTATTATTTTCTCTTTACAATTAGGTTCTAAAAAAGCTGCATTTTTCTCTGTGATACCTGCTGGTATGGGATCGTTGTGGACATTGGGATTAATGGGATGGTATGGTAAGGAATTAACTATAGCCAGCGTTCTGGTTCCGATCTTTACCATTATTATGGGAAGTGCTGATGGAATGCATTTTTTAACGCATTATATAGAATATATAGAACGCGGTCTTAATAAAAGAACTGCTGTTATTGAAACATTAAAAAGTACCGGGATTGCAATGATTATGACAACTGTAACTACAATAATTGGCTTTATTTCAATGGTATTTATTAATTCAAATATGATGAAAGAAATGGGAATATGGACATCATTTGGTATAGGTTTTGCAGGAATTGCAACATTATATATATTACCACTTATTATTTTTGGTAATGTTGAATTAAAAAGAAAAAGAACACATGTATTTGATGTTTCTTTTGTAAAAAAATATTGGAATATAAAAGGTGTGTATATATACATAATCTTTATTTTAATTTTTGGATATTTAATTACTAATATAACAATAAAATTTGATCAGATTTCCATGTTTAAACGATATACAAAGGTAAGAAAAGACTATGAAAAACTTAGTTCTGTTTTTGATTTTAATATTCCTATTATGGTAGATTTTGGAACAACCCGAGAACCGCTTGATAAAATATATTTAAATGAAATGGGAAGTTTAAAAGAAACGCTTAAAGATAAAATATATGATTTTACATATCCACAGGAATTTTTAGATGTAATGGGAAGGGAATTATACAATTTTAAAATGTATCCAAATGCTTTACAGATTTTAATTATGAAAAAAGGTTTGAAAAATAATCCATTATTTGATCTTGTTAAAAACAGGGATTATCTTGCAATAATAACTCCAAAGGATAATTCAGAAGAAACTTTAAAAGAAATAGAAAATGATGTATTAAAACTTAAAGATAAGAAAATATTTAAATCAATAAATATAACAGGAATGCCTTTTGTTTTCAATGAAATGAATACTACAGTATTACACAGTCAGATAAGCAGTCTTATAATTAGTGTGGTATTTGTATTTCTATCACTATTTGTCATAGTAAGAAGTTTAAAAATATCATTTTTTGGAATATTACCATTATTTGGTGCATTAATTATAGAATTTGGTGTAATGGCATTATTTAAAATTCCGCTTAATATTATAAGTGCTTTAATGTCAAACATTACAATAGGTATTGGAATTGATTATGCAATTCATATGATAGGAACATATGGATATTATAAATCTCGAAGCGAAAATCCAATTGAGGAAACATTTAATGTTGTTCAAAAACCAATTATGGCAAATG
Organism: Marinitoga sp. 1138; assembly: GCF_013363265.1. Classification (NCBI taxonomy): domain Bacteria; kingdom Thermotogati; phylum Thermotogota; class Thermotogae; order Petrotogales; family Petrotogaceae; genus Marinitoga; species Marinitoga sp. 1138. Next base: position 24,741 of record NZ_LBFA01000020.1, read on the forward strand.
CAATAGGATTGTCTTTAGGATTGTCTATATTAAACCTTTCTCCATTTACATTCCATTCACATCTTTCAGTAATAATGTGGTTTGGTATGCTTAGTGCATCAATGTTTACATTAATATTATTACCATATTTTTTCAGGAGATTTGATATAAAATAATTAGAACCCTTCGTATGAAGGGTTCTAATTTTATTGAGGATATTATCTGAATAACTGTGTAACCTGTTGTGGTAATTGATTTGCCTGTGACAACATTGCAGTACCACTCTGGAGTAAGATTTGTTGTTTTGTATATTCTGCATATTCTTTTGCCATATCTGCATCTCTGATACGTGATTCTGCTGCTGTTAAGTTTTCTGAAGCTACTCCTAAGTTCTTAATTGTATGTTCAAGCCTATTTTGAGCGGCACCTAATTTTGCCCTGAATGCAGATACCTTATAAATAGCTGCATCAATAGCACTTACAGCAAATTCTGCGTCACTTTGAGAGTTAATCTTCAAACTACTTACAATACCAATATTATCAGCTTTCATACTTTCAAAACCTAAAGATATAACCTGACCTTCATTGGCACCAATATGATACTGAATAGGATTTACTCCATTTGCTCCTGCTGTTACAAGGCCATATACAGCTATTGCACCACCATCGATTTTTGTTCCAGAAGCAAGAGTTCCACCATAATCTGTGATTTTAGAAATCTGTGTTTTATCCCATCCAATTATAATTGATCCACTTCCTACAACAACAGTTACAGAACTCGCATTTACTGATACTATTGAAGTTGATGTATCAATTGTTCCATCTTCTTTAACCACAGTAACCTTAACATCAAGTTGACTTGTTGCTCCACCAGCAAATTGTCCAACTTCTATAATAACATTAGCATTAACGTCTATACTATTTAAATTTCCTCCACTTTTAATTTCAAAATGAGCTGAACCAGGAGAAACAAGTTTAGCTTCTGCGCTTCTTGTTCCTCTAATTGAACCATCAAGAAGATTTTTTGTATTAAATTGAGTTGTCTTAGCAATTCTGTTAATTTCATTTCTTAATTCAGTGAATTCATTTTGTAATTGATCTCTATCAACATCTGTGTTAGTATCTGTAGAGGATTGAACTGCTAATTCCCTCATACGTTTTAAAATGGAATGAACTTCATCAAGCGCACCTTCAGCAGTTTGGATCATTGAAATAGCATCCTGTGCATTCCTGATAGCTGTGTTTAACCCTTTAATCTGGTTTCTCATTTTTTCTGAAATTGCAAGTCCTGCTGCGTCATCTGCTGCTCTGTTAATTCTAAGACCAGAAGAAAGCTTTTCGAGTGATTTGCTCATCTCACCTTTTACATTACTTAACGTTCTCCAGGCATTTAAAGCCTCCATGTTATGGTAGATTCTCATAAAAACTACACCTCCATGTTTTTATAATTGATTATAATATTTATTTTGTTTTGAATATTACAGAATATGGCTCACTGTCATATTTATCAGCTTTAGAATTATCAAATTCATCAACAATCTGGGAAGAATCAATTTTTATTTCCCAGGTTTGGGTTGAATCAAGAGTTATTCCTTCTAAAACACCATAAAAACCTACTTTTTTACCTTCTGGAAGATTATCCTTTAATAATGAAAACTGATAATTTTTATTTGTTTCATAAACCTTTACAGAAATAGTTAAAGAACTTCTTGTTTTAATAAATGATTCATCTATAAATTCTATATTTATTATTGGATTTGTTGTTGGCGTTGAGATGATTATATTATTTATTGTTGATATATTATTCTCAGGATCATAAGAATAAACAAGTTGATTGTCCAGGGTAACTCTATATAAATCTGGTGGTTGATCCTCTTTTACAAGAACTTCGAAATACTTTTTTACTTCAAAATTATTATCAACATCTTTAACAGAAATTTCCACTAAGTTATGACCAGATGGGAATTTATAAGAAGTAAAAACTGTATTGGTTCTTGTTTGTATAGGTTCAGACACATATTCATCTTTTCCATTTACTGAAAATGTATATACATATGTAGCTGGGTATGTATAAGCTGTTTTTAAATTAAATTTAATATTGAATTCGTTTAACTTATCTGACAGAGGGACAACGTTTATTTCTTCTGGCATAAAATACGAAATAATTGAGCCATCACTTTTTTTCTGTTCTAAAGTATATTCAAGTTCAAAATTATTTATAACTTCAGAAATTCTAAAATACTTATAATATTTTTTGGTATATTTTGTATCTTCTTTTATAATGGTTAAATCCAATTCATAGCTTCCTTTTTCAAAAAACATGGTATTTGTTTCTAATTCTGTTGCATTGGAGGTTAATTCTATAGGTTCTTTGTAATCTTTTCCGTCTTTTTTTAATATAATCTGGTATTTCAAATCATTTGAAAAATCATAATTTTTATTTACTCTTATTTTAAAAAATATAGGATCCCTGGTTGTTAATGTAGTATCATCAGTAATTAAAATATTTTTATTCATATAATCCTTTTTATATATTTCAAGAGTTGCATCAAACTCATCAAATTGCTTAACCTTTAAAGGATAAATAATTTCTGTAGAATATTCCGTAACTTCATTTATTACTGAAATATTCAGATTAATATCTCCGTCTTTAAGATAAAATGGACCATACTTAAAACTTTTTTCTGCTAACATTGTTGATTCAATAGTTGTATCTTCTGTTGAAATCTTATATGTATACGAAGCTGGTAAATCATATTTTTCATTTAAGTTTATTAATGCATATAACGGTTCATTGGTGGTTAATGTGCTATTTTTTGAAACTAAGTCTCCGTTAAAAGAATCTTTATGTAATTCAAAGGAAAAATTAAAAGTAGTATCTATATTTTTAGGGTTAACCTCAACGGTTGTTCTTCCAAAACCGTTATTTTGTGTATCATAAACTTCAACGCTAATAGTGTGTTTTTTATTTTCAAAAAACATAGGAGTTGATTCAAAGGTTTTGTTTTTTAAACTGCCACTTTCAATTAAATTAGAATCGAAGTATATTTTATATGTAAAATCGCTATTATATAATAGATTGTTGTCAAATGAAACCAGAGCTGTATAGTATCTATATGGATCATATAATTCAGTGCTATCAATAATTTCGTTGGTTTTAATATTTTTAAATTTCAAATTTGGGTTTAGTTCTTTTTGGTAGTCATAAATGTTCAAAATTAATGAATTATTGCTTTCATACGTATCTCCACCCAACAAAAATATTCCTGTAATCTTATATTTTCCTGCTTCATTAATTTTAAAAGAAGCAGTATATGTATATTGATCGACAGCAGTCATATTTACTGATTTTATGTTTGATGTATTATTCATATCTTCAATTTTTAATGTCGCACTTCCAATATCTGCCAGTGGAGAAGAAATTTTAAGAGTGATAGATTCATTTGCTTCTGAAACACTCTTGTTAATAACAGAAACACTCTCGCTACTATATGATATTTCCACATTAACTTCGAATTTTGATTTTGCAGGTTTAGTACACCCTGAAAAAAGTAGAATAAATATAAAAACAAGAAGATATATGTTTTTTAATTTCATACGGATCCCTCCATGGAAATTCTTTCAATATATCATTCTTTGGAAAAAATTTTTTTCCTAAAAATAAGAATCCTCAAAAATAATTAATATATTATCCTGTATGTAAAAAATGAGTATTAATTCAATATTAATCTTAATTTTCACACTTTAAAATTTAAACTAAAAAGAGTATAATTAATTACCAAAGAAAATTTTATAAAGAGGTGATATGATGAATTTAAAACAACGTATTTTACTTGATTTTTTCCTTATTGTGATTATTTCTGTTATAATTGGTGTTCTTGGAATATACTCTACAAACGATATAAAAACTTCTGTAATTGAAATTGCAAGCGAAAATCTTCCAAAAGTACAAAAGATTATGTCAATTTATCAATTGCAAACCGAAATTGAAAGATCAGAAATGGCTTTATTGGGATTTACTGATCAAAAATTAAGAACAGCAGAATATGAAAAAATTTCTAAAACATGGAAGGAAATAGACAGATTAATTAGTGAATATGAACAGATAAAATTGACAGATCAGGAAAAAAAATATTGGGTAGAATATAAAAAGAAATTACAAAATTGGAAAATAGAACATGCAAATTTCATGGCATTATCAAAAAAATTAGATGAAACCAAAATATTGGATCCAAAATCATTAAAGTTAGATATAAAAACATATGAAGCAGATTTATATCGCTTTGCCTGGATGCTGGAGAAATCCATACTTGAAAATGAACCATTTAATGAAGAATTAAATCCCCACAAAAACCCATTTGGAAGATGGCTTGATAGTTACCAGACAGAAAATGATTATCTTGCAGATATGTTTAAAGATATGAAAAAATACAATTCTGGATTATTAAAAACTGCAAGTACAATAAACAGATTTTTAAAAAAGCAGGATAGTAGTAAAACACAAATGATGCAGAAAATATATAATAATGCTTTAATGCCATATTTAGATAAAATATTTGATGTTTTTGATACAATTAATAATATTTCAGATGAGGCTTTAAAGTTAAAAGATCAAATGGCATATCAAAGTTTAAATGTAGATTTACCGTTGTTTGAAGAATCCACAGCAGTATTAAAGAAAATAGTTGAATATAATAAAGCAGAAGCGGAGAAAAAAGGCGAAGATGCTCTTTCTAAATCACAAAAAGCATTGTTTATGGTTCTTACAGGGATAATTGCAGGTGTGATAGTTTCAATATTACTTGGACTTATTATAAGCTCAAATATCTCAAAAAGAATAAATATCCTTATGAAAAAGATAAAGGCATTTGGTAAAGGTGATTTAACAGTAGACTTCTCTTTAAGTGGAAAAGATGAAATTGCACAGATGGCAAATTCTCTTGCAGTAATGGCAAAAGATTTAAGAAAATCCATGCAATTAATATCTGAATCATCCAATAAATTGGCTTTATCAGCTGACGCTTTGGCTTCAGTTTCCGAAGAACAAAATGCTATTTCTGAAGATTTACAGTCTCAATCCAGAATAATTGAAAGTAACACAGATGATGCATCAGCGTCTGTTGAAGAAGTATCATCAGGTGTTGAAGAAATCGCGGATTCAGCTCATTTAATTTCGCAAAGTGCAGAAGAGTTAGCGTTTAAAGCTACTGAAACATCAGAAGCAGCTAAAAATGGTGAAAAATCTGTAGAAAAAATTGTAGAAATAGTAGAAAAAGCAGTTGAAGAATCGAAAGTTACACAGGAAAAAGTACAGGCTTTGTCTGAAAAAGCTCAAAATATTGGAAATATTGTAGAAACAATAACAAAAATTACAGAACAGACAAATCTATTGGCATTAAATGCTGCAATAGAAGCTGCAAGAGCTGGTGAGGCTGGAAAAGGATTTGCGGTAGTTGCAGATGAAATTAGAAAATTGGCAGAACAGAGTAAATCTGCAACTGAAGAAATTGCAAAGATACTTATATCAGTAAAAGAAGGAGCTCAGGATGCAAATGAAGCTATGAACGATATAGCAAAGGTAATTAAAGATATTGATATTGAATCCGAAAATGTTTTTGAACAATTTAAAGCAATTCATGAAAAGGTTGAAGATATAAATATGAAAGTTCATGAATTATCCTCGGGAGCAGAAGAACAGAGCGCATCAACAGAAGAAATGGCTGCTGCTATGGATAGAATTTCTGGAGTTATAGATGAAATTTCTCAGCAGGTAAAACATATGGTTTCCGCGATTGAACAACAAACAGAAAGTTCAAGACAGGTAAATGAAGCAGCAGAAGAAAGTAATAAATTATCGCAATCATTGATGGAACTTATTAAAAAATTTAAAATATAAATAATAAAAGGGCATGCAAATCGCATGCCCTTTTATTATAAATTTATAACCTCTAAATTTACAGGAACCTCTTTTGAACGATAAATTTTAAAATAAAAATACATTAAATCTGGAAACTTTTTAAATCTCTTTGGTTCTCTTATCATTCTATATAACCATTCAAGACCGAATAATTGGAAAAATCTTGGAGCTCTTGAAACCTTTCCGGAAATTACATCTATACTACCGCCTACACCCATTGCTAATTTAACATTTAATCTATGTAAGTTCTTATATATAAATTCTTCCTGTTTTGGAACACCCATACCAACAAATAAAACCTCGGCACCACTATTATTAATCATATCGATAATATCTTCTGTTTCATTATCTTTAAAATATCCGTGATGTGTTCCAACAATAGAAATATTTTCAAATCTTTTTTCAAGGTTTTCCTTTGCCTTTTCAGCTATCCCTGGCTCTGAACCAAGTAAAAATATGTTATGTTTTTGCCATTCGCAGATTTTAAGCATTGTATCAATTCCTGGACAGCGCTCTGTATGATATCCCCATTTTTCAAGATATTTTACAACACCTATGCCGTCAGGAATAGAAATGGTTGAATTTTGCAATTCATACTTATATTCATTATTTTTGAAATATTCAAGAAACATAAGAGCATTTAAGGTCACTATCCAGACCTTTTCATCTGTTTCCATTTTATGCTTTATAAAATTCCACATATCTTCTTTTTTCCCCGATAACAATCTAAGACCAAACAACTGAACCATTTGAGTCACTATATTCCCACCTTTATGTTTTTTAATAAACGCTTCTATTTATTTTTTCTTTATCTTTACCTATAATACCTATAAATTACATTAATATGTGTTAAAATATTTTATGCATTTCTGTTTTTATTTTACCATAATAAATGATTAAAATATTGATAGGATTGTTAAAATTACAATAATAATGGAGGTTGAGCATATGGCAGAAAAAAGTGCTATAGATAAATTTATAGACAAGACATTAAGCGAAACATTTCCTGAAGAACTGCCTCTGATCCCTACCAGGGCTAAATTTGTTGTATTTCCAAACTCAATAATACCAATGATAATAGGAAGAAAAAAATCAATAGCTGCTCTGGAAGAATCGCTTGAAAAGTATAACAATTTAATGTTCTTTGTTTCTCAAAAAAATATAGAATTAGAAGAGCCAACAATAGATGATTTTTATAGAATAGGTACTATAGGAAAAGTTGTTCAAATAATTAGGGGACCTGAAGGAGAATATAAAGTTCTTGTTGAAGGACTTAAAAGAGCAGAAATAAAGGAATTTACAGAATTTGATGAAGTAATAAAATGTAAAATTAAACCACTAAATGTTTCATATAAAAAAACAAAGGTTTTAGAAGCTCTTGTTAGAAGAGTAAAATCATTATTTGAAAAGTATATCAGTCATACAAAGAAATTTCCACAGGAAGCTATAATGATTATAGAAGAAACAGAGGATCCAGAAGTAATAAGTGACTTAGTAGCTTCTGTATTGCCAATAGAACATACTGAAAAACAGGAAATTCTTGAAGAGTTACATCCTAAAAAAAGGCTTGAAATGATACTTGAAATTTTAACTCAGGAAGTTGAATTACTGGAAATAGAAGAAACAATTGAAAGTAAAGTGCGTGAGAAAATAGAAAAAGGTCAGAAGGAATTTTATTTAAGAGAAAAACTTAAAGTAATACAGGAAGAATTAACCGGTGAAGCGGAAAATGAATTTACATTATTAAAAGAAAAGATAAAAAAATTAAAAGCACCTGAATATGTAAAAGAAAAAGCGGAATACGAGCTCTCAAGGTTAGAGAAAATGTCACCATTTTCGCCTGAAGCTAATGTTTCAAGAACATATATAGATTGGTTGCTGGAATTGCCCTGGGAACAGAAAACGAGAGATAGATTAAACATAAAAGAAGCAGAAAAATTATTAAACAAAAATCATTATGGCCTTAAAGAGCCAAAAGAGAGAATTTTGGAATTTTTAGCAGTTAGAAAATTATCAAAAAAACCACGTTCTCCAATATTATGTTTTGTTGGGGCTCCTGGTGTTGGAAAGACCTCATTAGGTAAATCTGTAGCGGAAGCTTTGGGAAGAAAATTTGGAAGAATTTCGCTTGGTGGAATGAGAGATGAAGCTGAAATTAGAGGTCACAGAAGAACATATGTTGGAGCTATGCCGGGAAGAATAATACAATTAATAAAAAAACTTGGTGTAAAAAATCCAGTAATAGTACTTGATGAAATAGACAAAATGGGAATCTCATATCAGGGAGATCCAGCTTCTGCTTTATTAGAAGTACTTGATCCGGAACAAAATAATGCTTTTGTAGATCATTATCTTGAAATACCCTTTGATCTTTCTGAAATAATATTTATTACAACTGCAAATGTATTACATACTATACCAGGTGCTTTAAGAGATAGAATGGAAATTATACAGATTCCAGGATATACAGATGCAGAAAAATATTATATCGCCAAAGATTATATTATTCCAAAGCTACTTAAAGAACATGGAATAGAAAAAACTCAGATAAAAATAACAAAAGGTGCTTTACAAAAAATAATTTCAGAATACACAAGAGAATCTGGGGTTCGTTCCCTTGAAAGAATATTGGCAAAACTAATGAGAAAAGTAGCCTTAAAATTAGCAGAAGGTGAAAAAAGTGTTCATGTAAAAATAAATAATGTCAAAGAGTTATTGGGAACACCTCCATATTTCAGATCAGATAAACTTGAAAAACCAGAAGTTGGTGTAGCAACAGGTATGGCATGGACAGCATATGGAGGAGAAATTTTACAGGTAGAAACATTAATTACATCAGGAAAGGGAAAGTTAATAATAACAGGAAAACTTGGAGATGTAATGAAAGAATCTGCACAAATAGCTTTGACGTTGTCTAAAAAAATCATAGAAAAAAAAGATGAAAGTTTATTGGAAAAATTTGAGAAATGTGATTTTCATATACATGTTCCAGAAGGAGCAGTTCCAAAGGATGGTCCATCAGCCGGGGTAACTTTAACAACTTCTATAATATCCTCTATTCTAAATATACCTATTAGAAATGATGTTGCTATGACAGGCGAAATTACCTTAATGGGAAAGGTATTACCAGTTGGTGGAATAAAAGAAAAGCTTTTATCTGCATATAGAAGTGGAATTACAAACATAATAATTCCAAAGCATAATGAAAAGGATCTGGAAAAAATTCCAGAAGAAATATTAGAAAAACTCAAAGTTTATAAAGTAGAGAATATAAATGAGGTGTTAAAAATAGCCTTAATGGAGGGATAGAAATGTTTAAAAAAATTGAGCTGGTAAAAACAGCATATACAAAAGGTGATTATCCACCAATATTAAATGCGGAAATAGCCTTTGCCGGACGTTCAAATGTTGGAAAATCCAGTTTATTAAATAAATTATTTGGAATTAAAATTGCAAAAATCAGTTCCAATCCTGGTAAAACAAGATCCATAAATTTCTATAATGTTGATAATAAAGGCTATCTTGTAGATTTACCGGGATATGGATTTGCTAACGTTTCAAAATCCGAAAAGAAAAAATGGGCAGATTTAATGGAGGATTACTTTAAAAACAGATATTCATTACAAATGGTATTCCTTCTAATTGATCATAGACATGAACCGCAAAAAAAAGATATAGAAATGATACAATGGTTAAAGGAACTCGAAATTCCATTTATGATTGTTTTAACAAAACTGGATAAATTAAAGAAAAACGAAAGAGTAAAACAGTTAAACCTTATAAAATCCCATTTGTCAAAATATGGGGATTATATATACTTCCCTGTTTCATCCAAAACAGGAGAAGGTATTGGACAGCTAAAAAATGAAATAATAAAGTTTTTAAAATAAAGAAATCTCTCGAATTTTCGAGAGATTTCTTTATTTTATAGTACATATTTCCAAATTTGCTTAAAAATCGTCAAATTTATTGAATAAATTCTATCATTAGTAAAAATATAGAGTATGCTTGAGTATGAGTGAGTATGTTTGAGTATGCGAATTTGACTATATGAAAGAAATTTCATAAAATTAATATGTAAAGGTTTTGTTGAGAAATTATTCATAAAAATTTTAAAGGGAGGCCTAAAACATGTATAGAGTAGCTTTATGGGGATTTGGCGCTATGGGTAGCGGAATTGCAAAAAATATTTTATCAAAGTATGAATTGGAATTGGTAGGTGTTCATGACACAAGATATGTTGGAAAAGATGTAGGAGAATTATTGGGAATTGGAAATATCAATATGCCTGTTTATGACACACCAGAAAAAATGTTAGATGAAACAAATCCAGATTTAGTTGTAATTGCTACAAACTCATTTGTTAAAGTTGTGAAAGAACATATCATAACTGCTGTAAAAAGACATATTAATGTAATTACAATTGCAGAAGAAATGGCATATCCATTCTATACACATCCAGAAGAAGCAGAAGAAATGGATAGTCTTGCAAGAAGATATGGAGTTTCTGTTTTAGGAACAGGTATAAATCCTGGTTTTGTTCTTGATACATTAATTCTTGCATTGTCAGGTGCAGCATTAAATGTTGAACAAATAAAGGCTGCAAGAATTAATGATTTATCACCATTTGGTCCAACAGTTATGGAAACTCAGGGTGTTGGAACAACAGTTGAAGAATTCGAAGAAGGTTTAAAATCAGGAAAAATCGTAGGACATATTGGTTTTGAACAATCAATTTATATGATTGCAGACGCCTTAGGTTGGAATATAGACAAAATTGAACAGACAAGAGAACCAATAATTTCAAATGTTTTAAGGGAAACAAAATATGTAAAGGTTGAACCAGGAATGGTTGCAGGATGTAATCATGTTGCAAGAGCATATATGGGAGATAAACTCGTTATTGAATTAAAACATCCACAACAGGTAAGACCTGAATTGGAAAATGTAGATACAGGAGATTATATTGAAATTATAGGAGATCCTAACCTTAACTTAGCAATAAAACCAGAAATACCTGGTGGAAAAGGAACAATTGCTGTTGCTACAAATATGATTCCTTCAGTAATTGAAGCAGAATCAGGATTATTATCAATGGCAGATTTACCAGTTCCAAGATCATTAATAGGTGATCTTACAATATAAGCTCATAAGGAGTTGATACAATGATAGCCAGAAAAGGCGATTGGGTTCAAATATATTTTGTAGGATTAAATCCACAGCAAAGAGCTGCTAATCTTCCAGAGGACACAAAACGTGTTCCTCTGGAAATTAGAATAAAAGGTTTTCTGTTAAATGATGAAGCTAATATTGGAGATATTGTAAAGATAGAAACGCCAGTTGGAAGAGAAGTTGAAGGGAAATTGGAAGAAATATATCCTGAATATAAACACAACTTTGGAAAACCTGTAAAAGAACTTTTAGAAGTGGGAAAGCAATTAAGAAATATGATCGAAGGTGATCAGCAATGAGAGATATGAGTTATGATGCAGTAATGGCAAGAAAAAATGAAATAATGAAACAATCAGTAGGAGTAGATTATACAAAATACGAAATAGAGGGAATAGCCTTTGATTATGAAGCAATGATGAAAGATGCTGGATATTCAATTGAAGAAATAAGAAAAATACAGCTTGAAACAGGTGTTGGAAACACACCTCTTGTAGAATTAAAGAATATAAATAAATTAATAAAACAAATAGCTCCTAAAGGAAAAGGTGCAAGAATATTTGTAAAGGATGAAGCAACAAATCCATCAGGCTCGTTTAAAGACAGAAGAGCATCTGTTAGTGCATACAGAGCAAAAGTTATGGGATACAAAGGAGTAATGGCTGCTACAAGCGGTAATTATGGTGCAGCAGTTGCATCTCAGGCTTCAAAAAGAGGATTAAAATCAATAATTGTTCAAGAATGTTTTGACAGCAGAGGAATTGGACAACCAGAAATCCTTGAAAAAGCAAGAGCATGTGAAGCATATGGTGCAGAAGTTGTGCAATTAAGTGTTGGACCCGAACTCTTTTACTATTTCCTCGTTCTCCTTGAAGAAACGGGGTATTTTAATGCTTCACTTTATACACCATTTGGTATAGCTGGTGTTGAAACATTGGGATATGAAATAGCAGAACAATCAATGAATCAATTTGGAAAGTATCCTGATGCTGTTGTTATTACTCATGCCGGTGGTGGTAATGTAACAGGAACAGCCAGAGGATTGAAAAAAGCTGGTGCTGTTAATACAAAAATTATAGGTGCCAGTGTGGATCTTCATGGATTGCATATGGCATCAGATACAGACTTTAACAAAAAATCATTTACAACAGGTCATACAGGATTTGGAATACCATTTGCAACATTTCCGGATAGATCAGATGTTCCAAGAAATGCCGCAAGACCTTTGAGATATATGGATGAATATGTGCTTGTAACTCAGGGTGAAGTCTTCTATATTACAGAAATGCTTGCAAATATAGAAGGTATGCAGAGAGGACCTGCCGGGAACACATCATTAGCTGCTGCATTTGCATTGGCAATGGAAATGGAAGAAGACCAGATAATTGTTGTAAACGAAACAGAATATACAGGTGCAGGTAAATTGCCTTCAGCACAGCTTACATTTGCAAAGGAAAATGGTATTGAAATAAAATTTGGAGATCCAATTGAAGAGGATAAACCAGGTAAAAACATAGTATTGCCTGATCATCCATCAAAATTAAAGGTAATAAAATATCCAATAGAAAAAATGAGAAAATCATATATAAAAGAATTAAAAAAGAGATTTGGAAAAACAGAATTTACAGAAAAGGAAATTGAATTTATTGCAGAAGATTTGAGAATTTCTACAGAAGAAGTGAAAAACCTTATTAAGGAGGTATTGAGCTAATGGAACCAAGAAAATCAGATTTTGAAGAAAGAGCAAAACATTTAATGAATATGTCCGATGAGGAATTAGATAAATATTTCTGGGATCTTGTTGAAAAAGTAGTAGATCCTCTAATTGAATTAGCTTCAACACATACATCACCATCTGTTGAAAGATCTGTATTATTGAGAATGGGATTCAACAGCATGGAAGCAAAAGCATTAGTTGATAAATTCTTTGAAAAGAATATACTCGGTAAAGGTGCTGGAAATATTGTATATACAATAGCAAAAGAACATAATATTGATTACATACAGGCAGGAAGAGATTTAATTGCAGGAAAATACTGGGACGATGTGGATAGAATTTTTATTCATGGAGGCGATAAATGATGAAATTAGAGCCTAACAAAAAATTAAATGTAGAAGAAATCTTAAAGGATTTAGATAAATACAGACCAAAAAGAAAAGGTTGGACATGGAGAAAAAAATTACCTCCAAGAACCAAAATAGGAGAATTTGAATATTATGAAGTAAGCGAACCTCTAAAAAACTTTGTTGCATTACCAGCAGCACATTATTTCAACAATATTGATCCACAACCACAGGAAGTAATTACATCAGAAATTGCTTCAGGTAGATTTGAAGAAGATATAAGAAGAATGAGAATGGCCGCATGGCATGGTGCAGACCATATTATGGTTATTAGAACATTAGGTCAAAGTCATATGGACGGTTTAATTGAAGGAACACCAGAGGGTATTGGTGGTATACCAATTACAAGAAAGCAATTAAGAGCTTCAAGAAAGGCTCTTGACTTAATAGAAGAAGAAGTGGGTAGACCTATAAACTTCCACAGTTATGTTTCTGGTGTTGCAGGTCCGGAAGTTGCTGTATTATTTGCTGAAGAAGGTGTAAACGGAGCTCATCAGGATCCACAATACAACGTATTATACAGAGGCATTAATATGATCAGATCATTTGTTGATGCTGCTGTTGCAAAAAAGATTATGGCATCGGTTGATATGCTTCAAATTGACGGAGCTCACAATGCAAATGCATCAGCAAAATTTGCATGGAAGGTTATGCCAGAATTGTTGGTACAACATGCAATTAACTCATTATACTCAGTAAAGGCTGGAATGAAAAAAGAAAATATTGCTTTATCCACAGTTCCACCAATAGTTTCACCAACACCAGAATTTAGATTAAACTTCGTATATGCAATAACAATAAGGGAATTATTCAAAGATTATAAATTCAGGGCACAAATGAATACAAGATATATAGAATCCGACCTCTTTGACGCAACAAGAATACACGTATTGGATACATTAATTTCCAGATTAACAAAGGCAGATATACAATCAACAATTACACCAGATGAAGGAAGAAACGTTCCATGGCACATTAACTCTATCCGTGGCGTAGAAACTGCAAAACACACATTAATTGCTTTAGACGGCATTAAAGAAATGGTTCAGATTAACTGGGATAATGTAAGAGACAAAGTTAGAGAATTAAAGATGAGAGCTATATTAATGCTCGAAGAAATAATTGAAATGGGCGGATACTTTGAAGCTGTTGAAAATGGAATGTTCGTTGACAATGGCGAATATCCAGAAAGAATGGGCGACGGTATTGTAAGAAAGAAAGATGGAGGAATTGGAGCAGGTTCTGTTGTTCCAAGAGATAAAGATTACATGGCACCTGTATGTCACCACTTTGGTTATAACAACCTTCCAGAAGGTCTTGAAAAGCCATGTGACTTAATTGGTGGATGTACATTATGTAATCCTGATAAAATTCAATACATAGACGAACTAGATGAAGAGGATAATGTATATAAGAGACTTGAAAAAATAAGGGAATACAGAGAAAATAACTTAATCAAACCAGAAGTAGAATGGAGTTATGACGGTTACATTCAGCTTGATATGACAATTCCTGAATCACCAGAATATGCAGAAGCAGCCGCTCTTGAAATTTGTAAGAGAATGGGACTTGAAGACGCACAGGTTATTGCAAAAACAGTTCTTCACCCAACAGAAGGAACATATCTTGAGTTAAAGGCAAAAGTACCATTTGCTATTAAGAAGGACGAACTTGTATTGCCTAAAAAAGCAGAAGTAATGTCAGATGATGAATTATTTGAATTCTTTGCTAAAAACAAGGTAAAGGTTGTAGCTGGTACAGTTGGTAATGATGAACACAATGTTGGTATCAGGGAAATTCTCGATATTAAACATGGCGGTATAGAAAAATACGGTATAAAATATGAATATCTTGGAACAAGTGTTCCACCAGAAAAATTAATAGATGCTGCAATTGAATTTGGCGCACAGGCTGTACTTGCTTCAATGATTGTTACACATAATGATGTACATGTTGAAAACATGAAAAAATTGCATCAATTAGCAATAGAAAAAGGTGTAAGGGATAAATTGTTATTAATAGTTGGAGGAACACAGCTAAATGACGATTTAGCAAAGGAAAATGGAATGGACGCAGGATTTGGAAGAGGAACAAAAGGAGCTCATGTTGCAACATTCATTGCAAAGAAATTAAAAGAAAAAATGGAAGAATAATATTATAGAAACAAATACTCCCCATTCTCTAAATTTTATAGAATGGGGAAGTTTTTAGCGTTTTTATATATAAAAATTAATATATCTAGAATAACTTTACTTTTTAGTTAAAATTATAAAAATAATATAGGGAGGAAGAAGAATGAAAAAATTATATATTATTTTTATCATTATTTTATTATTATCCTCATTATTGAGTTCGTGTATAGATGTTAGAAAAACGTCTCAAAATGATAATACTTTGACTACAAATGAAGAAAATAATGAAAATGATGTTGAAATTGCAGATGACGAAGTTCTCGTGAAGATGGATTTTTCCGGTTCATTGATTAATGAAACAAATACTAAAGCTATTGATGAACAAAATTATTATATTATAGTTGTCAGTGTGAAAAATAATAATTATAATATTTATAAGTTATCTGAAATTGAAAAAGCGGATTTAAAACTTAAAAAAGGTGATATTTACATTATTGGTGTAGCTAAAAAGAATGAAGAAGGTTGGATTGAAACTATTGGTATTGTTGGTGTCGAAAAATTGAATACATTTCCAATATTTGATGAAGCAGATAAAATTATTGATTTAGGGAAATTAATATTTGAGAAAAAGAAATTTAAGTCTGGGAAATTAAATATGTCGCAATTTAGCAAAGTTTTAAAAATTGATGATGATGTTTTAGAAAGTTTTGGAGATTTTGATGTAACTTTGAAAAAGTTTATGAATTTAGATATTAATCATAATGGAATTTTAGATTCAGAAGAAGATAAAGAATATGATAATTGGGAGTTTAAAGTATTTTATAGTTATTCAATAGATAATGAAAATATAAAAACAATAGAAAAAGGTATAGAAATAATTTTTGAAAATGTAAAGAACAAAGAATTCTTAGAAGGAAATGCTTTTTTATCAGTATTGGTTAATGGAGAATATCTTGAAACAACCTTTCAAGGGCAACCGTTTAAAATCAAGGATATTCAGATAGAATCAGCATATTATGATAACGCTTATCATGTAGCTGTTTTTATTCCGCTTAATAATCCTTTGATTGATGAATTTCCATTTAATGGTGATTATCAAATAAAGCTCAAAACGAAAGATGGAAAAGAAAAGATATTTTATTTTAATAATATGCAATTTTTAACCTTTGAAAATTTTGGTATTCCTGTACCAAGTTATGTTATAAATGCATATTCTGATGGAAAAATAAAAAATTTAGAATGGGACTGGAGCTTGCTTAGTGAGGAAAGGTTGGTACCGGTAAAAGAAAAATTAGTTAATTTAGTAATGGATAATACAAAAAAGCCATATTTTGAATATTTAACACATAAAGAATATGATGAAAAATTTGAGGAAGTTCAAACAAATTTGTATTATCATAAATTTTCAAATAAGTATTATATTGAAAATTCTCAATATTTGGATCAAGATATTGATATTGATAATGAAAATATATGGGTTTCTAATTTTTCGGCTAAAGTTTTATATGAAACTATAGGAAATAATGTAATTACTATATATAAACCTATAAAATTTATGAATATTCCTCATGATTATGTAGAAAATAAAGGTTTTATAGATTTTACGCCTAAAGCAATTAATGGTGATTGGATAAATTTAAGTTATAATAAGAATGAAAAAAATCCATTTGATACGTTTTTTTATAAAATTAATATTGATATAGATTCTAAAGTAGCATTTTTATATTTTTATAATGAAACTTCTATGGAACAAAATAAAAATTATAATATAGAACTATCAGATAATGTTATAACTTTTAAAGATGAAAGTGGAAATCAAAAATCAGCTAAAATAACTTTATACAGAAATTATATGATATTAGAATTTTCAGATGATTATAAAATAATTTTGTCAAGAAAAAATTTAATGTTTGTGCCGGATAAAATATTAATTGAAAAAAATGATAATGCATACAATCTGATTTTTGAAGTATATAACAGATCAGATTTTGAGGAATTACAAAAAACATTTAAAGTTATAATTTCAAATAATGAAGATGATTTAATTGGATATATTGAAAACAATAATTCCACAGATACAATAAAAATATATGAGGTAGAAAATTATCAATATGTTAAAAACATAAATTTAGATTTAGGTGAGATTTATTTGGCATTTATTAATGAAGATAAAACTATAATAAGTCCTATTTATACATTAAATGTTGAATAAAAAAATAAGCACCGGTATTATCGGTGCTTATTTTTTTAGATTAAAACATAATTTAATATAAACAATGTAACAAAAAAAGACCCGCATAATGGGTCTTTTTTGTTGTTGGGGTGGCATGTGGGATTTGAACCCACGACATCCTGATCCACAGTCAGGCGTTCTACCACTGAACTAATGCCACCATCACTAAATAAAAAAAGGTGGCGCGCCCAGAGGGACTCGAACCCCCAACCCTTGGATTAGAAATCCAATGCTCTATCCTATTGAGCTATGGGCGCTGGAGCGGCCGACGAGACTCGAACTCGCAACCCCTGGCTTGGAAGGCCAGTGTTCTACCAATTGAACTACAGCCGCACAGAAAAACCGCCACCTTCTGGTCGGAGCGACTGGGATCGAACCAGCGACCTCCGGTTCCCAAGACCGGCGCGCTACCATCTGCGCTACGCTCCGCCACTTACCGTCTTCATTCGACGTCCGAGAATTATAATACCACAAAAATCAAATTCTGTCAAGTTAAAAATTATTTCAAGTTTTTTACAAGTTTATAGCTCATCGAGCTGTTTTACAATTTTTTGTAACACATCAGGTTCTTCATAAAAGGAAACTATCTCACCATCTGTTGTTTCGATAGTTAAACAGAATGTTTCAAGGTGCGGTTTATGAAGGGTTCTGAGCCTTCTGTTCGGCATAAATAAATCACGTATTTTTACGTAGTATAATTCTTGATTGCTTTTTATGTCATATAGATTATAACTTTTTATATCTGATTTATTTATAATGCGTTTATAATAATCGCCATTTGGCATTTGAACAGAAAAAGCGATTTTTCCATCTTTTATACCTAAAATGCTTCCTAATAACTTTCCAATTTCTTCTATTGAAGAAACTTCACCACGACCAAAAAATAAATGATAGAAATTCCAATCTTTTTCATTTTCACCGCTTTCTGATAAATATTCTTTTAAAATATCAATTTTTTTCTCATCATTTGCTGCAACAAGAAATATAATAGCTACTGTTATTAAATAAGCAAGTATAAATAAGTTAGTAAATCCAAATAACAATGCAATAGCTTCTGCTGCTATAATTGTTCCTGCCAAAAAGGAAAATACCTGTTTTCCTTGAAGTTTTAATATTCTATAGAATATTATAAAAAGTATTAATGAAACACCGAAAAAAGCCCAACCTTTTATAAAATACTGCAATAATGGGGTTAATCCAAATAATATTGCTAAAATACTATAATTCATTTTCGTACCTCCTATTTTCCTACGCAGAAATTTCCAAAAATATTATCAAGAAGTGTTTCTGTATAATCTTCGCCTGTTAATTCATTTAAAGATTCGATAGATTTTCTTACATCAAACATTATAGCATCATTGGTAAGACCTAAATGAATACCATTTAGAGCATTTTCAATAGAATCGATAGCTTTTTTAACAGCGTTTTTTTGTCTTTCGTTAGTGAGGGTATACTCTTTTGTAATTACCACATCTTTTAATTCGTTATAAATAAGATTTTCTAATTCCTGGATTTCACCATTTGCAGCGGAAATTTTCACTATTTTATATTCCTTCCATGGGATATCAATTTTATCGGTATTTTTTATATCTGATTTATTTATTACAATTACAATTTTTTTGTCTGTATAGTTTTTTATTTTTTCAAAGATTTCAAGATCATAATCTTCAATTCCAGTGGAATTATCAAGAACAAATAATATCATTTTTGATTCCTCAATAGCTTTTAACGAACGTTCTACGCCTATTTTTTCTACAATATCTCCTGTTTCTCTAATTCCTGCTGTATCAATTACTTTTATATATATACCTCGAATGTTTAAATTTTCTTCTATAGTATCTCTGGTTGTTCCAGGAATATCAGTCACTATAGCTCTATCTTTTCTTAAAAGTGCATTTAAAAGTGTGGATTTTCCAGCATTTGGTTTTCCAACAATAGCCATTTTAATTCCTTCAACTGCTGCAATTCCGTTATCAGCATTTTCATATAGATAATTGAGTTTTTCTTTTACAGAATTAAGGGAATCCAAAAATTCAAAGTTGTCAACTTCAAAATCATCAGGATAATCCATTTCAACTTCAATTCTTGCCGCAATATTGTATAAGACGCTTTTTAATTCTTTTATATCTTTTGAAAGCTTTCCGTCTATTTGACTTGCTGCAGCTTTTAAGGAATATTCTGAGTTAGCGTGTATCATTTCATTTATAGCTTCAGCTTTTATAAGATCCATTTTTTTGTTCATTACAGCACGTTTAGAGAATTCGCCAGGCAAGGCTTCTCTTACACCTAAAGATAAGATTATATTTAATATTTTTTTTGTAAGGAGAATACCACCATGTCCAAATATTTCGAGCATATCTTCGCCTGTGTAGCTTTTTGGTCCCTTATGATATACCCACGTTACTTCATCAATTAATTCATTATTTTGTTTTAGAAAACTATAATACATATATTTGGGTTTTGGATTTTCCATATTAAATAGTTCTTTAATAACTTTAATAACTTTATCACCAGATAGTCTTATTACTGAAATTGCTCCAGTTCCTGGAGGCGAAGAAATTGCAGCAATAGTATCAAAAATCATATAACCACTCCTTGAAAAATTTCTGATTTATTATATCATATTAATGTAGTTTCTTTTTTTAATATTATAATTTTTTATTGTAAATATAGATTTACTGAAATTAAAGTAAAAATATATTTATTAGGAAACTTTATAAAAAGATTTACTCTTGGTGTTCGATACTAATCCTCAAAAATTCTTGTTCCCACCGGTTGTTGCAGACTCACATCCATGTTCGTCCTTTTGATGTTGATTGAGAAAAATAAAAACTCCCTCAAACAACTTGGTTGCTAATCCTCGAAAATCACTCATTCCCGGCTGTCGCTTAGATTCTGCATCCCTGCAGAAGCTGCGCTCAAAAAAACATCCTGTTTTTTTGACAGCCTCCATTCGTGATTTTCTCGGGCAACCTGCGAGTTTTCGTTCGTTTTTATTTTTCTCAATCATAGTTGTTTCTCTTCGGAATTTTCAAGTTTTCGCTCATATTATTATTTCTATTTTCTTATTTCTTATTATATTTTATTATATAAGTAAAACATAAAAAACACGAGTAAAAAGGTGAATGAAGGCTTGAAATTTCCCGAACGGAGATATTGCGTGAGCCGTAAAAATCACACGGATGTGATTTTTAGCGAAGCAGCGCAGGAGGCGATGTCTGAGCGGCGGCGGCAAGCAATATTGGAGTGAGGAATAAGAAATTTCACCGCCTGAATGAACCTTTTTAGGAGTGTTTTTTATAGAACAAAGATCAGAAATTCTTGTCGTCTGAGAGAATATTATTTTTCTACTTTTAAAATAACTTTAATATAAAAGATGATTTAATTTCAGTAAATCTATATTATTGACAGAAAAAAGAATTTTTGATATAATTAGCTTAACGAAATATGGGGGTGGAATTATGTTAGAAGGGGAATTAGTGAAATTAAGAGCTTATTCAAAAAATGATTTAGAAAAGGTTCTTGAATATATTAATGATGAAGAAGTTAGAAAGAATTTAATGCCGGGGATTCCTTATCCTTTTAGAATGGAAGATGAAGAAAAGTGGTATGAAAAACTCAATCCTTTTGGTGGAGGAAAGTATGATTTTGCTATTGAATTAAAGAAAACCGGAGAATATATAGGTGGTTGTGGGGTAAATGAAATAGATTGGAAAAATTCTGTAGCTACTGTCGGAATTTTTATAGGGAAACCTTTTTTTAATAAGGGATACGGAACAGAAGCTATGAAGTTGCTTGTTGATTTTGTTTTTAAAGAAATGAATATAAATAAAGTGAAGTTGCATGTTTTTAGTTTTAATCAAAGAGCGATAAAATCATATGAAAAAGTTGGATTTAAAGTTGAAGGAATACTAAGAGAACAAATTTTTAGAGAAGGAAAATATCACGATGAAGTAATAATGGGGATATTGAGGAAAGAATGGAATAAATAAGGCGCTACCTTTAAGGTTGCGCCTTATTTATTGCGAATATAGTGCTTCCAGAGCCGCTCATTAAAGAAAATACAGATTTTTTTGACATATCATATTTTATTTTTTTTAGTTCAGGATATTTTTTAAATACAACCTGTTCAAAGATATTAAACGCATTTTCTCTGGCTAACATAAAATTTTTTTCTTTTAATGCTTCATAAAGCTTGTATGGATCTCCATATCTTTGTAATTCATTCCAGTTATTGTCTATTTCACCATACATTTCCGGTGTTGAAACATGTATTCCTGGAAAATTAAATTCAAAATTAAGGTTTAATGGATTAAGAAATGTAAGTTTATCCCCGATACCTTCAGCAATTGCTGTTCCACCAAATATTAAAAATGGAACATCACCACCAATTTTCGTACCGATTTCAATAATGTCTTTATCAGAAATATTATAATGTTCTTTTAAAAATTTTAATACAGCTGCAGCATCAGCACTTCCACCACCAATTCCGCCACCTTGAGGAAGTTTTTTTTGCAATTGAATTTTGAGATTAAATTTATATCCCGTTAATTTTTTAAATGTATCAATAGCTTTTTTTATAATATTCTTTTCCCAGGGAAAATTCAATTCTGGTTCTGAGTGAAATTCTTCTTTTTCTGAAAATTCTATTTCAATTTCATCATATATTGGAATTGTCTGGAATAATGTGAGTATATCATGATATCCATCTGATCGTTTATTAACAACATCAAGATAGAGATTAACCTTGGCATATGCTTTAAATAGCATTAGATCACCTCTAAAGCTTTTAATGCTATTTCAGACCAACCTTCAAAATTTCCATCAAAATTCTTTAATTCCTTTTCTGATATCCAGGTTTCTTCAAAATTTTCTTTTTCTTTTATTTCAGCTTTTGTTATATATGCAATGAACAATATTCCAAGGTGAACTCTTGAAACTGATGTGGTATCATCAAGTATTAATCCCACGTATTTTAATGATTTGATCTTTTCAATATCTGTTTCTTCATCTAATTCCCTATTAAGGCCGTTATAAAATGTTTGTTCAGGGTTTTCAGATTCATCAACGGGATTTATATGACCGCCAATTCCCACACTATATAAATTATGCAATCTTTTTTCTGTTTGTTTTTTTGTTCTTTTTACAACAAGTATTTCATTATTTTCATTTTTTAAAACAACATATGGAATAATTTGTTTTTTCGATTCATCATTTTCAGCTATATCTCTATCTATAAAGTATGCATTTTTAAAGATTTTTTCAAGAATGGTTTGTTCAACTACTGCAAAACTGTTATCAAATTCAATATCGTTTAGGACTTCATTATCTATAACCCAGACTTTTTCTTTCATTCCACAACCTCCACAGTGATGTTTTGATTGGTGTAAATACATATTTCACCGGCAATTTTTAATGCTTCTGTAGCGATTTTTTCTGCATCGAGATCGGAATTTTTAAGTAAAGCTTTAGCTGCTGCAAGTGCATATGGTCCTCCTGAACCTATAGCCATAACGTTTTCTTCTGGTTCAATTACTTCACCATTTCCAGAAATTAATAAAAGATAGTTTTTATCAGCAACGAGTAACATAGCTTCTAATTTTCTTAGAATTTTATCAGTTCTCCAATCTTTTGATAATTCAACGGCAGCTTTTAAAAGATTTCCAGCGTTTGCTCTGTATTTTGCTTCAAAACGTTCAAATAAAGCTAATGCATCTGCAACAGAACCTGCAAACCCGGCAACAACCTTTCCTTCACCCAATCTTCTAACTTTTCTTGCAGTTCCTTTAAATATAGTATTTCCAAGAGTTATTTGTCCGTCTCCAGCAATTACTGTTTTTCCGTCTTTTTTTACTCCTACAATAGTTGTTCCTCTAAATTCCATACTTTCACCTCATTTTTCTATTATTTATTAATATACTCATTTTTAATTAATTCGTAAAGAATTTTGCTTATAATTTTATTAATCAACAATACAAATTATATCACAGGAGGGGTAAAGATTATGAAAAAAGTATTTTTATTTTTGGCTATGACAGTATTAATATTTAACGTGGCATTTTCAGCAAAAACTGTTTTTAACATGTCTGTTGTGTTTCCAACATTAAGGGATTTGGATGGAAGAATGGAAGGAATTTTGTCTTTTAAAAGTCCATCTGAAATAAAATATGGATTTGCTTCAGGTTTTTTTGTACCTTTTATAAAATACAATCTTTTTGATTTAAATGGTACATTTGATTTTGCAACTTCAATTAATACATTGGAATATAAAACAGAATTTTCTGTGATTTATACCTTTGGAAAAAGAGAAGCTTCAATGTTTATTGAACAACCTATTACTTCTGATCTGGAATATTCCACAAAATATGGAATTAGATTTTTTGTAGAAGGGCTCAATGGAAATGTGATTATATCAACAACATTAAAGGATATTTTTGTTGGTTTTACGTATTGAGGTGTAATTAATGTATAAAATTCTTGTAGTTGAAGACGATAAAAGTATTTCAAGGTTGTTAGAACTTGAATTGAAACATGAAGGATATATTGTAGAAGTTGCTTTTACAGGAAAAGAGGGGCTTGAAAAGTACGAGGAATTCAAGCCCGATGTTATTATACTTGATTTAATGCTTCCTGAAATAGATGGTATTGAAGTTGCTGACTCAATTAGAAATTATGATCATAATGTTGGAATAATTATGCTAACTGCAAAAAGCGATCTGCCTTCGAAAATTGAAGGATTAAAAACAGGTGCAGATGATTACATGGTAAAGCCTTTTGAAATAGAAGAGCTGGTTGCACGAATAGAAGCATTATTAAGAAGGCTGGGAAAACATGAAAGTATGAAGGTTGGGAATATAGAAATGGATCTTGAAAAAATGGAAGTGAAGGTTAATGAAAAAGTTGTAAACTTAACACTTACTGAATTCAATCTATTAAAGTATTTTATGCAGAATAAAAATGTGGTAATATCAAAAGAAAAATTACTTGAAGAAATATGGGGATATGATGATCTTGAAAATATAAATCTGGTAGAGGTATATATTAATTATTTAAGAAAAAAGCTTGGAAAAGAAGGAAAAAAAATAAAGACAGTACGAGGTGTTGGTTACGTATTTAAAGAGGATTGATAATAAAAAAAGTGTGGTCTGGAGCCTTACATTTATATATACAGGAATTATGATAGTGGTTTTACTTGCTATCATATTTTCTCTTCGATATTTTGTTGAAAAATCATCTGTGAAAACTTATGCCATTTATTTAAAACAGCAGGTTGAACGTTTTTCAGACACGCCTCAACACTTTATGGGAAGAATGATGTCAAGACCTTCGCTTTTAAAGGATGCTGAAAGATTGAAAGCAAGCTTGTTGGCTAATAAGGTTGTTATCCTGGATGGCATTATTGTAAATGACCCATATGGAATAGTAGATGAAAAATTATTTAATATGAAAGAAAAATATGCTGTATATGAAAAAGATGATATCTATTATATTTTTATAAAAACAAAAATTTTTGATAATTCAGATTTGATTATAGGTGGGCCATCCCTTGAATATACAGCATTATTGAAAACATTTAATTCTATGGCGCTTAATTTAAGTTTTTTGAGTATTTTAATATCGCTATTAGTATCGTATTACTTTGCTAAACGTTCTCTTAAACCGTTATTGATTATTTCTGAAGAAATAGCGGAGATTAATGTTGAAAATTTAAATAAACGAATGCCAGAGCAAAATTATTATGAATTTGACAAGTTGACTCAGAATATTAATTTAATGCTTGAAAAAATAGATGAAGGTTATAAGTTGCAGAAACAGTTTGTATCTGATGTATCTCATGAATTAAGAACGCCGCTTACATCTATTATTGGATATATAAAATTAATAGAACGTTGGGGAAAAGAGGATAAACAAATTTTTGAGGAATCACTTGAAAATATAAAAAACTCTGCAGAGTATTTAAAAGATATGGTTGAAAATTTATTATTGCTTACTAAAAATGAAGAAGATATAGTTTTTGAAGAATTAAATGTAAAGGATGTAGTAGAAAAGATTATAAATATATATAAAAACGAGGATATAAATATACATTATGAATTAAAGGATTTATATGTAAAGACAAATAGTAATTACCTTGGAATTATAATAAAAGTTATTCTTGAAAATGCTATAAAATACACAAAGCAAAATAATAAAAACAATGTATATATAAAAATGTATAATTCTACAATTGAAATTATAGATGAAGGGCCTGGAATTCCTGAAGATGAGATTAATAGGATTTTTGAGAGATTTTATAAATCTGAAAAATCAAGAACAGGTAAAGGATTTGGGCTTGGATTATCAATAGCAAAGAAATTAAGTGAAAAATTAGGATTAAAAATAGAGGTTAACAGCATTCTGGGTAAAGGAAGTTCATTTAAGATTAAATTTTCTTGAAAATTTTGTTTTTTTATTTTTTTGTTGTATAATGATATTAAGAGGTGAAAATATGAGAAGTATGACAGGTTATGGAAGAATAGAGAAAAATATAGGTAATTATAGTTATACTGTTGAAATAAAATCTTTAAATGGAAAGCATCTAAATATTAAAACAAATCTCCCCTGGATATATTCTTCACTGGAATTAAAAGTAAATGATCTTCTAAAAAAGAATTTTAAAAGAGGATCATTAAGTGTATATATTGATATTAGACTTCTTCAACCCAAAAGTATTATAAAAATAGATAAACCATTAGCAAAATCTTACTACGATGCATTAAATGAACTTGCACAATATCTCCACCTTAGTGATAGTCCATCTCTTGATTTACTGGTAAAATTTAAAGAAATAATGAGGTATTCAATTGATGAAGAAGAATTATTGGTAATATGGGAAGGTCTTGAAGAGGCTGTTAATATTGCTATAGATAAGGTTATAAGTGTTCAGGAGTCTGAAGGTGAAAAGATTAAAGGGGTTATTCTTGAATATGTAGAAGAAATAGAAAAATTAACTACATTAATAGAAGAAAAAAGTGGAGAAATGAAGGAATATTATAAAAATAAATTAAAAGAATCATTAAAAGACCTGGATTTAAATATTGAATACAATAAAGAAAGATTGGAATATGAAATAGCCTTAATTCTTGAAAGAGGAGATATTACAGAAGAAATCGATAGATTAAAAATGCATACCAAGAAATTTAAGGAAGTTGTAAATTCTGAAAAAGAATCAATAGGCCAGAATCTTGATTTTCTTGCCCAGGAAATGCATAGAGAATTTAATACAATAGCTTCTAAATCAAAATTAAAAGAAATTACAGCTTTTTCGCTTGATGGAAGGCTATATGTAAATAAGATAAAAGAGCAGGTTCAAAATATACATTGATATAAAACAAAATATTCGGAGGTGTGTGTATGTACGGATTAATTAATATTGGTTTTGGTAATGTTGTAATTGGTGATAGAGTTATCGCTATTGTTAACCCAGAATCTTCACCATTAAAAAGATTAAAGGATATTGCAAAAGAAGAAGGAAAATTAATTGACGCAACATATGGAAGAAAAACAAGAGCTATTGTAATTACTGATAGTAACCATATCATATTAAGTGCTATACAACCTGAAACAATTAGTGGAAGATTTATGCAGAATTTTTATGATGTTGAAAGTGCTCTTGAAAAAATCAGGAGAGAGGTTTATTCTAAATGACAAAAGGAATACTTTATGTCGTTAGTGGGCCAAGTGGAGTAGGTAAATCTTCAATTATAAAAGAAGCAATGAAAAGACTTAAGGGATTTACTTTTTCCATTTCATATACAACAAGAAAACCTCGTCCTGGCGAAGTAAATGGAAAGGATTATTTCTTTGTAGATGAAAAAACATTTGATGAAATGGTAAAAAATAACGAATTTCTTGAATATGCCGAAGTGCATGGTCATAAATATGGAACATCAAAAAGTTTTATAAAAGAAAAAATCAATGAAGGTTTCAGTATAGTCCTGGATATTGATGTTCAGGGTGCATTAAATGTGGTAAAACAAATGAGAAAAGAAACAGTTCTTATATTTATTGCACCACCATCATATTCTGAATTAAAAAAGCGTCTTTTAAATCGAGGAACAGAAAAGATGGAAGATCTTAAAAGACGTCTTGAAGATGCAAAATGGGAATTATCTAAAATAAATGAATTTGATTATCTAATAGTAAATGAGGATTTAAACGAATCAATCAACCAATTAATTTCAATATTTATAGCTGAACAAATAAAGACTGAAAGGGTTACCGAACATCTTGGTAATTATTCATTCTTTAAATTTGAGGAGGAATGAGTATGTCAATGGATTTTAACTATGATAAAATAATGGAAAAAGTTGGGTTCAAATATGTTGTGCCAATTATGGTTGCAAAAAGAGTACAGATATTAAAAGATGAAGGTTTTGATGCGACATCAAAACCACTTGTAGAGACTTCTGACAATAACCTTGTTACCATAGCTTTTAAAGAAATTGAGAAAGGACATGTAAGATTAAAAAACAAAGATAGACTTTCTGACTTAAAACCAGAGGTGAAATAGTGAAAAAAACTTTACTATTTACTTTTTTAATCATTGCATTTATAGCAAGTGCTATTAATTTTGATATAGGTATGTCTATATTAACAGGGAAAGATAATTGGAATATGGGATTGCGTCTGGGATTAGACGAAAATAACTTTGAATTTTTAACAGATATTTCATATGTAAATGAGCCGGAATTATCTTTTATAACATTAATAGATGTAAGTACTTCTATTCTTAAAATAAGCGATACCAGTAATATAAATTTTGGTGTTGCATGGTTTAATGATAGAATTACAAAAGATGCAACAGAAAATAGAAGTATTTATCTTTTATATTCAGGATTGAAATTAAATATGGAAAATATAAGTTTAAAAGCAGGGTTTGGTTATCCGCTTTCACAGGAAACATATTCCACTAATTTAAGCGATTATATGTTTTTTAAGATAACTTATATAGTTCCACCACCAGAAGATTTCATAGATGATTTAAAACTTGAATTTAGATTTTTAAATGGAAGAAAGGATTTTTCAATATATTTTTCGGAGCCAATACAATGAAAAAAGGATATATTCTTCTTGAAAGTGTAATATCTTTGATGATACTATCAATAATATCAGCAATTGTCCTTGCAATTAGTGCAAGGACAATTGTTATGTATAAAGAGATTTTATATAAAGATTTTAAAAGACTTAATGCAGAAAATTCAATTTTATCATTGTTTAAATTATTAAAATACGATATAAAACCTGAAACAATAGAATTTAAAGAATACAGTCTTACTAAACAAATGATATTTTTAAATAATGAAGATAAACCAGTAATAATAGAAAAATATGGAAATGATTTAAGTGTGGTGTATATCAATGAAGCCGGTCAAAAAACTAGAGATTATTTATATAGAAGTGTAAATATGTCAGATTTAAACTATCAAAACAAAATAATGAAATTTAGATTTGATAATTATGAATTAAATATATATTCTGAGGAGTGGTAAAATGGCAAATCCAATAATTGAGGCATACAAATTATTACAGGAAAAAATAAGAATTGAAAACATGAGAACATATCTTGAATTGCTTGAATCAAAGGTTTCCACAGTTAAAGCAAAATCAATACAGGAACTTTCTAAACAAAAGGTTGAAGTAACTCATATAGAGGAAATGTTAAAAGACCATAATGCAAATGTACGTCTTTCTGCGTTAAAATATCTGGAAAAAATGGGGAAATTAAGATGCGACTTATTAGAAGAATTGTTTACAGATATTTCTCCGGTAATAAGAAAAGAAAGTGTAAAATTATATTTAGCTCTTGGATGTGAGAACTTTGAAAAAATATATCCTCTTTCAAAAGATCCGGATTTCAAGGTTAGATTTCAATTGGTTAATTCATTTATAGAGTTCTATCCAGAAGATATAGAAAAAATAAAACCTTATTTTAAAGATGAACCTAATGCGCAAATAAAAGTATTGTTGGATTATAGCGATTCAATAAACGATAGCCTATTATCAGAAGAAATATCCATGACATTAAAAAAGTTATTGTTAAAACGATTTTTTGAAGCGAATGACTCTGTTACTGTATATAATGCATTAGGTGAGGCGTATTTAAATGCATCAAAAGAGATAAAATTATTGATAATAAAATATATGTCTGCATTGCCGTGTGAAATATCGAAGAATTTCTTTACAAAGAATATTGAAGAAGAAAAAGATATAGATTTATTATATGAATTGGTTAATAAAGGTAAGAAAATATGCGGAAATGATATAGTAGAAGATTGGGTAATAGACGAATTTATAAAATCAGAAATTCCTAAAATTAAGAATTTTGGATTTAAACTTGCAGCAGATAAGGATGATATGAATTATGTAGATTATGCAAGGGAAATATTGGATACCGTAGAAGATGAATTTTTGAGCGGTGCGGTAAGTTATCTTTTACATTTTCTTGATTATACATTACTTGATAAAATTCCAGAGTTTTTAGAATCACTTTCAGTAAAGAGAAAAGGTTATGCATTGCAAATAATAAGAAAATTAAAGGCAGAACAATTTTTAATGGAAGTTTCTAAAATCGCAGAAAATAAATCATATCCAGTTAATTTAAGGAAAAATGCCATAAATATATTAAAAATATTAAAAGCAAACAATTTCTGGGAAACACCATATAATATTTTAAAAGATGAAAATGAAAATGGTGCTTTAAAATTAGCAGCATTAACAACACTTTTAAAATTAAATCCAGAGGTTGTTCCAAGTGTTCTTGAATGAGATATTTCCAAATAAATGTATTTCCTGCGGGAAAAAAATACCTTTCTATGAATTTCTTTGTATTGAATGCAAAGAAAAGTTATTTGATCCTTCAATAACAGTATTAAATAACACAATTATATACCATTCCTCGTTTTATGAGGAAACAATGAAAAGAATAGTACAGGAATTCAAATTTCGTGAAAAAATACATTATGCTGATTTTCTTTCAAAAATGCTATTAAAAACATATAAATATTTTAAAATAGATTTTTCAAATGAACCAGAAATATTATATATTCCGTCAATAAAACGTCATTATAAAATAAGGGGATATAATCCTGTAAAGGAAATTGCAAAGAATTTTTCTAAATATACAGGCTTTAAAATAAATCATGCAATTTCAGTAAAAAAAGGGTATAATAAATCCCAGGTAGAAGCTAATACGATTGAAGAAAGAAAAAAGCAAATAAAAGGAAAATTCGTATTGGTCAGTGAGTTAGAAAAAAAAGATTATATACTAATTGATGATGTTTATACGACAGGTGCTACAATAGAAGAGGTATTAAATATACTAAAAGGTAAAATTACTGTTATAACTCTTTGCAAAAATGTAAAGAAATGAATTTGTTCATAATGTTGAAAATCTGGTTATTACAAATAATTAAATATAGTTATAAGAAAAATTTTTAAATATGCTCTTGTTTGCTAAAAAAAAATATATGATAGAATTTAAATGACAAAATTCTATCGGAGGTCATAGAAATGATAATAGACAAAAAACTATCCATGTTGCTTGAAAATGATGAGCCCAGCATTCAAGAGTTAAGAAATATTGCCAAAAATATGGGCATTAAATTAAAAAGATCAATGAGAAAAAAAGATATTATAAAAGTTATAAAAAACAAGCTATTACAATTGAAGGAAGAAGGATTAATTACAGATCCAACGGTTATGAACAGTTTTACAACGAAGTCAATTAATAAAAATTCTATACTTAAATACGGGAAGAAATTAAATAAAAATATTCTTGTTATTACAAGTGTAAATGCAAATTGGGTTCATGCATTTTGGGAATTTTCAAATGAAATAATAGAAAAATTAAATAAAATTTCTGAAAGTACAAAACTTATAATGAGATTTTATGATATAACAGGAATAGAAATGGATATAGATGTACCTCATAGAACATATGAATATCCAAATGATTTAAAAGAATATACAAACTACTATTTTTATTTACCAGTTCCTAACAAAGAATACATTGCAGAATTAGGGTATTTTACACAGGAAAAAGAATTTATAGCGATAATTAGAAGTAATAGAGTGAAGATGCCATCTGATAAGCCAAATTTTTCAGAATCAGTATATATGTATAATTTAAAAACTGGTAAAAAAAGAAAAATAAAGCATAAAAAAGAATTTAATATAATTGAAAAAATTTCCGGAGTCTCTAATGGAAATATTATATTTTCTCAATTGGGAGATAAACCCCCTATATCAGGTGGAGGATCATTTATCTGGAACTTGTATTCTTTAAATAGGGGGATAAAGAAATGAAAAAAGGAAATATATTATTTGTTTTACATTCACATCTTCCATATGTAAGACATCCGGATTATGAAGAGTTTATGGAAGAGAGATGGCTTTTTGAGGCTATAACAGAAACATATGTGCCATTAATTCAGATGTTTAAAAAGCTTGAACATAGAGGAATAGAATTTAAATTAACAATGAGTTTTTCGCCTACATTAATTGAAATGTTGAGTAGCATTGATTTACAGGAAAAGTATGTTCGTTATTTAAAAAAGATTATAAAACTTGCAGAAAATGAATATATAAAAACAAAAGATGAAGAGATACAAAAACATAAAATGGCAGACTATTATCTAAATAGGTTTAAAGAAATTCTTGTTATATTTGAAAGAGAATATGAGAAAAATATTCTTGAAGCATTTAAAGAATATGCAGAAAAAGGTTATCTCGAATTAATTACCACAGCAGCAACTCATGCGGTTCTTCCAATATATCAGGAATATCCTGATATAGTTAAAATGCAGGTAAAATATGGTCTTGAAACATTTAAAAAAGCATTTGGATATTATCCAAAAGGTTTCTGGCTTCCTGAATTAGCTTATTATGAAGGACTTGATGCAATATTAAAGGAATTTGGAATAGAATATACAATACTTGAAAGAGAAGCTCTGATACACGGTGAAAGTTATCCACTGTATAATGTATATAATCCAATAATGACACATGAAGGATTATTTGTATTTGGAAGAGATAAAGAAAATAATTTTGAGATTTTTGATCCGGAATATGGATATACATCGGATCCAAGATATAGAGAATTTTATAGAGATATAGGATTTGATAGGGAATATGAGTATATAAAAGATTATATTGATAAAAGTGGAGTAAGATGCAACACAGGAATAAAATATCATAAAATAACAGGAAAGGAAAAAGAATTATTCGAAAAAGGATTATATGATATAGATGAAGCATATAGCGTTGTAAAAGAACATGCAAAAGATTTCGTTGAAAAAAGGAAAAAACAGTTAAAAAAGCTATCTAACGAATATCCAGAAATAGAACCAACAATGGTTTATGCATTTAATACAGATTTTTTTGGGCATTGGTGGTATGAAGGAATTATTTTTTTACAAAAAGTTTTTGAAAATCTTGATGCAGTAGAAAACTTAAATGCAAAAACGCCAATGGAAATTTTAAATGATATAGAAGAAATTCAAATGCTTTCACCTTCAAAATCAACGTGGGGAATAAACGGATATTTTGAAGAGTGGATAAATGGCAATAATGATTGGATATATCCGGCAATATATGAAATGGTTGAAGTTTTGAAAAAGAAAATTAACAATAAATTTACAGAGCAGGAAAAACGTGTTTTGCAACAAATGATAACAGAGCTAATGCTTACGCAATCAAGTGATTGGGCGTTTATTATAAGTTCAGGGACGACAGTAGAATATGCCGTTAACAGAATCAAAACACACGTGAAACGTTTTTTTGAACTTAATGAAATGCTTGACAGTGGAAAAATTGAAAAAAATAAGTTAAAATATTATATGTGGGTAGATAAGATTTTTGAGAACATTGATTATAGTAAAATAATGTGATCAATTTTGAAAGGAGGGCATAAAGTGCCAGAAAAATACTTTGAAATCAGATGGCATGGAAGAGCTGGTCAGGGTGCAAAAAGTGCTTCTCAGTTTTTAACAGAAGCTGCAGTAGAAGCAGGAAAATACTCAACAGCATTCCCAGAATACGGTGCAGAAAGATCAGGAGCACCAATGAAAGCATTTAACAGAATTGCTGATGTTCCAATTAGAATAAGAAGCGGTATTGAAAATCCAGATGTTGTTGTTGTATTCGATGATACTATGTTAGGATTGCCAGATATTACAGCTGGTCTCGGTGAAGATAAGATTATGTTGGTTAACACAGTTATGTCACCAGAAGAAGTAAGAGAAAAAACAGGATTCAAGGGAAAAATATATACAATTCCAGCAACAGATATAGCATTAGAAGAAATAAAAAGAGGTATTCCAAATACAGTTATGATTGGAGCTCTTGTTAAATTGACAAATGTTGTTCCAATGGAAGTTGTAAAGGAAAAGGTTAGAAAAACATTTGAAAAGAAATTCTCCGAAGAAGTAGTTCAAGCAAACTTAAGAGCTGTTGACCGCGGTTATCAGGAGGTGAAAGGCGATGCCTAAATACGATAGCTGGAAAGAAATGCCAATTGCTGGTGTAATAGATAAACCAGCAACAGCAAGAGAATACAATACAGGTACATGGAGAGTAATGAGACCAATTGTAGATAAAGATGCATGTATAAATTGTATGCAATGTTGGTTATACTGTCCAGACATGGCAATAGATGGAAAAGTAAAAGAAGATGGAAAAACAGAAATGATAGGCTTCAACTACACATATTGTAAAGGTTGTGGAACATGTGCAGAAGTATGTCCTGTAAATGCAATTACAATGAAGCCTGAAACGGAATTTTTAAAATAAGGAGGTTGAATATAGATGCCTAAAACATTAGCAATTACTGGTGCAGCTGCAGTTGCTCATGCAATGAGACAGATAAATCCAGATGTTGTAGCTGCATATCCAATAACACCACAGACTCCAATAGTTGAATATTTTGCACAATTTGTTGCAGATGGAGCTGTTGATACAGTAATGGTACCTGTTGAATCAGAACACTCAGCAATGAGTGCTGTTGTTGGTTCAGCTGCAGCAGGTGCAAGAACAATGACAGCAACAGCAGCAAACGGTTTAGCATTAATGTTTGAAATTGTATATATAGCAGCATCAATGAGATTACCAATTGTAATGCCAATAGTTAACAGGGCTTTATCAGGTCCTATTAATATACACGGAGATCATTCAGATGCTTACGCTGTAAGAGATGCTGGATGGATTCAGTTATTCTCAGAAAATTCACAGGAAGCATATGATATGACAATTATTGCTACAAAATTAGCAGAAAGAGAAGAAGTATTAACACCTGCAATGGTTAACCTTGATGGTTTCATTACATCACATGGTGTTGAAGGTGTAGAAATTTTAGATGACGAAGTTGTAAGAGACTTTGTTGGAATTTGGGAACCAAAATATCCATTATTAGATATTGATAACCCAATTACACATGGGCCATTAGACTTATTTGATTACTATTTCGAACATCATAGACAACAACAAGAAGGTTTAAAAAATGCTTACAAAGCATTACCTGAAGTATTTGCAGAATATGAAAAGATTTCAGGAAGAAAATATGACTTCTTAGATTTATATAGAATGGAAGATGCTGAATACGTAATGGTTGTTATGAACTCAGCTGCATCAACAGCTAAATATGTTGTTGATGAATTAAGAGAAAAAGGAATAAAAGCTGGATTAGTAAAACCATGGGTATTCACACCATTCCCAAAGAAAGAAATTTTAGAAGCTCTTGACGGTAGAAAAGCAGTTATGGTACTTGATAGAGCTATGTCATTTGGTAAAGAAGCACCATTATATTCATTGATAAAATCAGCATTATATGAAGCAAAAGAAAAACCAATGATAGGTTCATATGTATATGGTTTAGGTGGAAGAGATGTAACACCACACATGTTACACATTCCATTTGAAGACGCAATGAAAGGCGACCTTGATCCAAACGAAGAAAGATATCTCGGTTTAAAAGAATAATGGAGGTGAATAATAGTGCCTGTAAATTTAAAGCAATTAATTAATTTGGTAGATAAAGAAGATTGGCCATTTACACAGGGACATAGATTATGTCCAGGATGTAACGCACCAATGGTAGCAAAATGGGCAACAATGACAGCAAAAGCTTTAGGATATGAACCAGTAGTAGGTGCAGCTACAGGATGTTTAGAAGTTTCATCAACAATATATCCATTTACATCATGGAATATTCCATACATCCATAACGCATTTGAAAATGTAGCAGCAACAATTTCTGGTGCAGAAGCTGCATATAGATCATTAAAAAACAGAGGAAGATTAAAGACAGATAAACCAATAAAGTTTATAGCATTTGGTGGAGACGGTGGAACATACGATATAGGTCTTCAATCATTATCAGGTGCAATTGAAAGAGGACATGATTTCTTATACATCCTTTATGATAATGAAGGTTATATGAACACAGGTAACCAGAGATCAGGATCAACACCTCCAGGTGCAGACGCAACAACAGAACCTGTTGGTAAAGTTAAAAACGGTAAAGTACAATTTAAGAAAAACATTGTTGAAATAATTGGTGCTCATGAAAACGTATATGCTGCAACAGCTTCAACTTCAGATCCATTTGATTTTATGGCAAAAGTTGAAAAAGGTTTAAAACACGAAGGTCCAGCATTTATTGCAGTATTGGCACCATGTGTAAGATTCTGGAGAATTCCTGAAAGTGATGGTCCAAAAATTACAAAATTAGCAGTAGAAACAAAATACTGGCCATTATACGAAATTGATAGAGGAGTATATAAAATTACAAGAAAACCAAGAAACTTCAAACCAATTGAAGAATATATCAGATCAATTGGAAGATTTAGAAAAGCATTACAACATCCTGAATATCAGGATATGATCGCAGAAATGCAAAAATATGTAGATACAAGATGGGAAAGATTATTAAAACTTGAAGAAGTTACAAAAGATATGTACTTAAGATAATAAAACTTAAAAACCGGGGCTTGCCCCCGGTTTTTAGGCTATAATAACAACACTAAAAATGCAGTAACAGAGGGGGTTATTAGATGAGAGATTGGTTTGTCAAATGGGAAAAGGTTATAGTTATAATAATCGTTGTATTATTTACAGCAGGTATAGTATGGTGGTCTGTTGCAGCATATATGGGGGCATCAAAACAGAATGCAGCAGCAAATGCTAAACCATCTAAAGATAATGCTGTAGCAGTGTTAACAAAAGATGGAACTGAACTTGATTATCCTTATTGGATTATGAATAATGAAGTAAGTGATGAAGTTTCACAGATGAGACAACAATATGCGGCATATGGTCAAAAAATTGATCCTGTATTTGATGAATTAGCATTAAATTACAATGCTGTAAAACAATTATTCGATATAAAGGTAATAGAATATTATGCTGATCAAAATGGATTAACACCATCAGATAAAGAACTTGAAAAAGCGTTTAACAAATATATAGATGATCAAATTGCAAAATTAAAAGAAAATGAGGATACATGGAAGAAATATTTAGATTATTATAAAAGTGAAGATAATCTTAGAAATTTAATTAAATCAAACTATAAAAATATGTATAGAATCCAGTTAATTATCGATAAAGTAAAAGATCATGTATCAGCAGTTTCAAAAGATGAAGGGTTAAAATATCTAAAAGATAATTTTGACGATTTAAAAAAGAAATACGAAGAAGTAAAAGCTCAACATATTCTTGTTAGTGATGAAGCTACAGCATTAAAGATTAAGAAAATGATAGAAGACAAAGAAATTACATTTGAAGATGCAGCAGCAAAATATTCAAAAGACACATCAAATGCAACAAGTGGCGGAGAATTAGGATGGTTTAAACATGGAGCAATGGTAAAAGAATTTGAAGATGCATCATTTAACGCAACAGTAGGAGATTTAGTAGGACCTGTAAAAACAAATTATGGATATCATATTATAAGAGTACAGGATAAAAAAATCTTTAATAAACCAGAAGATATAATGGATAAATATCCAGAAATATATTCTGAAATAGAAAAAACACTTAAAAACGATAAATTTATAGAATGGTTGAAAAACTATAAAGAAAGCGAAAAATTGGCTTTATCATATCTCGAGGAAGATTTAAAATTATATGATGAATATACAAAACTTTCACAGGATAAAGATGAAAATAAAATAAAAGAATTTATTTCAGAGATGGAAAATTATGTATTTGATGATAAAGGTGAATTGGCAATAAACGTATCAGTTAATGAAATGGCTATATACGTTTATGCAACTGGATTATTAAAAGATATATACGAAACAAGGTTGGATAAATTTACAAAATACTTAACCTTAAAAGATTCAGTTGATCCGGAAATAATAAAACTCAGCCATGATGAAATTACAAAGAAAATAGAAGAATTAACAGCTAAAATGAAAAATGTATCAGGTGAAGAATATACAAAATTATTAAAAGAAAGATTTAAATATGAAGATGCAAAAGATTTTCTTGAATTAAAGGCAGAATTAAAAGATTATACTGATGAAGAAATAGCAAATGGAAAAGTAGAACTACAAAAAGAATTAGATAATTTAAAAGCAAAAAGGATAAAAGTATTAGATGAATTATTTGCAGAATATCCAAGCTCAACAAAAACAGTTGATTTCTATTATAAAGAAGAACCACAAAATCCAGAAGTTGCTTTAAAATATTCAGAAAATAAATTTAACATGTATAAACAATACTTACAGTATATAGATGCAAATTCAATGTTCCAGTATTTTGGTCAGCAGCTTAGAGAAATTAGTTTCAATTTAAATAGAGTTGCATTCTCTAAAGCATCGACAGATACAAGATTAGAAGCACTTGAAACATTATTAGATTTCACAGATACATTTAGTCCAGATCCATTCACAAAATTGGGATACCTGGAAGAAATCAAAAAACTTGATCCAAAATATCCTGGAATAGACAAAATGATTGAAGAAACAGAAAAAGAATATGAAGCAACGAAAAATGCAACATCAACTAATAAATAAAAAAATCAGAGAGCATCTAAAGCTCTCTGATTTTTTTATTATTTATAAACCTTTTTGCATATTTTAAAGCTTCATTTGCATTTTTGGCATAAAATACACCGAACTTTGAAGCAAGTTCTTTGTTCATAGAAGCCCCACCAGCAATTATAGGTATTTCAACACCATTTTCCAGTAATAAATCTTTAACCTCCTTTATTTTTCCAACTGTTGTTGTCATCATTGCAGAAAGTCCTAAAAGATCTGGCTTTAATTCTTTTACCTTTTCTAAAATAATCTTTCCTGGAATATCCTTTCCTATATCTATTACTTCATATCCTGAGCTTTTTAATACTGTAGCTACTATCTTTTTACCAATATCATGAACATCACCTTCAACAGTAGCTACAAGAATTGTACCCTTTGATGAACTTTCTTCTTTTTTAAGCATATTATTTAGATATTCAAAAATAGGAGTTACCGTTTCAGCAGCTAAAATTAATTGTGGCAAATAAATTTCTCCTTTTGAATATAATTCACCGATATATTCCATTGTTTTGGCAAGAATGTTTTGACTCACCTGAAGAGGGGTATAATCTTTAAGCAACAAATTAATCTTTTCCTTTAATTCCCTGGATTTTTTCTTTAATATTAAGTCAGCTAATTCATCTCCTGTTGAGGTAGATGTATCTCTTGAAACTTCCATTCCATGCAATATCAATGAACCAAAAACAATATTCATGGTGCTGCTTTCTTTTGAGTTAAGTATTGCTCCACTAAGACCATTGTGTATTGCAAGGGATAAAAACGAAGCATTAATGCCTTCTCTGCTTGGAAGTCCAAAACTTAAGTTTGATAATCCTATAGATGTTTTAATACCTTTTTCTGAAAGTAATTTTATAGTTTCAAGAGTAACAAAAGGATCTTTTTTTGCTCCAACTGGCAATACCAATGGATCAACAAAGATTCTATCTTTTGAAATACCATTTTCTTCAAGGTATTTAATACCTTCCATAGCAATTTCAAATCTTTCCTGAGCAGTTTCTGGTATTTTATTTTTCATTGTAAGCAAAATCAGCATTCCGCCATATCTTTTTAACCATCTTATAGCTGTATCCAATTTTTCTTTCTCAACAGTTGAAGAATTTATTAAAGGTCTTCCAACATACTCCTTTAAAGCAACTTCCATAAATTCGGGTTGTTGTATGTCCAGAGATAAAGGAATTGAACCTATTTTATCAAGAATTATTATACTTTTTTCAAAATGTTTTTTATCAAGCAATTTTTCAATACCAAGATTTATATCTAATACATGTGACCCTTCTTTTTCCTGAGCTGTTGCAAGATTTACCATTCTATCAAAATTATATTCCCTTATAGCATTTTGGAAATTTTTCTTTCCTGAAGCATTTATCCTTTCGCCTATTATAAGAAATGGTTCTGTTTCTCTTAATATAGTTCTACTTGAGAGAAACTGTTTTTTTATAGTCTCTCTTTTTCTAACTCTTGTCTTGCCAATAAATTCTCTCATAAGTTTGATATGTTCTGGGCCTGTGCCACAACAACCGCCAATAATATTTGCACCAAGATGAACAAAATCTTCCATATATACAGAAAATTTTTCAGGTGTTGTATTGTAAATTACACTTCCGTCTGGCTGAAGTTTAGGTTTTCCAGCATTTGGTTCAACGCTTATGGGCTTTTTTGAGTATTTTGAAAGTGTTTGAAATACCTTAATCATTTCTTCAGGAGTTAAAGTACAATTCATTCCTATAACGTCTACATCAAGATCATTAAATAATGTGGCAAATATTTCAACACTTGTTCCTGTTACTGTTCGTCCATTTTCTTCAAATGTAAGATGTGCAATTATAGGAATATTATTATCCAGATCCCTTAATGCTAAAAATGCAGCTTTTAATTCTTTTAAATCAGACATTGTTTCTATTATAAAACCGTCAATACCTGCGTTTAAGAGAATTTCTCCCTGCTCTTTAAATACCTCATATGCTTCATCAAATGATAATTCGCCGAGGGGAGTTAATAATATTCCTGTTGAGGATATATCTCCAAGAATTTTTACGTTAGAATTTTTAGCAGCATCTTTCGCTATTTTTACAGCATGAAAATTAATATCTTTAATATTCTCTTTAACCTTTAATGATTGCATTTTTAATCTATTTGCACTAAAAGTATTTGTTAATAAAAAATCAACACCAGCATTTACATAAGCTTTTTGTAATGTGTATACTGCATCTGGATTTGTTATATTCAACAATTCAATAGGCATTCTACCTCTAATACCCATTTTGAAAAATTCTGTGCCATAAGCACCATCTAAAAAAAGAACTCTTTGATTTAACAATTCAGAAAATTCTTTTCTATTCATCTTATCACCAGCCTATTAAACAGGTTGTTGTTTTTCCTGGAATCATTATACCACTTTCACGAACCATAATTTTATCTGTTAAATTTAGCATTTCAACTATAATTTTATTTACTCTAATATCGATATCCCCATATCCAGGTGAAAAACGCATAGTACCTTTTCCATATTTAGTTCGTAATTTTTGGTCAAATGTATTATTTAATTTTTCAAGAGCTTCAGAAGCCCATGCGTCAAGTAACGTTCCTTCAAGAACTTTATTTCTTTCCATTAAGCTTTCAATTTCTTTATCAATTCTCTCACCTAATGTTGAAAGAAATATAGATAATTTTTTTGAACCAACGAACTTTGAAGGAATTATTTCTTTGGGAACTTTATTTATTTCATATAGATTATGCCACAATTGTGGACTTGCAAGTTCAAGACCTTTAAGATATATTTCGGTAGCAATTTTATTTAGATTTTCATCATCAATAATTTTTTTATATATACTTCCAGCACGCGCCAGATATATTTGTTTTGAAGGCATGTATTCGCTTTTTTGTGGAATATATTCTTCTATTTCAGAAAAATTCATCGTATCACCTCTACTAATAAATAATAAAATCAATGCTTGTATTAAAGTTTTTATTTATTATAGCATATATATTTTTAAAGATAAAATAACGTATTGCGAGTTATATAAAAACTATTTATTTATTTTGAGATGATATGATATAATTTAATAGAAGTATAAGGTAATTACTACTCTTAGAAGAGGATTTGGAGGTTTTAATGAGAATATTTGAATACGAAAATATAAATGAAATGAGTTTTGAAACTGCAAAAACTGTTTTTAACTTTTATGATTATTATATAAGAAAACAGGGGTATTTTTCTCTGGTCTTAGCGGGGGGCAATACTCCAAAATTACTGTATCAAATTCTGGCATCTGAATATAATTTAAAAATAAACTGGAATGATGTATATATATTTTTTGGTGATGAAAGATATGTGGATAAAGAAAATGAATATAGCAATTATAAAATGGCTTTTGAAACGTTGATTTCAAAAATAGATATTCCCCCAAAAAATATTTTTAGAATAAGAACAGAAATCGAACCTATTGAAAAATGTGTAGAAGATTATGAAAACCAAATATTGAAATTT
The DNA here is from genome assembly GCF_013363265.1 of Marinitoga sp. 1138. NCBI lineage: Bacteria > Thermotogati > Thermotogota > Thermotogae > Petrotogales > Petrotogaceae > Marinitoga > Marinitoga sp. 1138. Next base: position 66,862 of record NZ_LBFA01000020.1, read on the forward strand.
TTTGAGAAGAAAGATAAAGATGTTTCATTTGATTTAATTCTTTTGGGAATGGGGAATGATGGACATGTTGCCTCAATTTTTCCAGATATTGAAATTTCAAATAATAAGTATATTGATTATGTTATACCAAAAAATGCAAATCCATTAGTTCCAAGAATAACCTTTACATATAATACTATAAATAATAGTAAAAACGTTGTTTTTTTAATTTCTGGAAAAGAAAAAATAAAAGTATTAAATGAAGTTTTTAGAGGGAAAGAATATCCGGTGGGAAATATAAAACCATGTGAGAATTTGATATATTTTATATCTAAGTAATCTTTATTAGTGATTTGAAGGTGTATTATTAAATTTCTATCAAAATATCAATCTAACCTCAGTATATTGGCGAAAAAATGAAGAAAAATTCCTGCAATTAATAAAATAATGAGGCTTTAACAGCCTCATTATTTTAATCCAAAATATTCCAGAATACTGTCTGATATTATTTTAGCGAACAAATCTATATATACACCGGATTTAAAGCTTATTTCTACTGTTGGATTTGAAAGAAATTCAAGTTCAAATAATACTGCCGGGCATTTAGTATATGCCAGTACTGCAAATTCAGCTGCATGTATGGATCTAAAAGGAATGTTATTTTCTTTGATGCGTTTTTTTAATAATTCTGCAAATTTTTTGCTTTCTGGAATTGAATTTTTCTTTTCTATAACTCTTGATTCTATTATATCCTTATTTTTTTTCATGTCGAGGTTTTCTTTCCTTGCGATTTTTCTGGCGTATTTATCGTTTGAAAATGAGAAATAATAAATTTCTGAACCTCGAACACTTCGATTTTCAAGATATGAATTGAGATGTATACTTACAAATAAATCTGCCCCAACATCATTTGCAAATTTTGCACGATTATATAATTCTACAAATTTATCATAGCTTCTTGTGAGATAAACCCTTATATTTTTATTTTTTAATAATTCCTGTGTTTTTAATGCAACCTTTAAAGCGACATCTTTTTCTTTCGTTCCAAGATATCCAAGAGCACCAGGATCAAAGTCTCCATGTCCGGGATCTAAAACCACTATAGGTGCAGTGAATTTTTCTGTTAATTCTATATCAAGAATAATTCTTCCGTTTTCTGTGATTTTGGTATATTTTTTTGCTTCGGCACCAAGTATTATGGTTACCCATATTTCTTTTTTAGAATGTTGCATGGCTTTTATCTGTTTTAGGAATTTATTGTTATATGTTTTTGAAAAGGAAACTTCAGGAATCTCAGCACCATATATTTTTATTAAATATCCCGGTGCAGATGTGAGCGAATATACTTCATATTTTTCCGGTTTCATTGAAAATTCCATAATAACACGCAATCTTTCATTCATTAAAAAGCCGTCTATACTTTTTAATTTTGCAAGGTTGTAATTTAAATAATAACCCTTTGAATTAGTAAAATATTCAAGATTTGCAATTTGGGCTAATGTGCTTAATTCAACATAATAATTTTTATTTATATATTTAAAATTATTTTTGTCTAGTGTTAGTGATTCAGAAGAATTCAATATGGCAATTTGTGCATTTGGAAATACAACTGCTGACCATGTATCCTGAAATTTTATTATTAATAGATTTTCAGATGTAGAAATTACGTCGTATTCAAGATGTTTTAAATAAGAAACATTGAGGAAAATCTTTCCATTTTCCTCAATGTAATTAAGTCTATCTACTTTTTTCCATTGTAAAAACAAGTCTTTTGAAAATAATTGTATTGAAAATATAATTATTAGGAAAATTAAAAGAGGTAATTTTTTATTATAATTCATGCATTACTCGCCACCCATATAGTTTTTATCTATTTCAACATGTGCAAACTTCATTCCTGGCAAAAAGATCATAGGATTTACGCTCTTTTCATCAAGTGTTCTTACTTCAAAATGAACATGAGGACCTGTGGATATTCCTGTACTTCCAACTCTTCCAATTAATTCACCCTTTTTAACAATTATTCCAGGAACAACATCCGCTCTGGACATGTGTGCAAATATATAATAATGTTTTCCAGCCTTTATTTTTACATATATTCCATAACCTTTATCTTTTTTTACTTCTACAACCTTTCCGGTTATAGAAGAAAATATAGGTAATCCTTCGCTTAAAGCTATATCTATTCCACTATGAAATCTTTTTTCGTGGTAAATTGGATGTATTCTCCAACCGTAAGGTGAGGTTAATTCTCCCCATACAGGCCATGAAACAGTAACCTTTTTATTGTAGGATAATCCAAGATAATTGTAAGGTATTAATAATTTCTGACCTACATATATTTTTTCTGGATTTGTTATATGATTGTATTTTATTAAGAGATTTAAGTCTGTAAACATCGATTTGGCAATATATGAAAGATTATCACCAGATTTTACTGTATATATAAAAACAGGTTCTTCCGGGATTTTAATTTTTTGTCCTGGATATATATATTTCTTATAAGCGAGTTCGGGATTATAATCAACAATTAATGATAAGGGAATATTATGTTTATATGCAATTAGTTCTAGAGAATCGCCAGATTTTACTGTGTATGTGTATGTATTAACAGAAAATATAGTTGTAATTAATAATGTTAAAATAATTAAAAAAATCCGATTTTTCATTATTTTCCTCCCAACAACTCTACGATTTTATCTGCTATTTCATAATTTGGAAGAACAAAATCTGCATAATTTTCTTCGACAACAGCTTTAGGCATTCCATATACTACGCAGGTTTCTTTTGATTCAGCAATTATTTTTCCGCCATAATGTTTAATTTTAAATGCACCTTTTGCACCATCTTTACCCATTCCTGTTAATACTGCGGCAATTATATTTGATTTATAAATTTCTGCGGCAAGATCAAATGTAAAATCTGCAGCAGGTCTAACATTATTTATTTTATCTGATTGATCAAGGAATGTATATACCTTGCTTCCGGAAGCTTTTAAACCAAGATGGTAATTTCCAGGTGCAATATATACAGTATCTGGTTTTAATTCTTCATTGTCTTCAGCTTCTTTTACATGCAATTCGGAAATCTTATCCAATCTTTTTGCGAGAGAATTGGTAAATCCTGGAGGCATGTGCTGAACAACAACCACCGGAACATTTATCCCTTTTGGTAAGTTAGGAATAATTGTATCTAATGATCTTGGGCCACCAGTAGAAGAAGCAATTAAAACAATCTTTTGTCCTCTTAACATTGTTGATATTCTTGGTTTTTTAGGTTTGATCCTTCTCATAGTCATTTTAGTCACATCAACCTTTGCAGCATTTCTTATTTTTTCCAATAATTCGTCAGCAACAGTCCTGAATGTCCATGAAACGCTTCCGGCAGGTTTTTGTATAAAATCTACAGCGCCATTTTCCAGTGCTTCAATTGTAATTTCAGAATCCTTTGAAGTTAAACTACTAACCATTATAATAGGTGTAGGTCTTTTTTTCATAATTATTTTTACAGCTTCAAGACCGTTTAATTCCGGCATTTCGACATCCATTGTAATTACATCTGGTTTTAATTGAATAGCCTTTTCAACACCTTCAAGACCTGTTTTGGCTATTCCAACGACCTTCATATCCTTTTGTTTTTCAATAATGTCTTTTAAAACCATTCTCATGAATCCAGAATCGTCTACTATTAATATTTTAATTACTTTATCATCCATTGTTATCCCTCCCTTTTTTCAGGATGCTGCCGATAATTATAAATAAAATGAATAGTATACCTATAATTATACCATATTTGGGAGGCCAATTAAACATTTTGCCACCGAATATTACAGCTGCAACAACAATAGAAAAAGTAGCTGCGATTAATACCGCAGCTGCTCCTAAATCTTTTATAATACCAACAATTGCATTATATTCTGGATGCATTAAATCCATCATTTTTTCTACAAGTGTATTAATTGTTTCAAGGATAAGTACCATGAATATTGCCAGAGATATCCATAGTATCTGACTTTCATCAAGATTTAATATAATAGCCAATATAAAAGCCAATAATGCAAATGTAGTTTGTATTTTGAAATTTCTTTGGGTTGTAAAAACTTCAAATAATCCCTGGATAGCAAATTTTAAACTTTTTGAAAATTTTCTCATTAAAAACCTCTTCCTACTGAATGTCCGTTATTTTTTATTTCATATTTCTTTTCGACGAATTCATATCCAATCTTTAATGCTTTTTCATCTATTTCATAAAATCTCTCATTAACTCTCTTTTTCATTACTTCTACTAATGTATCAAGGCTAACAATGCCACAATTTTTAGCAATTGCCCCTAAACCTATCATATTAGCAACATTTGAATTGCCTAATTTTTCATAAGCTAATTTTGAAGCAGGAATTGGGATAATCTTTTTTGTTACCCTTGCAACAGTTTGAGGTAATGCTTTTATATATGAGCTGTCGTAGAATATGATACCATTATTTTTAACTTTTGAAAGATGAGAGAATGCAATATCATGCATTAAGTATAATACATCAAATGTTTCAGCTTTAGGGTAATCTATGGTTTCTTCAGAAAAAAGAACGTCACAAAATGATAAACCTCCCCTAACCTGAGCACCATAGTGTTGAGATTGAACAACCCAATACCCTTCTTTTACCAATGATTCAGCAAGTATTAATCCCATTAAAATATTACCCTGACCGCCCATACCGCTAATTCTTATGCTTGAAGGTTCTCTTAATTTCATTTAGCAACACCACCTAATTTAGCAGAGATTTCTGCGTATAAGTCTAAATAGGTTTTTTTAGCATCATCTTTATGGAATTCTCCAATTACTATTTTTCCTTCCAATTCTTCTTTTGACATATCTTTTGCTTTGTTTATTGTAATAGCATTATTTTTAAAGTAGTCCATAAACTGTGTTGGTTTTGACATTCCATTATATCTTCCATAGTAAGTATGACAATTTGATACTATTTCAACAACAGACATACCTTTGTGTTTTATAGCATTTTCTATATATTTAACGCTTTGCATGTAATGATATACTGTACTTCTTGCAACATAGGTAGCACCAGAAGCAATAGCCATTTGAACAGGATCAAAAGAGCGCTCAACATTTCCATATGGTGCTGTTGAAGCAGTTGCTTCATGAGGAGTGGTTGGTGAATATTGACCACCTGTCATGCCGTATATTGTATTATTAAATAGTATTACTGTTAGATTCATATTTCTTCTACAGGCGTGTATAAAATGATTTCCACCAATAGCGAGCATATCACCATCTCCACCCATTACAACAACTTCGAGATCAGGCCTTGCAAGCTTTACACCTGTAGCAAATGGAATAGCTCTTCCGTGTAATGTGTGAAGAGTATTAAAATCTAAATATCCTGTAACTCTTGAAGAACAACCAATACCAGAAACAACAGCAACCTTATTTTTATCAAGGTTTAAATTAGCAGCTGCTTCAATAAAAGATTTCATAATTATACCATTTCCGCAGCCTGGACACCATACATTTGGAAGTCTATCTTTTCTGAGATACTGAAAATACTTTTGAGTAGGCATGCCGCACCTCCGATTTATTTTAATTGGAATAGCCTGTATTCAATATTTGAAAGTTTAAAAAATAATTTTGTTAATGAATCTGGATAATCTCCACCATATATTACACGCTTAATACCGGCGTTTATTATAAGCCTTGCGCAAACAGAACATGGTTGATGAGTTACATATATTGTTGCACCGTCAGTTGAAATTCCGAATTTTGCTGCCTGCATTAAAGCATTTTGTTCAGCGTGTAATCCATAACATATTTCCTGATGTTCACCGCTTTTTATATTTAATTCATCTCTGATACAGGTAATTTGATCACAGTGAGGAAAACCTGATGGTGGCTGGTTGTAGCCTGTTGCCAATACGCGTTTATCCTTTACTATTACAGCTCCAACCTTTCTATGGGTACACGATGATCTCTCACTAACAAGAAAAGCTATTTTCATAAAATAATTGTCCCAATCTTCAATATTTTTCTTTTCAGGAAAACTTATTTCCAATAATTTATTTTTTTTTATATATTCATCTACCCTATCCCTTAAACTCATAATATATTTTCCCTCACTTCCAGTATTTTTTCAAATACCATTTTAGATAAATCCAGGCCTTTTTCGTTTAATCTGACGTAATCATCAACAATAATCATATCAGATACCTCAGTACTCAAATTTTTGATGAATTTTAAAAATAAATCTCCGTATTTTTTTTCTAAATTTTTAACGCTTATTCCTTTTATAAGTCTTAATCCCATAAATAATTCTTCTGTTAATTCATTTAAAGGTTCATTTTGAACATAATAATCATATGGAATTTCATTGTTTGCTAATTTTTCCATATAGTCTTTCAATATCCATGTTTTTGTATATCTTATATTGCCAATATGACCACCGGCAGAAATTCCAAAACCATGATAATTTTCGTTATTCCAGTATTTTAGATTATGTTTACATTCAAAATTATTTTTTGCCCAATTGGAAATTTCGTAACGTTGATAACCTACTTTTGAAAGTTCAGAAATAACAAAATCATAACCTTCTTCTATAAATGCATCATCAGGTAATGAAAGTTTTCCTTTGTTTAGTAAACTCCGAAGTGGAGTTTCATGATCGCTATCAAAAATATAATATGAGACATGATCAGGCTGCATTTTTTCTATATATTTAATATTTTCTTCTAAACTTTTCCAGTTATCTCCTGGTAATCCTAAGATAAAATCAAAATTTATATTTGAAAAATACCTTCTAGCAAGATAATACTTTTCCTGTATAACTTCGTTGTTGTATTTTCTATTCATTCTTTTTAAGATTTCATTATCAAAAGTTTGCACACCAATACTCAGTCTATTTATACCAAGTGAGAAATATGTATGTAATAATTCTTCAGTAAGAATTTCAGGATTGCTTTCAATAGTTATTTCGTCAGGTTGAAAATTGAAAGAATCTGATAATTTTTTAAATAATTTTTCTATATTTTTTATATCAACATAAGTAGGTGTTCCACCGCCTAAAAAAAGAGTTTCGATTTTCAGATTTTTGTCCTTATATAAATCTATTTCCTTAAAAAGCGATTCAAAATATCTATCCTGAATATTTAAATTTGTTGTCATGGGATAATCACAATATAAACATTTTGATTTGCAAAATGGAATATGTATATATAATCCAATTTTATTAGTATTCAATGAAGAAACACCATCCATTATTGGTTATTATTATGCTTAAAGGATTTTTAATATCGTTTTTGCTTAGATACAATAAGAACCCAGCATCTTCGGACATCTTCATCTGCATGCCAATATAATATTCGCTTTTATCTATTTTAAATGGTGATTGAAATGTGAAATAAGGATAATAATTATTTTCAGAATATAAAACTCCGTATCCCCAAAATCCAGAAAAATACTTGTTTTCTAATATTCCAACAGGTAAACTCAGCGAAATACCTAAAGAGGATTCACCTAGAATAAAAGGTATTTTCATGTATCTTTGTGCATATACTGAGTAATTTGACACAGAAAAATCTGTATTTTTATATTTGAAACTATTTGAATATGTGGTGAGCTTTAATATAGTAGCTGCTAATATGTTAGAAGAAGAAAGATTACGTGTTTCACTTCCGTTTTTAAATACTGAATTGTATGAATATGAGAAGCTTTTCATTGCCAGTTGATTGGAGTATTTTTTTATAGAATAAAAAATTTCTGGAGAATTGTTTTCTATATCGTATTTTATTCCAAAATCAAAAATTCTTTCGCCGATTTTTAATTTTATTTTTTTAAAGAATATTTTTTGATATGTATAAAATTCTTTGGAGCCAGTATAATATGTTCCAAGTGTTGGAAAGTGTAAATCGTAAGAGAATGGATATTTTCCTGATATTCCAAGATTTTGATTTTTAGTACTCCAAAACGGTATTTTTAATTCGAGATAATTATTGGTTATTTCATAATTAATGGAAAATGAAGTGATAAATAACAATAGTAAAAGAGAGATTAAAATATTTTTTTTCATGAGGCACCTCCTGATATAATAAATTTTAAAATTCTCCACCAAGAAGAATTATATCACAATTTTAATTTTCATATTAGCAAATTTGAAAAACTTTTCTGATATAATATAGAAAATTTTCATTGTTGTAATAGACGGAGGTGAAGTTATGTATAATCCTGAATTGATAAGAAATATCAGTATTATAGCGCATATAGATCATGGTAAAACAACATTGGTTGATAGAATACTTGAAATAACAAAAAGCATTGATAATCGTAAAATGCATGACCAATATCTTGATATGATGGATATTGAACAGGAAAGAGGTATTACAATAAAAGCACAACCTGTTAAAATTATGTATCCAGCTAAAGATGGAAATACCTATGAAATAAATATTATAGATACACCGGGGCATGTTGATTTTACATATGAGGTTTCAAGAAGTCTTGCAGCATGTGAAGGAGCAGTGTTGCTCGTTGATGCATCTCAGGGGGTAGAAGCACAAACAGTTGCAAATACATATCTTGCAATAGAAAATGATCTTGAAATTATTCCTGCGGTCAATAAAATCGATTTGCCAAATGCCAATGTTGAAGAGACATTGGCTGAAATAGAAGATTTAATAGGTATTTCAGCAGATGACGCGTTAAAGGTGTCCGGAAAAACAGGTGAAGGTGTTGAAGAGCTACTTGAAGAGATTATAAAGAGAATTCCAGCTCCTACCTCCAAAGGAACAAGTGAAGATAAGTTAAAGGCTTTGATATTTGATGCAAAGTATGATAAATATAGAGGAGTAATCATATATACGAGAATATATGGAGGAACAGTTAAAACTGGCGATAAAATAATGACTATGTCAAATAAAGAAACATATGAAGTTGTTGAAGTTGGAATATTCCATCCCGAAATGCAAAAAACAGATTCATTATCTGCTGGTGAAGTTGGATATATAATCGCAGGAATCAAAGAGGTTGAGCTTGCACGTGTAGGTGATACCATAACAAGTGCAACAGATCCAATAGATGAACCATTGCCAGGATATAAAGAAGTGAAACCTATGGTATATGCCGGTATATATCCTGGTGTTCCAGATTATTATGAAGAATTAAGAAAAGCGCTTGATAAACTAAAATTAAATGACGCTGCTTTAACCTTTAATCCTGAACATTCACCTGCGCTTGGATTTGGTTTTAGATGTGGTTTTCTTGGATTATTACATATGGATGTTGTAAGAGAAAGAATAGAAAGAGAATTTGAATTAGCCATTATATTAACAGCTCCAAATGTTGTTTATAAGGCTAAATTGAAAAATGGCGAAGAAATAGAAATTCATGATCCAACACAATTTCCTGATCAGGATTTATTGGAAGAAGTATATGAACCATATGTAAAACTTGATATTATTACACCAACAGAATATATGGGCGGTTTAATGGGTGTAGTTCAAAATGAAAAACGAGGAGAATTTGTTTCTGTATCAAATGCTGGTAAAGATAGGGTAGTTATGCATTTTGAAGTTCCACTTGGCGAAATAATCTTTGATTTCTTTGATAGAATGAAAGCGATTAGCCGCGGATATGCTTCAATGGATTATGAATTAATAGGATTTAGAAAATCTGATTTATTAAAGGTTACAATACTTGTTAATAGAGAGCCAGTTGAAGCGTTGTCGTTTATTGCACATAGAAGTAAATTATATGAAATGTCGAAGAAAATGGTAGAAAAATTAAAGGATCTCATCCCAAAACATCAGTTTGAAATTCCAATACAGGCAAAAGCAGATGGAAGAATTATTGCAAGATCCACAATTAAAGCATATAGGAAAGATGTTCTTGCAAAGTGTTATGGTGGAGATATAACAAGAAAGATGAAATTGCTTGAAAAACAAAAAGAAGGTAAGAAAAGAATGCGCCAAATTGGTAGGGTAACAATACCTCAAAATGCATTTCTTGCAATTTTGAAAATAAATGAGGAAGAAAAATAAATTTTCCCCCTTCAGGATAATGAAGGGGGATTTTTTAAACAAATATCAATAGCTTTTTCTAATAAAAGATCTTCTTCTGGTTCTCTGATATTTTCATATATTATACCAAAATCAGGATCTTCGATTTTTATGTTTGGTTCAAAACCTTTTCCTGAAATATTTTCGCCATTTAAAGATATATATTGTCCTACAGGTATTATTATTTTTCTATTTTCATCAAGAGAAAATGTATTTAAAATTTCAGATTTTCCATAAGTTCTTTCGCCAATAACAGTTGCAAGGTTATTATCCCTGAGATATAATCCAACCAATTCAGAAGCTGAAGCGCTAAATCTGTTTACAATTACAACTATTTTTTTATTATTTAATTCTTTTCTGTATTTGATATTTTGAATTCGACTGAGCATATAATAATTATTTTTAAGTTTTATATTATAAAATACATTTTGAGGAGATAAAAGCGAAAGGACTTTTTGAGCTTCATTTAAAGAACCACCATGATTATTTCTTAAGTCAATAATTATATTGTCGATTTTTCTTTCAATTGCAAGATTAATATAATCATTAAATCCTTCAAATAATCCTTCACCAAAATAATTGATTTTTATTATCAAAAATTTTTTTTCTTTTTCTTTAATGACCTTTGTATCCATCATTTTATAAAAACCCGTCCTTTTTGAAAAGGAAATGTTAAATGTTTCTCGATTTTTGTTTAAAACAGTTATTGTAAAATTTTCCGTGTTTTCAAATGAGGGAATATCATCTCTTCTAACATCTTTGCCGTTAATTGCTATTATATAATCCCCTGAACGCAAACCTTCTTTATAAACCTTTGAACCGAAAAAGACCTCTGATACCTCTACTGCCTGTTTTTTAAAATTATATTTTCCTGTAAAACCCAGTTTATATGCATAATCTGATGCGAGATCAACATAATCTTTATTGGATTTTATAAAATCGCTATATTTTGTATGAAGTCCCTGTATAGCATTATATAACATATCATCAATTTCTTCATCTGTTAATTCTGGATAGTAGTTGTTTTTTATGCAACTGTACATTTTTCCAAATATATTAGATTCATGTAGTTTAAGTTTATATTCTGTATTTAGCCATATAAGGTAGAATATTGCAGCAACGATTAAAAGATTTAAAATAAATTTTGTTTTTCCCATAGTATTCCTCCTTGTAAAAGATTATAGTAAATAAATAATAAGTGCCCAATAAATATGATCGGATCTTTTTATAATATAATACATCAAAAGAAAAAATACAAAGGAATATATATATCCTGTGAATAAAACATTATTAAATGAAAAATAAAATGAACTGTTTGTAAGTTTCAACCCATTTACAAATAATGATGCAAAGAAAGCTATTAAGAATGGTGATATAATACTGTCTGGATATGCATGTTCCATATCATCACGTAATTTTATACATAGAAAATAAATTAGGATAATTGCAAAAATAATAGAGGATTTGTTATAAAAAACATATATGTTATATTTAATATTATGTAAAACATGAATTAGCGTTAATGCCAATATCAGCAAAAGCAATTTCGTATCCTTAAAATTTTCTAGTACGCTGTTGATATCTATTCTAAGAAAATATAAATCATCTTCTTTAGTAAATGAGATTATGCTTTTAAAGAGTATATATATTGTAATAAAATTCAAAATGCCATTTCCATAAGGAAGACGCATATATAATGCAATATTTGAATACAAAACCATAAGAAAAATAGCAAAGAAGTAAAAAATATCTTTTTTTTCATTTGAATCATAAAATTCCACATTTTCCCTCCTTTTTTGTTAATAAATTATATTTTTAACAAACTTGTACAATATTATATCAAAAAAAAATATCTTTTTCAATAAAAAAATCCTGAGAGTTGTTAATTCTCTCAGGATTTTTTATAATAATCAATAGTTAAGAAATTTTAGTTTTGGAATTGTGACAATAACTTTCTTGCATTGTCTTCATCTTTTATCATTTGACTGATTAATTCTTTTTCAGATGAAAATTTCATTTCTTCTCTCATGAATTTTAAAACTTCAACTTCAATGACTTTATTATATAAATCACCAAAATAATCAAGGAAATATATTTCAACCTTTGGTTCTTTTATATCCAGATTAAAGGTTGGTCTCATTCCAACGCTCATAAGACCGAAATACTTGTATGGTGAATTTTTTACCCCGCCATATACAAGATATACTCCAAATTTAGGGTAAATAATTTTTTCTTTATATCTAATATCAATGTTTGCTGTTGGAAATCCCAGTTTAAATCCAACATGCCTATCTTCATATACGGGGCCTTCCAATGTCCAGTTTCTTCCGAGTAACTTATTTGCTTCTTCAATTCTTCCATTTTGTATAGACCTTCTTATAAATGTTGAACTAATACGTGTTTCTGAAGTTTTTATATCGTTTATTATTTCCACTATAAAATCTTTCTTATGTCTTTCTGCGAGAAGGAAATTTATATCTCCTTTTTTACCTTTACCAAATGTAAAATCTTCTCCGCATACTATACATTTCATTCCATTATTTAAAAGAAAATCCAGGTATTCTCCATGAGTAATGTTGATGACATCTGGAAGTTCAAATACTTCTGTTTCAAAACCCATAGATTGCAAAATTTCTTCTCTTTTATATGATGGGTAAATTAATCCAACAAAATCATTGGAAAAATGATGTAAAGCCGGATATTTCATTATATATGCTTTGGGTTTTAATTGATGTTTTTCCGCATAATCCAGAGTTTTTTTTAAAATTACCTGATGACCTTTATGTACGCCGTCGAAAGTACCAATTGTTACCGCATAATTCATAGTTCCACCTCATATTGATAATTTAACATCTTTAATCAAAGAAAATTTGAGCAAGTTTATAATATTCAAAAGGGACAAGTTTTTTGGTTGCTACACCATATTCCAATGGGATGGAGATAATTTCATTTCCCTTTAATGCAACCATTCTTCCAAAATCTCTTTTTTTGACTAAATTCATAGCTTCTACGCCATATCTTGTTCCAAGTATTCTGTCAAATGCAGTTGGGGTTCCGCCTCTTAATAGATGACCGAGAACTACAGAACGTGTTTCATAACCTGTTTTTTGTTCTATTATTTCTGCAAGATAATGAGCTACACCACCCAATCTAATATGTCCAAAGGCATCTATTGTTGATTTATCTGCAACCACTTCTTCTAATTCTGTTGGTTTAAATCCTTCTGCTACAGCTATTATCATATATCTATTTTTTTTCATTCTTCTATTGACATATGTTACAATTTCATTTATAGTCATTGGAAATTCTGGAATCAAAATTAAATGAGCTCCTGCCGCAAGTCCAGCTTCAATGGTTATCCAGCCAGCTTCTCTTCCCATAAGTTCAACAATCATTACACGTTGATGTGATTTCGCAGTAGAATGCAATCTATCAATGGCATCTGCGCCAACGTTTACAGCGGTATGAAAACCAAAAGTATAATCTGTATTTGAAACATCATTATCTATAGTTTTAGGAACACCAACTACAGGATATCCTAAACTTGAAAGTTTAGCAGCAACTGATAAGGTATCATCACCGCCAATGGCTATTAAAGCGTCAAACCCAAGTTCTTTAAAATTTTTTTCTAAAAGCATTCTATCTTCTTCTCTTTTAAATGGGTTTACTCTTGCAGTTCCGAGAATAGTTCCGCCTAAAATATGAATACCTTCTACATCTTCATTATCAAGTTTCATAACATCTTTTGATAACATACCTTTCCATCCGTTTAAAACTCCATAAATTTCATAACCTTCGCCTGAAGATCTAACAATACCTCTAATAACAGCATTTAAACCGGGACAATCTCCACCACCAGTTAAAATTCCTATTCGCATAATTCTCCCTCCCTGAAATATTAAAATGAAAGAAAATATTTATAATTCATATTTAATATTCAAATCGTCTTAACAGTATTATATCATATGCAGGAGATATTGTATAGTTAGAATGGCTAATTATAATTAATAAAATTTATTTTTGATATTATTGTAATTTTATTAAAATTATAGTATAATATGTATGAATAAGTTAAAGGAGGAATACTATGAATGTAAAAGTAATTAATTCTATTCTCGATGCTTTCTCAAAAACATTTAAGATGGCAACAAATGATATGGATATTGCTATCCAGAAACCTGTTGTTGATAAAGGAGAGGGAAGATCCTATGAAGTTGTTGTTACCATAGGTTTTATAGGGGATTTACACGGGAATATTCATATAGGTCTTTCTGAAGAATCAGCAAGAGCGGTTGTTTCTAAGATGATGATGGGAATGCCTGTTGAAAAACTTGATGAAATGAGTTTAAGTGCTTTAGGAGAACTTGGAAATATGATATCCGGAGCGATAGCAGTGAATCTTGAACAGCTTGGTTATAAGATAAATATTACTCCTCCTTCGATTATGCATGGAAATAACATTATCTTTATTAAAGATGGTGTTTCTTTGAGATTCCCGTTAACAATAGAAGGAAAGTATTCTGAAGAGTTTTTTGTAGTATTAAAAAGCGCGATATGAGAAGGCGAGATAAATTTGGAGTAGATATTAAAATATTTGCGCAACTTAATCTGGTATATTTTTTTGCTTTAACTGTATTGGCAAATATATTTGTTGGCTACATAATAGGATATATATTATCTTCCATAACACATGCAGAGGTGTGGAAGATAATCTTTTTGTTTTTAGGTATTATTTCTGGTTTATATCAAGGGATAATGGAATTAATGAAGGAGGCAGAAAAACAGGATAATGAATTTAAACAACAAAGAAATAGACAAACAACTACTGGAAAAAATGAAGGAAATAGCGATTAAAATAGGAATCCTTTCTCTGGGAGAAGTCGTAATTTTGTTTGTTTTTTTTGGTTTGAAATCATTATGGATTTTTTGGGGGAGCTTTGGAGCCGTAATTGGAATTTTAATGATAGTTGAAGATATTAAAAAAATAGTAACCAACGGCAAACAGAAATTTCCAAAAGGGTATATTATACGATATATTTTTTTTGGTATAATATTACTTGTTGGAGCACTTTTTTCTGAGGTAGGATTGTTTTTAACATTTTTAGGATTATTAAATATGAAAATAGCTGCACTACTTTCACCAAAATAACGGGGAGGAATATATTATGTCTGAAAGTCAGAAAAAAACACTTCTTGTTTTATTCCTGATCTATTTAGGATTAGGGCTTGTAAATTTCATCTTTTTTCCTTCAGCTAATTTGGAAGGTGTAGGATTAAGATGGACTTATACGTTTGGAGATACACCCTCTTTTTGGAATACTATTAATCCAATGACATTAATTATGTCCGGACTTATTATTTTATTATTGATAGTTTTTGCTGCGGGTGTAAAATTTGAATTAATTCCAAACAAGAAACAATCGATAGTGGAGGCTTTGCTGGAATACTTTTGGGAATTAGTGGAAGACGCTGTTCCAAATCAAAGATATAGAAAAGCAATATTTGCTATTTCAACAACACTATTTTTATTTATTCTTGTTGCTAATTTACTTTCAGGTTTTCCGGGTATAAATGTAGCTCCTACGGAAGAAGGTATAAAATTTGGAATTTTGACAGACACATGGTATACTCCAACATCAGATTTAAATACAAATGGAACATTTGCTGTAATGGTTTTGGTAATAAGTCATATCTTTGCAATTAAAGCTAAAGGTATTGGTAGCTGGATAAAGATGTTTTTTGAACCAACACCTTTGTTATTTCCTTTGAATCTTATTGGAGAAATAGCAAAACCAGTTTCGCATTCATTAAGGTTGTTTGGTAATATATTTGGTGGAGGTATTCTTGTATTAATCATCAGTTATATGATTAAATATTTTGTATTACCTGTATTTTTATGGGGATTTTTTGGAATATTTGTTGGATTTATACAGGCTTTTGTGTTTTCGTTGCTTGCAATAGCATATATGGGATCATTGCTTGAAGAATAATTTTTGTATCAACAATAAATCTTTTTAAGGAGGTAGATTTAAATGGCTGTTGAACAGGTAGCACAGGAAATTGTAAAATCAGGAAGTGAAGCTGCATTAGGTACAGGTTTATACTACATGGGTAAATTTATTGGTGCAGGTTTAGCTATGGGTATTGGTGCTGTAGGTCCAGGTGTTGGAGAAGGTAATGTTGGTGCTCATGCTATGGATGCTATGGCAAGACAACCTGAAATGGCTGGTACATTAACAACAAGAATGTTGCTTGCTATGGCTGTTACAGAATCAACAGGTTTATATTCATTGGTTATCGCATTATTGATGTTAATCGTTTTACCATAATATATATTCGGGGTAGTAATCCCCATAAAAGGGGGTGCAAGTAAATGTTAGATATAAATTTTACGTCATTGGTTAATTTAGCAGGATTTTTTGTTTTATTATATTTTCTCTGGGTATCATTATACAAACCATTTTTTGATATTGCAGAGAAAAGAAGGCAAATAGTTGAAAGTGAGTTAAATCAATCTGAAAAACTCAGAAAAGAAGCTGAAGAGAAATTAGCTCAGGCAAATAAAGAGCTTGAAGAGATAAGAGCAAAGAAAGAAGATATTATAAAAGATGCAGAAAATCTTGCAAAAGATATAATTGCCAAAGCTAAAGAAGATGCAATGAATGAGAAAAGCAGAATAATTTCTGCAGCAGAAAAAGAAGCAGCTGAAATTAAAGAAGAAGCATATAAAGATATACAAAATAAAGTTGTTTCATTATCAATTGCAATTGCATCAATGATTTTAAAGAAAAATATCGATGAAAAAGTGAACGAAGAAATAATTAAAAGAGCATTTGAAGCTTTGGATAAGGGTGAAAAGTTATGAAAGCTTCAATTTCAGTTGCAACAAGATATGTAGATGCTTTTTTTGAATATTTATCAAAAAATAATAAATTGGATAAGTTAGAAGAATATGTTAATGCTATAAAGAAAATAGTTGAAAAAATTGAAAATGATCATATGTTTGCTGATATGATAGGTAATCCTTTGCTTCCAAAGGATTATATTGCTATGGAGATAGCAAAAACAGCAGAGATAGATGATGTTGATTTTAATAAGTTTATTAGAGCTATTGTTTATAAGAAGAGGCAATTAATGTTGCCAATGATTTTTACTTTATTAGAACAAAAAAACAATGAACTAAAAAAAGTAGTAAAGGTAAAGGTTATAACACCTTATGCCTTAAATAAAGAAAATATAGAAGAATTAAGAGGATTAATACATAAAAAAACCGGTAGAACAGCAGAGTTAGATTCTGAAATAGACGAATCATTAATAGGTGGTATGCAATTACAACTTGAAGACAAAGTATTTGACTATTCAGTAAAAGGAATACTGGAAAAAATCGGACGCGAGTACGCTTCCAAGCGGGGGTGATTTGTTTTGAGAATAAATCCTGATGAACTTGAAAAGGTAATTGAGGAACGTATTAAATCATATGAATCAGGTGAAATAAAAGAAGTTGGATGGATTATCCAGGTTGGTGACGGTATTGCCAGAGCATATGGGTTAAGAGATGCAATGGCAAGTGAGCTTGTGGAAATCCATACAGATGAAGGTGAAGTAATAGATGGTATAGCCTTAAACCTTGAAGAAGATAATGTTGGTATTATTATACTTGGTGATTATAAGGTTATTAAGGAAGGAAACAAAGTTGTTAGAACAGGAAGAATTGCAGAAGTTCCTGTTGGAGAAGAATTATTAGGAAGAGTTGTTAATCCATTGGGACAGCCTTTAGATGGAAAAGGTCCAATTAATGCTAAAAATACAAGACCAATAGAATTTAAAGCTCCAGGTGTTGTATTAAGAAAGCCTGTTGATACACCATTACAGACAGGTTTAAAAGCTATTGATACAATGATTCCTATTGGAAGAGGTCAAAGGGAATTAATTATTGGAGATAGACAAACAGGTAAAACAGCAATAGCTATAGATACAATCATTAACCAAAAAGGTAAAGGCGTTCACTGTATTTATGTTGCAGTAGGTCAGAAATCATCATCTGTTGCAAGAACAGTTGCAAAACTTGAGCAACATGGTGCAATGGAATATACAACAGTTGTTGTAGCAAGTGCAAGTGATCCAGCATCATTATTGTATCTTGCTCCATATGCAGGTTGTGCAATGGGCGAATATTTCATGTTTAATGGAAAAGATGCACTTGTTGTATATGATGACCTTTCAAAACACGCAGCAGCTTATAGGGAACTTTCATTGCTCTTGAGAAGACCACCAGGACGTGAAGCATATCCAGGTGATGTATTTTACTTGCATTCCAGATTATTGGAAAGGGCAGCAAGATTAAATGAAAAATATGGCGGAGGTTCATTAACCGCATTACCTATAATCGAAACACAGGCAAATGATGTTTCTGCATATATTCCTACAAATGTTATTTCTATTACAGATGGACAGATTTATCTTGAACCATCATTGTTCTATGCAGGACAAAGACCAGCTGTTAATGTTGGTTTATCAGTTTCAAGGGTTGGTGGTGCTGCACAGATTAAAGCTATGAAACAGGTTGCTGGTAGTTTGAGGCTTGATCTTGCACAGTACCGTGAACTTGAAGCATTTGCGCAATTTGCAACAGAACTTGATGAATCAACAAGGAAACAGTTAATCAGAGGTGAAAAGCTTTCTGAACTGTTAAAACAGGGGCAATATATGCCTATGGATGTTGAAGATCAGATTGCAGTCGTATTTGCTGGTGTAAATGGATATCTTGATGATATACCAACATCAAGCATATCAAAATTTGAAAAAGAATTCTTACAATTCTTAAAATCAAATAGACCTTCTATTTTAGAAGCAATAAAAACTAAAAAGAAAATTGATGATGAACTTGAAAAAGACTTAAGAAAAGCTATTGAAGACTTTAAACAGGGTTTTCAGGCTTAAGGCGGTGAAAGGCCATGAGTCGTGGAAAACTTAGAATATTAAAACAAAGGCGTGCTTCAACGCAGTCAACTATGAAAATTACAAAAGCAATGGAAATGGTTGCTGCGGCAAAAGCCAACAAGATTGTAAAAGATATTCAGGCATTAAAAGATTATGCATATTATGCAGAAAAGGTTATAAAGAAATTATCTCCTGTTGAAGATAGTATATATACATCAAAAAAGCCTGGCACTTTAATAGTAACAGTTACACCAGATATGGGGTTGTGCGGAGCATTCCCTATGGAATTAGCGAAGGAAGCTATGAACTTAGCAAATAAAACAGAAGATTTTGTTGGTTTTGTAAATATTGGAACAAAAGGTGAAATAGAACTTAAAAAAACAGGCAAATTAATATTATCCAGAACCAAACTATACGATGTTCCTACGCAGGAAAATGCAGAATATGTTCTTGATGATATAATTGATATTATTGAAGAAAAAGGTATAGGAAAGGTTAAAGTAGTATATGGTGCATTTAAAAATGCCCTTGTCCAAAAACCTGAAATAGTTGATTTGCTTCCTGTATCTTTTGAAGGTAAAAATGAATCAAGATATGAATATGAACCAGATTCAAAAGAACTATTTGAAGAAGCTGCATATTTATATCTTTTATCAAAAATGTATATGATTTTGTATGAAACAAAGATTAGTGAATTATATGCAAGGAAAAATGCAATGCATAATGCTACAGATAATGCAAAGAACTTAATCGAAAAGCTCACATTAGCTTATAATAAAGCAAGACAGGCTTCAATTACACAGGAATTAATCGAAATAGTAAACGGAGCACAGGCATTGCAAGAAGAATAATAAGAATTTTTGGGGGTGTAATAAGTGGAAAAAAATATAGGAAAAGTAGTTAGTATCATAGGCCCCGTTGTGGATGTTAAATTTGATACAGGTAAACTTCCAGAAGTTTATAATGCACTTGAAGTTATAAATCCATATACTAATCATAAACTTGTTTTAGAGGTTGAACAATTAATTGGTGATAATACAGTTAGATGTGTTGCACTTGATTCTACAGACGGTTTAAAAAGAGGGCTTGAAGTTGTAGATACAGGAGAACCTATTAAGGTACCTGTAGGTGATGCTACACTTGGTAGAATGTTCAATCTTCTTGGTGATCCAATTGATGAAAGAGGCGATGTTAATGCAAAAGAATATTGGCCAATTCATAGGGAACCACCAACATTAAAAGAACAATCAACAGAAATTGAAATACTTGAAACAGGTATTAAGGTTATTGACCTTCTTGCACCATTCCCAAAAGGTGGTAAGATAGGTTTCTTCGGTGGTGCAGGTGTTGGTAAAACAGTTCTTGTTATGGAACTTATAAGAAATATCGCTATTGAACATAAAGGTCTTTCACTTTTTGCTGGTGTTGGAGAAAGAACCAGGGAAGGTAATGACTTATGGCTTGAAATGCAAGAATCAGGAGTTTTACCAAATACAGCTCTTGTATTCGGTCAGATGAACGAACCACCAGGAGCAAGGTTTAGAATAGCTTTAACAGCATTGACAATGGCTGAATACTTTAGGGATGTTCAGAAAAAAGATGTATTATTATTTATAGATAATATCTTCAGATTTGTTCAGGCTGGTTCGGAGGTTTCTGCTCTTTTAGGACGTATGCCATCAGCTGTTGGTTATCAACCAACACTTGCAACTGACGTTGGTCAGTTACAGGAAAGAATTACATCTACAAAAGATGGTTCTATTACATCTGTTCAGGCTGTTTATGTTCCTGCAGATGATATTACAGACCCTGCTCCAGCAACAACATTTACACATCTTGAAGCAACAATTGTTTTATCAAGGCAAATTGCAGAATTAGGTTTATATCCTGCAGTTGATCCACTTGATTCAACATCAAAGGTTCTTGATCCGGCAGTTCTTGGTGATGAACATTATAGTGTTGCTCGTGGTGTTCAACAGGTATTGCAGAGATATAAAGATTTACAGGATATTATTGCTATTCTTGGTATTGAAGAATTATCAGAAGAAGATAAACTTACAGTTCAAAGAGCAAGAAAAATACAGAGATTCTTAACTCAACCATTCTTTGTTGCAGAAAAGTTCTCTGGAATTGAAGGTCAATATGTAAAAGTTGAAGACACAGTAAAAGGATTTAAAGAAATTTTAGAAGGAAAATACGACCATATTCCTGAACAGGCATTCTATATGGTTGGTACAATAGAACAGGCATTGGAAAAGGCAAAGAATATGGGAATAAAAGTTTAAGGAGGGGGTAAAATGTTTGATTTAAAAATAGTAACCCCCAAAGGAGTAAAAACAACAATTGAAGCAGAATATGCCGAATTTACAACAATAGAAGGTGGCATGGGTGTTTTAACAAATAGATTGCCCATTGTTGCCAAATTAAAAGTAGCTCCTTTAAAGGTAAGACACAAAGATGGAAAAGAAGAAGTATTTGCTGTTCATGGCGGAATTCTTGAAATGGACGGTAAAGAGATGATAGTTCTTACCACAGCAGCCGAAAGGCCTGATGAAATAGATGTAGAGACTGCAATGAAAGCAATTGAAGCTGCAAAAGAAAAATTAAATCATGCAGAAAGTTCTGTTGAAAAAGCAAAAGTCCAGGCAGAAATTGAGAAGAACATGGTAAGAATATCAATTGCGAAAAAATAATAATAAAAGCGCGGATTAATCCGCGCTTTTATTTATTATAACCCAAAACGTTTATATATGGCGTCAATATTTCTAAGATAATAGTCAGGAGTAAATAATTTATCAAACTCTTCCTTTGAAAATAAGGAACGTATTTTTTCGTCATTCCATAATATTTCTTTAAAATCATTTCTGTTATCCCATGCTTCAAGAGCATATTTTTGAACGAATTTATAACCTTCTTCACGGCTTAAACCTTTATCAATCAAAGCTAATAACACTCTTTGCGAATAAACAAGATTATATGATCTTTGAAAGGTTTCCTTTATTCTATCCTCGTAAACAATTAAGTTTTCCATTAAATATTGTGTTTTTTTCACCATATAATATGCAATTAATGTTGCATCAGGAAGAAATACTCTTTCCACAGATGAATGAGAAATATCCCTTTCATGCCATAGTGCAATGTTTTCGTATCCTCCAACAGTATAACTTCTGAGCATTCTTGCCATACCGGTCAGTCTTTCACAGAGTATAGGATTCTTTTTGTGCGGCATTGCTGATGAACCTCTTTGTCCTTTTTTGAAAGGTTCCTGAGCTTCAAGTACTTCAGTTTTTTGTAAATGCCTTATCTCTATTGCAATTCTTTCAATTCCGGCACCAATTAAAGCAAGTGTTGAAAGAAATTCAGCATGTCTATCTCTTGGAACAACCTGTGTAGCAACAGTTTCTGGCTTTAATCCTAATTTATTAAGAGCAATTTCTTCAATTTCCGGATCAATATTTGCGTAATTTCCCACTGCACCACTTAATTTTCCAAATGAAATATTATCTATAGAATTTTTTAAACGATCAATATTTCTATTTAATTCAGCAAGATAGGAAAGCATCTTTAAACCAAAAGAAGTTGGTTCTGCATGAACACCATGAGACCTTCCTACAGTGTAAAGATATTTATATTTAACAGCATTATCTTTTAAAATATCAGCTAATGTATACATTTCTTTTAAAATTATTTCTCCAGCTCTTTTTAATCCCAAAGACCAGGCTGTATCTACTATGTCTGAAGAGGTTAATCCTTTATGAAAGAATCTTGCTTCATCACCCATTTCATCTGTTATAGATTTAATAAAGGCAATGACATCATGATCTACTACACTTTCAATTTCAAGAATTTTTTCGACATCAATAACAGCTTTTTTTCTAATTTTTTCAGCAGTACCTTTTGGTGCAATATTTTTTTCCTCAAAAGCTTCAATAACTGCTAATTCGATTTCCAGCCATCTTTTGTATTTTTCTTCTTCTGACCATAATTCCTTTAAGGGGGATAGGGAATACCTTTCAATCATTTTCTAACCTCCATATTTTAAAAAGATATTGTCATTTTTTAATTCTTCAAGATAACAGATATTCATATGGCCGGGCATTATTATAGTGGTATCTTTTTTTGATTTTATAAATTCTTTAAATATGGAAATGGATCTTTTCATCATTTTCTCATCGCCATATGGAAGGTCAGTTCTGCCAATTGAATCACTAAACATAAAATCTCCGGTAAATATAAAATTACCAAAGTCATAAATCATTGAACCAGGAGTATGTCCCGGAAAATATTTTGCAAGAAATTTTAAATTGCCAATTTTATAATAACCTTCATAAAGTGTTTCAACATTAATGTTTAATTTAAAATCAACACCAAACATATAACTTAGATTTTTAGAACTATCGTTTAAGTAACTTATTTCTTTATGTGGAACCAAAATTTTAAATCCTTTATCTTTTAGTATTTCCAGACCAGCAATATGGTCATAATGGCCATGAGTTATCAGAATATATTTTTCTGGATAATTTTCAGGATTAAAAAATTGAAATATTATATCATTTCCTTTTCCTGGATCAATTATAATCAATGTATTATCATCGTCAATAACATAAGTGTTTACGCCAAAAGGAGGAAGAATAAATAAAAATACTTTTGTATTCCCTTTTTCGTAAAAAGGTATTAAATCCATTTTACACCAACCCTCAATTTAAAATTAATTTAGGTGATAATATTTTTTATTGTTTAGAAGATTTCATCTTTCTTAACAGGCTCTTTTTTAATTCTTTCATTTCTTTCATTTTTTTCTGTGCATCTTTAAATAAATTATCAATATTCTGATTTTTGTATTCAATTAAACCGTAGCTTATTGAAATTTTGTATTTGGCATCAGTAGTAATATTAAATTTCTTTATGGCATCAACAAATCTTTTTAAAACCCGTTGAGAAATTTCCAGATTAACAAATCTTAAAACTACTACAAATTCAGAGTCTGTAAATCTGAAAACAAAATCTCTATCTCTAAATGTTTGTTTCATGATATCCACAAGATTTAAAATCATATCATTAGCTTCTTCTATTCCTAATGAATCTTTTACAAGGTAATAATTGTCGACTTCAAGATAAATAACACAGAAACTTTCCTGATTTTTAATTATTTTAGTAATTATATTCATTGCACCTTTTTTATTAAATAGCTTTGTTAAAGTATCTTTTAAAGCCATATCGTATAGTAAGTTTTTTTCTTTTTCCATTGATTCAAGTTTTCTTTTAAGATTTGAAAATTCCCTTTCTTCTTCACTTAATTTCTGCGCCAATGTTTTTGTTATATGCGAATAATATTTTATAAGAGTATCTATTTCTCTAACACCGGTATGATCATCGATTTTACCAATATTGCCATCCTCAATATTTTTTATTAAATTTGTAATAGGTTTTTCTACGCGTAAAGCATTTCTGTAACTAAATATCAGAACAATAATAGCAACAGAAAAGGTTATTATAATAAATAAAATTTCTACGATATTTTTTAAAGAAATTATTTCAGAAAAATCCATTACAACTTTTGTTAAAACAACAAAATTAAACTTTCTATTATTTATAGTTGGTGGAGACCATTTGAAGTAGATATAAGCTTTTTTCCAGTTTGATAATTCTCTTATAGTGTAATCATTAACTTTTCCAGTATTAACAGGAGAATTTTCAAAAATATTTTTCTCTTCTTTGCTTAATAAAGGAAACTTGCTTGAGAAAGGTGTATAGTTTATATTATAAGTATATATGTTTTGTATAAAATTAAAGTTCAAAACAGAAATTGTTTTAAAGAATATAGGGACAGAATTTTCATTTAACAATATTCCCAGCTCGAAAATATTTCCGTTATCTAAAGTCTTATAAGCATACATTCTTGGAAAGTTTGTTTTTACTTCAAAAGAAAGCATACTAATATATGGATCTGTTTTACTTAGCTTTTTTTGAATAAACTTCCAGTATGAAGGAATTCTTTTTGCCAAATTTAATCCAAGATCAGGTTCATAATCAGTCTCGATTATTTCTCCATTTTTATTGATAATATAATAGTTTATGTCCTTTACAAAAGGATTGTTTTTGAATTTGTTAAATTTATATTCCTGAAAAAAGTTTTTAAAATTTTCAGGATTATTTATAAATACATCTAAAACTTCTTTTAGTATAACTTCTGTCATTTCTTCGGCTTTTAAACTATAAACATCTAGCAACGGGATTTGAGAATTATAAAAAGAAGTGATTGAATTTAATGTTTTGGTTACTGTTGAAGTATATAATTTTTTAAAGATAATGTTCATTGAAAATAGCAATAAGATTACTACAACAAGAACAATAGATATAATAATAAACAGATTTTGTTTAAATAAAATATCCCGGATACTTTTATTATTTACCCCATGAATTTTTCCCCCTACCAGAAATAATTTTTTATATACATATTATACCTTTTTTTCTATAAAAAATCAAAAGAAAATATATTTCTTCTTATTAAATTTATTACTTATCTGAAATCCTAATTTGACTTAATTTTAACAGTATTAAAGTATTTTGCAAGTATAATATAATCAGTATATATAAATCAAAATAAGAAAAAGGAGTGTTGAAAATGCAGAAAGAAGTATTATCTACAGACAAAAACGTAAAAAGATATCTTGTAAAATTTGACAAAAGCGATATTACAAAAGCAGAAGACCAGATTGTTAGAGAATTAAACCAGAGATATACATTTCATGGTTTCAGAAAAGGTAAAGTGCCTAAGAAAGTTATGAAAATCAAATTTGGTGAAGATTTTGTTGAAATGGTTAGAGAAATATTATTAGATCAGGTTGAAGAAGAATTTAGAGATGATAAGATTTTATTTGGTCCATATATTGAATCATTTGCTCTTGATAATGATTTTGCAGAAGTTGAAGTATTAGTTCACGAGCATCCTGAAATTACATCAATGAAATTTGAGGAAATGAAAGTAGAGGTCCCAACAGAAAAAGAAGTTGTAGAAAAATTTGTAGAAGAAAGAATAAAGGATTTATTAGAAGAAAATCCTATTCTTGAAGAAAAAGAAGAGCCAGCAGAGATCAATGATCTTGTAAAAGTAAAATATACAGTAGTTACAGAAGACGGAAAAGAATTATATAAAGATAAAGAAAGCGAATATGTATTATACGAAGAAGATAAAAGACCTATGGTTCAGGATCTTGTTGGAAAGAAAAAGGGAGATTACGTTGAAATAAACAGAGAATTTGAAGACAAAAAATACGTGTATAAAATCAATGTTGAAGGAGTTTATAAAAGAATAGTACCTGAATTAACAGATGAAATAGCAAAAACATTAGACAGCGAAGTAAATTCAGTTCTTGAATTAAAAGAAAAGCTCTCAAAAGAAGGAGCAGAATCATTTAAAGTATGGAAGGAAGATTATGTAAGAAATTACATATTAGCAGAATTACACAAGTATGTTGATATAGATGTATCAGAGGAAACAATAGAAGATTTTGTTGAAAAAACTCTTGAAAGAGTTAAAAATAGCGGAAAATACGATGAAGAAGTGGAAAAATACGGTGGAGAAGAAAAATATCTTGATGAATTAAAAGAACAGGCTATAAGATCAATTAAGGAAATGACAGTAATTAACAAAATTTCAGAAGATAATAATTTAAAGGTTGAAGAAAAAGAATTAAGCGAAGCTATACATTCATTTGCTCATATGTGGAGAATTCCTCATGACAAGGCAAGAGAAATTGTTTATTCAAATGCAGAAATTTTAGGAAATCTTATGTGGGATATCTTAAGCAAAAAGGTTGCAGATTTCTTAAAGGAAAAAGTAGAAATAGTTGAAGTTGAAAACTTCGAAGAAAAGCAAAAAGAAAAAGAAGAAAATACAGAAGAAAATTAATTTTATAATTGTATAATTAAATAAAACAGGGGAGAAATCCCCTGTTTTAATTACATGGTATTAATTTAAGGGAGTGATAGAATGGATATATTGAAAAATATTTCCGAAGAATTAAAAATAAAGGATTGGCAGGTAAAAAATACGGTAAATCTTTTAAATGATGGAAACACAATACCGTTTATAAGTCGTTATAGAAAAGAAGCAACAGGAAATTTAAATGAAGAAATCATAAGAAAAATTTCTGAATTATTCCAATACTATACAGATCTTGAAAAAAGAAAAGAAAGTGTTTTAAAATCAATAGAAGAGCAGGGAAAATTAACAGAAGAATTAAAAAATAAAATATTACAGGCTAAAAAACTCAGTGAAGTAGAAGATCTATATTTGCCATATAAAAAGAGAAAGAAAACAAAGGCTGATATTGCAATAGAAAATGGTTTAGAACCATTTGCAAAGAAATTACTTTCCGAGGAAATTGAAAATATTGAGCAGGAAGCTCAAAAATACATAAATGATAAAGTAAAAAGCGTTGAAGAAGTTTTTGAAGGAGTAAAATATATTATAGGTCAATATTTTGCTCATAATGAAAAAATAAGAAAAATTTTAAGAGATGACTTATTAAAATATGGAAGAATTGAATCAAATAAAAAGAAAAAGTTCATAGAAGAAAAGACAAAATACGATATGTATCATGAATTTTCTCAAGAAATAAGAAAAATACCAAATTATAGGGTTTTATCTATAAATCGTGGGGAAAAAGAAGGTGTTTTAAGCGTAAAACTCTCATTGGAAGAAAAATATATAGAAAAACTCTACAAATTCTATCTTACAAAATACGAGGAAAACAATAAAATAATAAAAGAAGGACTTGACTATGGTTTTAAAAATATGCTCTTTCCGTCTATTTCAAATGAAGTAAGAAATTTACTTACACAAAGAGCTGAAGAATCTTCAATAGAATTGTTTTCCAAGAATTTAAAGGAACTATTATTAACCCCACCGTTGAAAAACAAAAGAGTTCTTGCTATAGACCCTGGATATAGAACAGGATGTAAAGTAGTAGCTCTTGATGAATCTGGCAAATTTCTGGAAAATGCAACAATATATCCCGTTCCGCCGCAAAATGAATTTGAAAAATCAGAAAAGATAGTATTGGATTTTATAAAAAAATATAATCTAAACCTTATAGTAATTGGAAACGGAACAGCCTCAAGAGAAACACAGAGTTTTATAGTAGATGTTGTAAAAAAACATAATCTTGGTCTTAAATATATATTTGCAGATGAATCCGGAGCTTCTGTATATTCAGCATCAAAATTAGCAGCTAAGGAATTTCCAGATTTAGATGTCACAGTTAGGGGAGCCATAAGTATAGGAAGACGTATTCAGGATCCTCTTGCAGAATTTGTAAAAATAGATCCAAAATCATTGGGCGTAGGTCAATATCAGCACGATATGAATCAAAAGTTGCTAAAAGAAAAGTTAGAAAATACAGTGGAACATGTTGTGAATCTTGTTGGGGTAAATTTAAATACAGCTTCAGCAGCATTATTACAATATATTTCAGGTATTACACCAAAACTTGCGGAAAATATTGTAAAATACAGGGAAGAAAATGGATTTTTCAAAGAAAGAAAGGAATTATTAAAAGTAAAAGGATTTGGTCCTAAAGCTTTTGAACAGGCAGCAGGGTTTTTAAGAATTTTTGATGGGAATAATCCGCTTGAAGTTACAGGTATTCATCCTGAAAGTTATGAAAAAACAATACAATTATTAGAATATTTAGGTTTTAAACCAGAAGATATATTAAATTCAGAAAAATTAGAAACATTAAGAGAAAAGTTAAAAAAATATTATGGTGAAAATGAATTAAAAAAATTAGCCGAACAACTTGAAATAGGGGAATATACGCTCAAAGACATAATAACAGAATTACAAAAACCAGGCAGGGATTTAAGAGATGAATTACCTCAACCATTATTGTATGAAGATGTTTTAACCTTTGATGATTTAAAGGTTGGAATGATTTTACAGGGAAGAGTTACAAATATAACAGATTTTGGAGCATTTGTAGATTTGGGAATAAAAGAAAATGGTTTAATACACAAATCAAATATGTCTGAAAAATACATAAAACATCCTTCAGAAGTTGTGAGCATAAACCAAATAGTAAATGTAGAAATACTTGATATGGATAAAGAATTAAAAAGAATAAATTTAAAATTACGTGGCTAAAATAATAAAATAAGGCTCGAATTTTTCGAGCCTTATATATTTATTCCGAAATTATAATGTTTTTTAATATCTTCTAAAATCTCCCAGGTGCAGGATAATCCCTTTTTAAATCGTACAAGGTCACCTTTTTCAATTAAATACTCGCCGTTTTCAGTATATACTTTTACCTTACCTTCGAGGATATAGCAAACTTCAGAATCATCATAATACCAATCAAATTTTGAAGCTTCCTTTGTCCAAATTGGCCATTTTTCTACATCCAGTTTTTTTAATAAGTCTTCATCAGGATTTTTAATTATTTTTACTTCCATTTCATTATCCATCATTTTCACCACCGGATCCTTTAATTTTTTTTCAAGATTAACCATTGTTTCACCAAGTAGTTGAAAATATTCTTCTATGGATTCTTTGTCAAAATTTTTGACAAGAAAATCCTCCAGATCATCAAATGATGCATCTGGATTCTCTTCAAAAAAAGTATCAACCATTGAAATAATTTTTTCCAATCTTTCCATCGAATAACCTCACTTATTAAATCTGCATTCTCATAATTTCTTTGTAAGCCTGAACTATCTTGTTAGTAACTTCGGTTGTGAGTTTTAAAGATAAAGAAGCCTTTTCGGCAGAAATAATAACATTGTGAATGTTATCAATCTTACCAGCTGCATAATCAGCACTCATTTGTTGAGCCACCTTTTGCGTTTTGTTAACATCTTCAATAGCGTTTTTAAGGATATCTGCAAAATTGAGATTTCCCTGTTTTGTTTGATCCTTTTTTTGCGTCCGTGCTATATTATTAATTCCATTTATTCCTGAAATACCTGGTACCTTTTCAATCATTTATTGCACCTCCTAACTATGCTCCACGACCAATAGATAATGCAGAATTAAACATTGATTTTGCCGAATTCACCACAGCCACATTTGCTTCATAAGCTCTCTGTGCTGTAATTAAATCGACCATTTCACGTAAAACATTAACATTTGGATACTTTACATATCCGTTTTCGTCAGCGTCAGGATGTCCGGGATCGTAAACAAGTCTAAAAGGGCTTTTATCCTCAGCCAATTTCCCGACTTTTACGCCAGATAATTGCTCATCCTTTGTTGCTTTTTCTTTATTTAAAACCTCTTTAAAGGTTACAATCTTTCTTCGATATGGTCCACCATTTTCTGTTCTTGTGGTGTTGGCATTAGCAAGATTATTTGATATAACTTCTGATCTAAATCTTTCTGCAGTCATCCCGCTTGCTGCAATATCCATTATTTTAAATGCGTTTATATTCATTATCTAATGCCTCCTATAACTGTCTTGTAATCATTAAATCTATAATTTATTAACCTTGTTAAAGCGTTGTATTGTAAAGTATTTTCCATCATTTTTACCATTTCAACGTCAATATCAACATTGTTTCCATCTTCTCTATTGCTTCTTGATTTGTCCTCGATTATATTATAACTCACTTCATTTAAATCTGGAATATTTTTTAAGTGTTTTTGATTTGTAGTTTTAAGTTTTATTTCATTACTATCTCCAAGAGCTTTTCTTAACTCTTCTTCAAAGGAGACGTCTTTTCTTTTATAACCGGGTGTGTTATAATTAGCTATATTATGAGAATAAACTCTCTGCCTAACAGAAACTGCATCGAGAGATTTTGGTATAATATTTAATGCAAGGTCTTTTACAAACATTTTAATCGCCTCCTGAATTATAATTCTATATATACATAAAAAATCCCTAAGGAGAGAAAAATATGAAAAAAATTTTTCTTATAGGTTATTACGGTCATGGGAATCTTGGAGATGAAATGTTATTTGAATCAACATTATATCTTCTTCAAGAATCAGGTTTTATAGGAGAAATATATGTTATTTCTGATAAACCGTTAGAAAAAGAAAATTTTAAAATTACAAATGTGGAAAAGTTTGATATTCCAGGTATAATAAAAACAATAAATCAAAGTAATTTAATTATATTTGGAGGAGGGAATCTTCTTCAAACAGAGACTTCTCTTAGAAGTTTCTGGTATTATGAATTTATAATAAACATAGCAAAACATTATAAAAAAAATATAGTATTTTTTTCACAGGGATTTGGTCATTTTAAACACAAATCAGCATTAAGAAGATTACCTAAAATTCTAAAATATAAAAATCTCTATGGTATTTTAAGAGATAAAACCAGTTATAGATATGCAAAAAGATATTCTAGAAACTTTGCATATGGTGTGGATATAGGTGTTTTGAAGTATAAAAATACAATCTTTAAGCGTGATCCGCAAAAAGGTCATGTTTCTATAGTAATAAAAAACAAAAGAAACTGGTCTAAAATAGTGAAAATACTAAAAGATTTAAAAGTTGAAAGACTTACCCCTATAGTATTTAATAAATCTCAGGATTCCATACATGCATATGAGTTTTTTGAACAATTTGAAAAAGAAATAAATATGAATTTTCCAATAACAGATGAAAGTAAAATAATAGATGAAATGTTAAAATCCGAATTTGTAATTTCTGATAGATTACATGGTGGGATATTATCATTATATCTGGGAACTCCCGTGATTTTATATAAAAACAAGAAAAATTTCAGGGTATTTAAATCTATAGACTATAAATATAATCTCTTCTTTTCAAATGAGGAAGATATATTATATCCTATAGCAATGCTAAATGATTTTGATTTTGAGATTTTCCAAAGTAAATTTTTATTAATGCTAAACGCATCTCATCACGAACATCTGGATTTAATTAAAACCTTCTTATAATATTAAGAGTTTTATTTTCCGTATCCAATACCAGTATTATATTATCTGTTGGGACCTCTATATCTATAAGATAATCTCCAATCTTTAGTTTTTCATACACCTTGAGGTTTTTATCAATTACAAAAAATTCTCCTGTAATATGAGAAATAGCAAATAAAAAGTCATTTGATTTATTATAAGCAAAATCTACAATAGGAATATCCTTTAGGATATGTCTAATCTTTTTATCTTTAAAAGAATAAAAATACAATCCGCCGTAATGGGAATTACCTACAATCATATCATTGAAAATTCCTATATTCGTAAGATTTTTTCCAAATTGTGCGATCTTTTTTTGATAATTATCAGAAAATTCAAAAATTCCACCTTCAAAATATTCACCTAAATAATAATAATCATTGTATTTTACAATATCAATAGGGAACAAAATACGTTTTAAGTTTATTATAAAATCTTCTTTTGAAAGATCGAAAAGCAATTTATAAGTTTTTAAAATGTCATCCTTTTCGTTTTCATACATAGGAACCATAATGTCATCATCTATAATTGAAATAAAAGGAGCACGTACAGGGAATTTATAAAAATTATCGATTTTAAGCTTTTGCTTGTCTATTATATATAAACCATAAGGATTAATTGTAGTAATATAAAATTTATCATTTGAATATTTCATATTAATAGGTCTCGCGTAAAGCTTTAATTTCCTGCTCAAACTTCCCCATTTATTAATAACCTTTATTGAAGGGTCGCCGTTGTCTATAACATATAGATAATTATTAATATAATATCCCGCCATTGGAATTGAAAGTATTCCGTTGTCCACATACAATACAGTGTCACCATTTACATAATCTACTACTTTAGCTGTTCCACTATAATTACAAATTGTAGCATAATTCCCATAAATGTCTATATGAAAGGTTCTTTCGCCAACGGGGATCTTATCAACAACCTGAAATGTATCAGGCGAACCAAATATGTTTATACTTGCCAATAAAATTATTATAAAAATATATAAATATCTTTTCATCTTCAACCTCCTGGATAATAACATTCATCTTATAATTATACATCAAAATTTTATATTTACCAACAAAATAATATTTTATAGTTTTTTTAACTCTTAATTTTTATGTTATTTAAAATTAATCACAATATATGTATAATATAAATATATATGACAGAAAAAATCATATTTAAAACAGGAGGTATTAAATATGGAATTAGAATTAAAACATATGGGTGGAATGCAATTTGTAGCTAAGACACCTTCTGGACACGATGTAATAATAGATGCCTCGCCTGAAGTTGGAGGAGCAAATACAGGGCCAAGAGCTCTTGAATTATTCTTAGCAGGAATTGGTGGATGTACAGGAATAGATGTAGCATTGATTTTAAAGAAAATGAAAGTAAATTATAAAGATTTAAGAGTAAAATTAGAAACAGAAAGAAAAGAAGATCATCCAAAAGCATTTACAAAAATAAATATCAAATATTATTTTAAAGGAAAAGATCTTCCAATGGAAAAATTAGAAAGAGCAGTAAAATTATCTCAGGAAAAATATTGCTCTGCTTCTGCAACTGTAAAAGGTGTGGCAGAAGTTACATATGAGATAATTGTTGAGGAGGAATAATATGGCAGATAAAAAAATTCAATTTAATTTACCAAATCAGGATGATTTAAAAAATATCAAACACATAATAATGGTAATGAGTGGTAAAGGTGGAGTTGGAAAATCTACAATAGCTGTAAATTTAGCTGTAGCCCTTTCTCTCGAAGGAAGAAAGGTTGGATTAATGGATATTGACATGCATGGTCCAAACGTAATGAGAATGCTTGGTGGAACAGAAAAAGATCATCCATACCAGGTTGGAGAAAAGATTTTACCGCCAGAAGTAAATGGAATAAAAGTTATATCAGTTTCTCAATTTGTACCGGAATCAGGAAAACCAATAGTATGGAGAGGTCCGATAAAAACAGGAACTATAAAACAATTCTTTAACGATATTGAATGGGAAGACTTAGATTATCTCGTTATTGATGCACCTCCCGGAACAGGTGATGAACCATTAACA
Source organism: Marinitoga sp. 1138 (assembly GCF_013363265.1). NCBI lineage: Bacteria > Thermotogati > Thermotogota > Thermotogae > Petrotogales > Petrotogaceae > Marinitoga > Marinitoga sp. 1138. The sequence continues at coordinate 100,825 of NZ_LBFA01000020.1, forward strand.
GTAATGCAGATGTTAAAAAGATTTGATGGTGCAATTATAGTAACAACACCTTCTGAAGTATCAAAAGATGATGTTGAAAGAGCAATTAATTTCTTTACAGTAATGAACAAAAAAGTATTGGGACTTGTTGAAAATATGGCATACTTTGAATGTCCAAATTGCCATACAAAGCACTACATATTTGGTAAAAACGGTGCAAAAAGTCTGGCAGAAAAATATAATCTTCCAATTTTAGCAGAAATACCAATTAGTGAAGAAATAAGAACAAATATGGATAACGGAAAGCCTGCAGCATACTTTGGAAAACCAGAACATGTAGCTCCATATGTTCAATTAGCTAAAAAGGTAATTGCTGAAGTGGAAAAGGATGAAGAAAAATGAGCAAGTTAAAAACTATGTCCATGGAATGGACTGGTGAAGAATTCATATTAATAGATCAAAGATATTTACCATTAGAAGAAAAATATGTAACCTGTAAAACATATGAAGAAGTTGCAAAATCAATTAAAGATATGGTTGTTAGAGGTGCTCCTGCAATAGGAGCCTCTGCAGCCTTTGGATATGTTCTTGGCGTAAAAGAATTTATAGGTAAGCCAGAATTTGAAGAAAAAATGAAAGAGGTTAAAAAAACACTTGCCAACACACGACCTACAGCGGTAAACCTTTTCTGGGCTCTTGAAAGAATGGAAAAAAGACTAAATGAAATAAAAAATGAAGAAAATATTGTTGAATTAATTGAAAAAGAAGCTCTTGATATTGCATTTGAAGATATAGAAGCCAATAAAACAATGGGGAGATTTGGTGGCGAGTTATTAAATGATGGAGATACCGTTTTAACCCATTGTAATACAGGCTCCCTTGCTACAGTAGATTATGGAACGGCACTTGGAGTAATCAGAGGCGCAAGGGATATGGGAAAAGATATAAAGGTATATGCTGATGAAACAAGACCATATCTACAGGGGGCAAGACTTACAGTATGGGAGTTATATAAAGACGGATTTGATGTAACATTAATTTCCGATAATATGGCCGGTTGGGTAATGAAACAGGGAAAAATAAATGCTGTAATTGTTGGTGCAGATAGAATTGCTGCAAATGGAGATACTGCAAACAAAATAGGAACATATTCAGTTGCAGTGCTTGCAAAAGAGCATGGAATCCCATTTTATGTGGCAGCACCATTATCTACAATAGACCTTGATACACCAACAGGAAATGAAATTCCAATTGAAGAAAGATCACACGATGAAGTTAGGTATTGTCATAAATCAAAAATGGTTCCTGAAGAAATAAAAGTTTATAATCCTGCTTTTGATGTTACACCAAACGAATTAATTACAGCGATTATTACAGAAAAAGGCGTTGTAAGACCACCATATAACGAAAATTTGAAAAAACTCTTTGAAAAATAAAACAATTTATGATATAATATTGCGTTGTATCGGGGGCGAAACGGTTTCGACGGGGGTAGAGTAAGTCGGAAAGCGAGCCGTGGAAGACTGTAACCACGTAAAACAATCGGTCAAAAAGAGAATTGCCGAAGAAAATTACGCATTAGCTGCTTAATATAATATAACGCAGCCGTCCTTCTAACCGTTGGGGCCGAGCGGTTAGCAAGGGCGTCATAAAATTGGCCCTTACCTGAAATCCATTCTCCCGGGATTTCGGGGACAATTCAGGGAGATAGTCTGGCGTTAGCCTGCCTGTGGGCGAACGCCAGGCGAAAGCAAAACACAGGCTGCGCTCGGAGACGTCCGGCTTACTCTACTTTCGGACGCGGGTTCGACTCCCGCCGCCTCCACCAAAATCAAATAAAAAAATCGTGCGGAAAACCGCACGATTTTTTTATTTGAATAAATTAATATCTGATTCATATTGGAATTTATCTATTTTATTTGTAGAAAAAAATGCCTGAAATTTTTGTGTACTTTTGTTTTCTTCAGAAATAGAAAAACCAACAAAACAATTAAAAGTTTCAAATTTATTTTCAAATGATATTCCAATATTTAAAAATAAATCTTCAACGAGTTTGACAGAATATACAGAATATGAATATAATAAATCAAAATGACTTATTTTTAATCCTCCGTATAATGAATAAAAATCTTCTTTTCTTCCAATTATAATAGAAAACATATTCATAATATTATCGTTCTCCACAAAATCTTCATAACCAATTGCAATATTAAGCGGAATATTAAAAAGAGTATATTTGCTACCATATAAAAAATAAGTTATTTGATAAGTATCGCTATCATTATTAGAAAGAATTATTCCGCCTTCTATTTTTTTATCAAATTCATAATAAAGTTTTATAAGCGCTGATTGAGTTGATAATCCATATGCCAAACGAAAAGAAGATTCTTCAATAAATGGCTCGTGAAAATCTATAAATATTCCAAATGAAATAATATAAAACAATTTTATTATAATTACAAATAAGATAATTCTTTTCATTGGATCACACTCGCTTTAATATTATGTATAAAGCACCTATAAATTAATTAAAAAACCAGTTCTAACTTTGAAAGAATTTTCCATCCATTTAACTCCTGTTAAAATCTCAACATTGTTTTCATTATTTATAAAGAGTTTTTTATTAAAATGAATAAAAATCATAGGATGTAAATCAAAAAGCGGTATATCTTCTTCATAAAAAAAAGGTTTTGAAAATTCTACAGTAATATAATTTTCATAATTAAGTTTAAAGGAAAAAGTACCATAACCTGTATAAATAGGTTCATATTCTTTCATTATTTCTAAAGTATTATAATTAACATCATAAATTTTTCTTATTTCCAGTCCAAGAGAAAAAATAGTATTTTCAAGCTCTGTTCCAATATTAATATTTATATATTTTGAATTATGGCGATGAAAAAAAGTATATGCATTATAACTCATTAAACTTACAATAAAATTACCAAAATCAGCAGAAAAATCAAAATAACCTCCCAGTGTTATTAAAAGGTCAATAGGTAACTCAAATATATTTTGAAAGTCTTTTTTTATATAGATGCCATTTTCATTTGGAAGATTAAAATCTTCAATTGAAAATCCAAATCGAAAATAATAATCATCATTGCTTTCCCAGGAAAATTTATCCAGGAGAATAAATACATATGTATTTTTTTTATATGAAGAAACTCTAAAAGGAGATGGAACTTTAGAAAAAAAAGCCACAATGTTGATAGATATTAAAATCATAAAAATGATAATAAACTTTTTTTTCATTTTATTCTCCCCTTCCTGAAGAATATTTAATTTTAGAATTTTTATAAAAAATATTCGTCGAATAAACTTCAAGTAAATTATAGCATAACATATTATATAAAAAGATTTATATACAAACAAAATAAGCCGAAAGCCTCATTTTGTTTTGATATGGTATAATTGAAGCGGAGGTGGAACGATGAGAACATTTTGTACGTCAGGACCAGTTGATAAGAAAACATGTTATTATGTTGAAAGACCGGATATAATGGCAGAAGCGCTTGATCATATAGAAAACTGGAGATATTTTACAGTATCTGCACCAAGACAGAGTGGAAAAACCACATTGTTGATGGATATTGTAGAAAAAGTAAAAGAGAAATATTTGCCAATATTTATATCATTTGAAAGTTTTGGAAGAATAAAAACAGAAGAGATGTTTATAAAAAACTTCAATAAAAAGGTTAAGAATTTTTTTAAGTTTAATATGGATATAGATTTTGAACCAAAAAAAATATCAGCTATAAGTGAATTAGATGAGTATATAATGGACATAAATAAAAAGTTTGGAAAAGATGTAATTTTAATGATAGATGAATTTGAAAGGTTAAACGAAACATTAATGAATGAATTTCTACACGTAATAAGAGAAATATATCATTCAAGACATGGATATAAACTCAGAAGTGTAATATTAATCAGTGTAAGTTATTTAAGCGGAGTATTGGAAGACAATGCAAGTCCATTTAACATAGCAGAACATATGGAAGTACCATACTTTACAAAAGAACAGGTATATGATTTATTAAGCCAACATGAAAAAGAAACAGGGCAAATATTCGATGAAAAAGTAAAAGAATTAATATGGCATAACGCAGCAGGGCAACCTGGACTAACCAATGGTCTTGCATACGATTTAGTTACTAAAAAAGCTCCTGGTGAAAAGATTATAACAGTGGAGCATTTTGAAAAGACACTTGAAGATTATATGTATGTCTATATTGATAAAAATATAGCCAATATATTGCATAAAGCAGAAAAAGAAAAGGAATTAATAATGAAAATACTATTTGAGCCTGGAAAAGTAAAATTTTCAATATACGATAAAAGAATAAATTTTCTATATCAACACGGAGTAATAGATAATTGTGGAGGTAAATGCTGTGTAAGAGTACCATTATACTACAAAGCATTATATACAAGATTTATGCCGGAAATAAACGGAGAAAAAAACTATATGGCAACAATAAATGATACAATAAAGCCATACATAAAAAAAGACGGAAGTCTTGATTTAAATAAATTACTCGAAAGATATACAGAATATATCAAATTAAGAGGAGCGACAATGTTCAAAGGAAGGAATTATTATGAAGGAGTATATCAATATAACTTAGACCAATTCTTAAGCTTATATGTAGAAGCAGCAGAAGGAAAGGTATATCCAGAAACACAGGTAGGAGGAGGAAGGATAGATTTATTAATAAATCTGAATAATAGGGAATATCTAATAGAAATAAAAACAAACCTAACAGGAAATGAATATGAAAAATCGAAAAAGCAATTAGTGGAATATTTAAAAAGAAGTGGCTTAAAAGAAGGCTGGCTTGTGATATATTCAGAAGCAATAGAAGATTTCAAACATGAAATAGAAGAAATAGATGGAGTAAAAATCAATGTGTGGTTTATAAAAACAAACTTTGAAAGTCCATCGAAAGTGAATTAAGATAATTCAATAAAAATAATCCTTCCAGAATTTCTGGAAGGGTTATTTTAAAAACCTCTCAATAATCTCATCAATCAAAGCTCTTTCATCATCTTCAAAAGAGTAATAACCAAGAGCAACACGCTTATAGCCTAAACCATATTTAAGAGCAAAATCACGAACCTTACCTTTTGGATAAGGAGTAATGGGCCATTTAATATCGTATCGAACGCAATTTCTTAAAAACACATCAAAGATTTTCATTTCCTCATCACTGAGCTTAAAATAATTAAAAACAAACTCCTTAAAGTTCTTTGGTTTCTTAAAAAGTTCAGTGATGAGTTTTTTTCTTGCTAAATAAAATGGTGAA
>NZ_LBFA01000016.1:0-72353 GCF_013363265.1 Marinitoga sp. 1138
TCTTCTGCACTTACTGGTGTTTTTACTAAATCCTCATATTCTATCTTTTTGCCTTTTATATACTCATACAAAAAACTCGGTGAGCCACTTTCAAACCAGAAGTTTTGGAATTCTTTTTCTGAAAAAAATCTCAATATTGAATATGGATTATATACTGTATGTTCTCCGTCAAATGAAAAACCATTATAATATCTCTTCATTTCTTCAAGCAATTCTTTTTCTGTTATTCCCATTTCTTCTGATAATTCTTTTATGTAATCTTTGAAATAATATTCCAATTCTTCCTGCGTATATCCAAACATCTGTCCATATTTCCTGTTTAAAGATATATCGCTTAAATTATTTAATGCTGAGAATACTCCTGTTTTTGTGAATTTTGTTATTCCGGTTATGAATACAAATTTTACATATGCATCCTTTGTTTTTATCTTTTTATAGAATTCCCTTAAAAATCCTCTAAACTTTTCAGCTTTTTTCTTATCGTTTATATGCTCTAATATTGGTGATTCATATTCATCTATTAAGATTACCACTTTTTCTTCATATTTTTTATTTAGTGCCCTTATCAAATTTCCAAATTTCGTTGGTAAATTATTTTCTATCTTTGGTATTTCATAATCTTCATATATATCCTCTATCATTTTATTTAATGATTCTATAAACTCTTCATATGTTGTAAGCGTATTATCAGACATATCCAGTTTTATTATTGGATATTCCTTAAAATCCCATTTGTCATATATATATGTTCCCTTAAATAATTCCTTCTCTCCTTTGAATAAGTAATAAAATGTTGATACTGTTAAACTTTTTCCGAATCTCCTAGGCCTTGACATAAAATAAAATTTTCCACTATTTATTAAATCATATAAATATTTGGTTTTATCCACATATATATAATTTTCTTCTATTATTTCCTTATAATCCGCTATCCCTACCGGCAGTTTTTTCATCACTTCCACCTCCACAATTGAATTATATCACAATTCAATTGTTGCTCCCCTTCCTTTCCAACAAAAAAACCAGGGCAAAAATTTGACCCCTCTACTTTAAAAATAATCTATCGTATTATTTTCAAAATTTGTGCATTTTTATTTTCCCATTTTTTATCATTTTTATGTTAACTTTTACAGTAACTCCCACAGACTAAGCTGCGGGAGTCACTAAAATAACATATTCTATTTAAGAATTTTTGAATATAACTCATTAAATTTATCAAGTTCTTCCCAACTTATTTGTTTCATTTTTTCTGTCAATTTATCAAGACTCCATTCTGGAGATAAAATCGATAAAATACATCCAAGTTTCGCTTTATCTTTAAGTCTTTCATTATAATCAAATTCATGACTTTTATTATTTATATTATCAACACAAAATTCTACATCATTTACAATATAGTCATATTTATCTTTTAAAGAGTCTATAACAAACCGCTCTATTGCCCCATTTGAATTTGGAGGAATACCGAGGATAAAAAAATCCACAAATACTTCTTCAAACATTTGATTAAAGATTTTAATTTTTTGCCAAGTGTTAATACTATCAATTTCATTATTAAATATACTCAACAAATCATTTTCCGAATCTTCATCTCTATCAAGCATAATGATTACTTTATTAATTAAACTTTCTTCACTTCTAATTTGGGATATATATTCTTTTATTTTTTCAAAAAAACTATAAATTCTTGTTTTTCCACCAACAGAAACTATTGTAATATTATTCCCTTCATTAGATAAATTAATTTGAAATTGATTATTTCCTAATTGAATATTAAAAAATTTAGATTTTCTTTGAATTTTATAATTTTCCTTTCTTTCTAAATAAAAACCTATAAGATGCATATCGGTATTTCCTTCGCAAATAATAAGTGTATTCATCATCTCAACTCCAGATGAAATTCTTTAATATTTCTAAGTGCCTCTATTCCATTTAATTTTAATATTTTCAACTTTCCTTTATACTCTTTTAAAGTAAAAACACGTATATTATTTTTCATCATTTCTTCTTCATCACTTATTGAAGATAAAAATATTTCAAGAAATTCTTGATTATGAGAGGTTATAAATATCTGATTATTATATTCCATACAATAATTATTAAGAGCCTTTGTTAAAATCGGTATGGATTCAGGATGAAACATTGAATCTATTTCTTCAATCAAATGTATAGAATTTTGAAACATTACCATATTTCCTAATAAATAATATAATCTTCTAAATCCATCTCCAAATAAAGATAATGGTATTTTTTCTTTACCTGTATCTATATATATTTTTGATGTTCCATCAGGTAAAGGAATATTATCAATATTTTTGATTTCTGGAAATATTTCCCTTATTTTTTCAACAAATTCAGAAAGTTTATCAAATCTTTTAAGAATGCCATATATTTTTACTTCATTAAATGGTTCCCTATGATTTAAAATATCATGAAATACCGCTGACTTTAAAGAAGGAACATTTTCATATTGGGGCGGAAGACCTACATTAAAACTTTTTTCTATTTTTCCATCATCATTAATCAATTCAACTTTAAATTCTCCAAAAAAAGGATTATTTAAAGTTTTTTCATCTAAATTCAGATTCTTCTCATCAAATTGTCCTCCAAAAAAAGGAGAAAGAAGCGTAGAATGCTTAAAACTAAAAATTGTTTTATTTCTTATTTCATTATTATCTACTGAAAACACTTCAAATTTTAAAATTTTATTTTTTTTAAACATTTCATGATAATTATGAAAGAGATTTAATATATTTTCTCCATAATCATAAGTGCCTGAAAAATTGCCACTTTGTCTTTTTGGTAAAATCACTCCTAAAAAAGCTCCCAGGTTTAATCCTGCAGAATGTGCAAATATCGCCTCAAGTATCGATGTCTTTCCTGAATTATTACTTCCAAATATTATATTAATATCACCTAAATCATCAATAATCAAATTATCTATACCTCTATAATTTTTTATTTCAATCTTTTTAAAGTTTTGAGTACTCAAATTACCCATCTCCTTTTAAATTTACATGTCTTTATTTTAATTATAGCATAAAAAATAGTTTTTCAATTTTATTTTAAAAAAACCAGGGCAAAAATTTGACCCCTCTATTTGAAAATAATCTATTGCATTATTCTCAAAATTTGTACATTTTTATTTTCCGTTTTAGACTCTTTTTCAATTTTATCCCTGGTTTACTTTTAGTATCCAATATACATTCTAGGGGAGCAATTTATTTTATCATAGACAAATTTCTATAACTCATCTAACATTTTACTAAATTCTTTTATGAAATTTTCAAAATTTCCTCTCTCTGTTTCATTCAAAACTTTAAGTTTAAAAAGGTTATCATATAAAGAAGATAAAATCTCTTTAACATTAATATATCTATATGTTTTTTCTTTAAAATACTTTATTATTCGATCTTTTTCTAAAATGTCATAATTTTTATATATAAATAGTAACAATATTTCGAGAGTGTAATCTTTAATATAATCAAGATATATTTTACCGGGAATCATATCTTCATTTGTGAGAGTTCTACTTTCGTATATACTATCTATTGGGCTAGTTCCATTTTCAATATAATCAAAAAAACTCTCTATAATAAAAATCTCATTTTCTATATTTTCTGAAATAATTACATCTACCACTTTAAATATATCGTCAATATTTAGATCATATTTTTCTATTGGAGATATTAAAACTAAATTTATAAACTTAGCTATAGATAAAAAAAATAATTTCTTGAAATACATCACACTACCTTTTTTTAAAACATGTGATATAAGATTATATACATGTTTATATAAACTCCCTTCAACATCTAATATATAATTATAAAAAATTTTTGTTCTTTTACTTTGATATAAATCAATAACAAAAATTGATATAGATTTTATATATTCATCTATCAAATTTTTCTGTTTTTTTTCTTCATAATTCTTAAATATTTTTTCAAATTTTGAAATTAGAAAATATTGATTTTCATAAAAAGTACGTATATAATGTTCTACTTCCATAAATATTATATTGTAATTTACAACTACTTCTAAAATAAATTTAATAGAATAATAACTTTCTATTTCGGTATTAATAAGAATTTTTCTAAACCTTCTTATTGCATTTTCTTTGTCTATTATTTCATCTTTAATCATCTTAATAATTTTTCTAACTATGCTGTCTAAGCTAATAAAAAAGTTAGCTATTTTATTTTCATCTTCTATATTTTGATTCTTCTCAAAAACATTTTTTAATATTTCCTCTATAAAGTCAAAATTCCATATTTTCATAAATTTTAAATTTTCGGAATATAAAAAAATATCCATAATTTTAGTTAAAAAATCATAATCATTTTTGAGAGATACTTCATAAAAAAATTTATACAAATTTTCCAAAAATATTCTATAAAACCGTCTATTTTCCGGATCTATTATTCGCAAAACTTCTTCAACAAAATTAATCATTTCTTTCTTAACTTTTTTGTTTTCAATTTCATCTATAAAAAATTCAAAAATTTGTTCTATTAAATTCTCCAAAATTTCAATTTCACCTTTTTCGTTTAATAAACTCATATATCTTACAAATTCATTGGTATTTATATACTCATTCATCTTCATCCCTCATTTTAATTGTTTTTATATACTCTTTATAGCTTTCAAGTACCTTTTCTGAAATAGTTTCCTGAACAATTACTATTTCTATGATATTCCATATTATCTCTCCTGAATACAAAATAAACAAAATACCTATTCCATATAATACAAAATAATACTTGTTTATATCATAAAAAATAAATATTGCTGATAAAGTATAGTATGCAACTATAAAAATTACAATATTTGTAATTTCCTTCTTTAAAATTTTAAACACTGAAAAGGGTAAATACAAAAATTTATCTATCAAAAGCAAAAAAATTGGAATAATAAACCCTATAATAGTGGCTATCATATCAAGTAATTCAAAAAATTTATATTTACCACCATCAAAAATTTTATGTATTTCATTATATGAAATTTCAGGATAAATATAATATACTTCAAAAGCTATTACTATAATACTTACAATTATTACTTTTATAGAAAAAGAATCAAAAAATTTATAATAAATTTTTTTCCACATTCAAATCCCCCATAACAATTTGATATATATTTTAGTATACAAAATTTCTTTTTATTTATATATTTCAAATAATTCCCCTTCGAAATTGCCTCTTAAAGATTCTGAATATTTTAACATTCCAATTTACATTTAGAAATTTCACTTATTAGTTTTTCAAAAAATTCTTTATAATCAAATTGTATCATTTTTAACTTTTCAAAACAAAAAGATTTATAAAATATTACAACTTAGAAATATAGGATTAATTAATCACTGATATATTAAAATAAAGAAATAATTCATAAATATTGATTGGAAAATTACATGAGGATTTTGTGGAACGAGATAGAGTATGTAGAGGCTTAGGAGATTATAATGAGTTGTGGATTAAGAGAGGGATTTTAAAGAAATGGCTACAACTTCTGATCATGAAAATTCTAATGACTAAAGAACATTTTCACAAATTTAATTTCAAATAACCCCACAGCAGAAGCTGTGGGAGCGATTTATATTAAAGTCTAACTTTTAAATAATTCCATAAATATTTACAATTAAATGTTTTGACTATTTTTTATTTGAAATAATGGTAGTTGGTCTACATAATTTTTTTCAAAATATGATTTGTCAAGTTTTTTTGTAATTGTTTTAATAAGAGCTTTCTGAGTTCGTGGATTATTGAGATTTTTTTCTGGATTTATCTTATATGAATTTAATAATATATCTATATCTCCAACTTTAATTGCCTTTTCTTCACATCTTTTCAGGTATTTTGATTTCACAAGAATTTCATCAACCTGCTTATCAATAAACCTCAAAAACTTCCCACTTTGATATGAAGCTTTTATTATTTCCCAAGATGGACTTCTATTTTCTTCTAAAACATCAACAATATTAAATTCTTTATTCTCATTCCACCAGCTTAATTTAAATAAATATCCTACCAGCAAAGAAAAAAAGATTGAGGCATTTTCTTTTTTATATGCATCAAACCCCATTTTAAAATTAAAATAACACATAGGGGTATAAAAAAATTTATTTTTTTTATCAAAAAACTCGTTAATAACTTCGTATTTTGATTCATTAAAAATTTCTAATTTGATCAAAGGATTATTATATTTATAATTTAATTTAAATACGCCAAAATTTTCATTTTCTTCCACTATATCGTTTATTTTATTTTTTATTTCTTCAAAGCTTAAATTACCACTTCTTATAATCAATAAAAATTCCCACTCTTCTACATTTTTCGTAATCCTTATTCCTGCACTTTTTAGTTTTTCATAACTAATAGAAAAATAACCATTAAGCTGTTCATTTTTAAATATATTTTCAATATTACCAGAGTCTTTATATTCAATTGGAAAAAGTATATATTTACCCTTTTCTTTAATTTTTAATGCTGCATCTGGATTTATCTTTGAAAATTTTGGTTCATATGCAAGAAAATATTTTATTCCTTTATTTTCTAAAAAAGAAGTTAGCTTTTTTAACATTGTATAAAAAGCATTCATACTCCTTAATTCTTTAAAAAATTTTTCTTCTTGAAAATCGTTATTCGTATTTATAATCATAATCTAAAATATTAAAAACCTCCTTTTCGCTAATATATAATTTACATAATGGATCATAATTTTTTCTAATAAAATTCAGTATTCGCTTAACAGTATTAGAACAAGTACCCGGCCTTATTAAAATTTGAAGACCAAATCTATAAACATTTATTGCTAAACTTCCACCAACATGCATATCTGAAAATACACCATATGCTTCGTCTTCATCAGAAAATATTTGAAAAGATACTACTTTTAATTCATTATTATCATTCAATCTTTTCAAAAAATTCTCCGGTTTTTCTTTTAATTTCTTTTCTTTGTCAAAAATTATATAAACTCCTTCATAGTTATACGCCAGCTTTTCTATTTCAAACAATTCATCCGAATATTTTTTCGTTTTAACTTTAAAAAATTCTTTAACTTCTTCAAAATCATTGCCATAAAAAGTTATCTTTCCATTATTATAAGCTATTATATGTGTTGATTCGGGATTTGAAAGAAAATATTTTATTTTAACCTTATTCAACGGTAATTGCTTAACAATCTTTTTGTAATTATTTATAAAAGCTTTGCTAGAATTTGATTCCAATGAAAAACTTACATTCTCTTCATTTGCAATTAGTTCTCCAGGAAAAGAACTGGATATCCCAACAATAAATTCATCATATTCATCATCAGATTCATTGAAATCAAGCCATTGATAATCAAAGAAAAATGACTTCTTTATTAAACTCCCAATAATGGAATCCGAAACTTGCGAATGCGCCAAAGTAAAAATCGGAACAAATCTAAACCTTGCATTTTCCAAATCATAAAACAAATATGGATCTGCATAAAAATACGTGTCTCCTATTTTTATTTCTATTAACTCATTATCATCAAAATAGCTTAAATTAGCATCCATTCTATTTACAAATTCTTTTTTCATATAATCAAAAAATATATTTTCATTTAAATTACTGCTTGTTTCCAATACATATACTTTTGGAATCGCCGATTCCAAATTTTCATATCTTCGCCCTTTTAAAGATTTTACCATCTTTTCATTTATTATTTCATAAAGTTGTTCTCTGGTATTTATTTCCAACTTCATATGTACACCTCTATTTGATTTATTCTTTTTTATTTATTATATCATAATAAATACTAAACCAAATATTTATAAAAATATTAAATTTACTTTACTATATACAGTCTTTTATAATGTTACATTTATCATTTGATAAATCGGTTTCTTCCTCATCAATAAATAATTTCAAAGACATATCCCCTTCAAACACACTAAACAAATCTAAAATATTATTATCAGATTCAACTTCAATTTTCTTTTCTTTACTTAAAAAAAGCAATTTCTTTCCCATAAAACCACTCCTATAATATTCACAAATTAAAGCTAATTTAGTCTCCATAAAACAATTTTTCATACATTAAAATTCTACCACCAAATTCAATAAAAAATTTACCTAAACTTAAAATTTAATTTTTTAGTTGCAGGAAATTAATTAATCACTGATATATTAAAATAAAGAAATAATTCACACATTTAATATAAATAATCCCCACAGCAATTACTGTGAGGATTATTTATACTTCAAAATTTTGATTTTTATAAATTTTATAAAATGTTAGGATCAAATGTTGGAAATTCACATAATTCCTCAAAAACTGTTGTATTTTCACCATTATCATTTTTACCACATCTAGGGCATTTAACATACCATGGATATTTTTTATCTGTATCTGGAGTATGATAATTAAACAAATGTTTAATTAATGAATGGCCTTCTTTTTCACAATGGTTTTTTACCCAAAACTCTCCACACGATTTACACGTATAATGATATTTATTAAATCCCCCCATTGTTTTTTCAACTTTTATTTCTATATTATCTATTTCTCCACAATTCCAACAATAATTATAAAGTTCTAAATGATATTCAAGAATCATTTTTATAAAATTTTTAAAATATTGAATATTATTAGGTGTAAATGCAAATATTCCAAACTTGTGTTCCGGTGGAATTCCTTCCATATCAAATTTTTTTTCTAATTTATTATCAAGATATCCACCATAAAAAGTCCATTCATTATTAGTATCTGGATGTACAATAAAAGATGCTATTGGTTCATTTTCAGTATCTCTAAATTTTTTTGTATATTTATCTATTGCAACATCTTTTATATCTTTAAACCATTGCTCTTTTCCTTGTTCTCTATAATTCCTATATTTTGCATCAAGATAAACAATACAATTCCTATTATCCTTTCTAAATTCAAAAGTAAAATCTGGTCTAAGTATTTTTCCATCATTACTTTTTATATTTTTATTAAAATATATTACAAGGTCTATTTTCTCATTGTTTTTTAAATCATGTTCTAATTTCGCTTTTAAATTTCCCTGAAAATAATCCCATTGTATATATTTATTTAAATTATTTAAAACTTCATTTTTATTTTTTAATCTCCATTTTAATTCAGAAATAAGCACATCTATCATTTTGAAAAAAGTCCAATATTCATAAATTTCATGAGTACTCTTTATTAAATAACTTTTTTCATTTAACAACATATTTGAATCAATAAAATTATGTATAAAATAAATCTTCTTGTTTAGTACATTAAAATATTGCCAAATTTTCTTATAATTATTATCATTCGTAAATATCTGTGTTGGTTTTAAAATTAATTTCTCTTCTTTTACTTCTTTAAATAAATCTAAATTCAATATCTCATCAAGACGACTTTTTGCTTTTTTTAATTCATTTATTTTATCATCATAACACCTAAGACTATTTTCTCTTTTCTTATACAATTCTAAAAATCTTTTATTTTCCACAATAGACTCATAATTATCATTTAAATATGGAGCTAATTTTTCTACTATTTCTTCTTCACTATATTCAGGCACTTCTTTCTCATTTAGAGAATATATTTTTTTTATATTAATATAATATTCTGAAGTATTTCTGTATTTATAATCTAAAGATCCCATACATAATGGGTCATTTATATCATGATCTTCTCGTTTAGCTAAAGCTTCTATTTTTATCAGATTTTCTAAATTATCACTTTCAATAACTTCCTCTATAAAGAAAATTAATTCATTCAAATTTGTTATTTCAATTTTCAACTTAAAAGTTTCAGCATTAAATTTTGAAAATTGAAAATTTTCAAATGGTGAAAATGCATAAAAATAAAATCCTCTCTCTAAGGAAATAAATCTATTTTCTCTTGTTGTAATAAAATCACAATCTAAAATTATTTTATTATCTTCTATCTTACCATTTATTCTACTCTTAGGAATGGAAGCTTTCTTATATATATCAAAAGATATTTTAATATCTTTATCCTTATCTATATTTTCCAAATTCTTATTATTTTTTATAATATTCAAAATATTTTTTTTGTTATCTATTAAAATTTTTTCAAGCTTCTCCAATTCACTATCAAAATCTATTTCTTGTTTATTTTGTTCTCTTATTATCTCAATTTCTCTCTTCTTTTGTTCCTTATAATTGTTCAACGACTGAATATATAATTCGATCTTTTTCTTTAATAAATTCAATAAATATTTAATAATTTTATTTTCATAAATGTCAACACTTTCTACTTTCATTTGACCTTTGAATTTATTTTTAAATGGATACATCTTCTTTTCTACTAAAATTTTTGGGCTTATTGCTTTCTTTGGATCATATTTAATCTTTGCAGGTATTGCCTTCAAAGACGCTGCAGGATTAACATTTATTTTTTCTAATACCTTTTTCATATCATCCAAGGTTTTTCCTATTTCCACTAAATTTTGTATCCCTTTACCTGCTAAAAAAACTTTTGACTTATTATCCTCTATCAAATGCTCATTTATTTGTATCAAATCATTTATCATTTCCAAGTAATCATTATAACTTAAAGAGGAAGGTAAAACATATATAGGAGGTGAAACATAAATCCTTTCCCCATTTTCAAAAACTCCCACATAAAAAACTCCAGATGCATTGCTTCCAACATCTGGGTCATTATTATCATTACTATCATAAAATATCTTAATTCCTTTACCAGATATTGATGTTAATTTATTAATAGGTTCTTTTTCTGAATCAAGAATATACACTTCATAATCTTTGTCGCTTAAATCTACAATACTAAATCCTAATCTATACCTCTTATTATTAACCCTATAATGGGTATAGGTCACCCAAAATTCTTTATTATCTTCCCCCAATATCGTCCCCTTTTTATAATTTCCCTTATCCAAAAATTCAATCCTTTTTAAATTTTTATCAACATTCATCATAAAACTTATTAACTTCATCTAATTACCTCCAGAAGGTAAGTATATACTCTGTTTCTGCAAATTCCTTCATCTCATCAAAAATAACTTTTGATACTTTAGTTTTTTCCAACAATTTAGATATTTCATCGATTATTTGTTCATTTCTTTCATTAATGCTTATATTTATTTTAGGTAAAATCATGCTTGAAATTATATAATCTAACAAATCATCTTTATCAATATAATCATTTCCTAAAATCTGTTTTACTTGACTATCAAATCTATTATTTAAATAAACCCTCATTTTTTTAAATATTAATTTTATTTCCTCCAACTCTTCTTTTATTTCGTCCGAAATATCTTTAGATTCCATTTTAAAATCTGATTCTTTTAAATATAACCGTTTTTGATAATCTTCCTTTTCTAATTTGGAAAATTCAGAAACTAAATTTTCATCGTATTTCTTAACTTCTATAACAAAACTTCTATCTATAACCTTAGGACTTAAACTCTTTGTAGTCTCATCCTTATTCACAGTTCCAACAAATCTTATATTATCAGGTATCTCTAATTGAGCTCTATATTTTATTAACAAATTATATCTTCTTTTAAGAGCTAAAAATTCATTGAATTCTTCATTTGAAAGTTCTTCCTTTAAAGATTCCTTATTTTCATATTTTAAATATTTTTCCCATTTCATATTTAACTCTTTCAAATTCTCATCATAAATCTTTTTACTATATAAATCCAATATTTTATCTGATTGAATTTTACTTAAAAATTCAGAAAAATAATACTCAACATGAGATAAATTCATTTCATCTAAACATAATATATACAATCTATCCTGATTTTCCTTAGCTTCAATAATAGCATCTAAAAAAGGTGTTGGAACATAAACATTTTCTATTGGATTATAAAACCCTAATAAATCCTGATTATCAGTCCAATTAGGCTGAACAGATATTATCTTATGTTTTGCAGAAATTGCTTCTGAAAATCCTCTAACTAAACTTGTTTTACCAGTTCCGGGCTCACCACTTAAAATTATTATTTGATTAGTATGAAGAGCCAAAAAGAAACGTTTTAAAATATGATCATCATAATACAATCCTTTATTTAACGCTAAATATTTTTGTATATAATCAATTTGTTCTTTTTTATCTTCAATATCTATATATTCTTCTTTAATAATCTCCTCTTTTTTTTCATTAACATTATCCTCATTCAAAATACCCAACTCAATATATTTATTTCTTAAAATTTCAAGCTCTTTAATTTCAAATTCTTTTTCAACAACTATATTTTCAAGTTCTTTTAATCTTTCTTCTTGAGTATAAATTTTATTTTTTATTTTTTCCAAATAATTATCTATATTTTTATTTACCAATAATATTCTCTCATTAATAATAGAATTTATTTTATTTCCAAAATCTTTCTCTCCTATTTGCTCTAGAAATTCTACTAAATTCACTGCGCTAAAAATTTCTTTTTCTTTAACGTTATTATCTATATTATCCAAAATCTCCATAATATTTGCAACCTTATAAACTGTCTTACTTTTTGCAATTATAAGTTTATTTTTATCTTCATGTTGAGAAAAAGGAATTGTAAATTTAAAAATTACTTCATCTCCAATCTTCAAATTTCTCTTTAATAAAAAACTATCTACATTTTCACACAAACAAATCGTATTTCTTAAAATCTCATTATTGAAAGGGTTAATAATAACATCATTTTCTATATTTCTCAAATTAGTTATCAAAAAATATTTTTCACTACTTGCAAGTTGGATAGTTCCTTTTAATATGCTATTATTAGTACCAAACTTTTCATTTAAAAAATTAATCTTATCCTTTTTTGCCCAATTTTTATAATCTTCATATTCTACAATCTCTTCAAACATCACTTCATTTTCCATAATCATCTACCTCCAAAAACAAAAAATTATCTTATTTATTTTCTTTATACATATTTCTATACAAACACCGCATATATTCTACCATCTTATTCAATAAAAAATTCATCTATCTTAAGAGTTAATTATCCCTTTACTCTGAATTAATTAATCAATGATATATTAAAATAAAGAAATAATTCACAAATATTGATTAGAAAATTACATGAGGATTTGGTGGAACGAGATAAAGTATGTAGAGATTTAGGAGATTATAATGAGTTGGTGGATTAGGAGAGAAAACTTTAAAGAAATGACTACAACTTCTGATTACGAAAATTCTAATGACTAAAGAATATTTTCACAAATTTGATTCTAGATAATCCCACAGACTAAGCTGTGGGAGGATTGACGGAGCAATTGATTTTATTTTAAATTATGTTTGAATTTTTTGTAGAGATTGATTGCGACGATGATTTCTAAAGTTCCGAAGATTAAAATTCTAGAAATTCGTTCAACTATTGAGAACATTCCAAAGTTTTTAGCAATAAAGTATTGAATAAGATTTAAAAAAATTATTAAAAAAGGCTAACCAAATATCTTTCAGATAATATTTTATCTTCTAATTATATTTTAATTTTATTATACAAAATACCGAAAATTTAACTTATTAAATTATTTAAACATTAATGGCTCACTTTAAAATACCTCCATAGATATAATTCAGAAAGAAGTGAAGAAATAACAAATACTCCAACTGTAGCAACAGCGGCACCTGTGGAACCATAATAATAAATTAATATAATATCCAATATAATATTAGCACTTCCGGAAATTATGGAAACAATTAGATTAACTTTAAGCTTTTTTATTGCAGCAATAAAATTACCATTTGGAATTCTAAAACTTCCAGCTATGAAATATCCAAAAGATAATATCTGAAACGGTAAAACAGAATCTGTATAATCACTTCTAAACATTATTTTTATAATAAATGGTGCAAATAATATCAAAAATAAACTTATTAGTGAATTAAGTAAAAGCAGATATTTTTTTAATTTAAAATAATATTTCTTTAAATATGCTTTATCTTTATTATTTTGAACAATATAAGGATATGCAAATGTCATTACAGAAAGTGGAATAAAATTTAAAGCAAAAGGAATCAATGTTGCCGCCTTATATGAGGCAGTAATTTCAGCATTTTTAATAATTAATCCAACAAGAAAAGTATCTATTAAATATAATATAGAGGATATAGAATTCGTTAAAGAAGAAACAAAAGAGTATTTAAAAAAATCAACTCTTAAATTTTTTTGTGGATATTTAATATAAAAAATATCTCTTATATCATCTTTTAAATACCATATAGAAAATAATATTGCAATAATATAAGCAAAATATCTCCCAAGAATAATACCATTAATCTTTAGATAATATGCTCCAATTATAGAAAGAATAAAATATAAAAATGTATTTAAAGAATATGTATAAGAATATATTTTATTTCTTAAGTTCACCCTATAATATGTTTGTATCAATTCATATATTATAGTTATTATTGGTATGAGAGACATGTATTTTAAAACAACAATACTGCCTTTGATTGGTAATGAAAAAAATTGTGAATATATAAAAATAGCAAAAGAGATAAGAAAATTAAAAAGTATTCCTACAGTTAAAGCATATTTAAAATATGATTTCTGCAAATTTTTATCTTTATACGATTCACTTCCAAATTGCAAAAAACCTGAAGTTACCCCTAAACCATTTAAAATTAAAAACAAGCTTAAAATATTCATCGCATATGAAAAAATACCATATTCTTCTTTGGTTAAAAACTTTACTATTACAATTGAAGTGAGAAACTGAATAATCTTATTAAAAACATTTGAGAAAAAAATATGAAAAAAACCTTTTTTAGAAAGTTTATTTATAAATGCTTTATTCATTTTGATATTCTCCCCAAAAATAATCATAAGCTTCTAATAAAGTTAATACCTGAGTTTTCTCAATAACTTTTCCACTTTCAAACATATTTTGAACATCTTTCTTTAATTCTTTGGAAACATCAAAAGTTTTAATTCTTTCATTAAATCGTTTTTCAAAAATTTTCTTTAACCTCGGATTTGTTTTATACCAATAGTTCATAGGATTCATATGTTTTCTGGTGTTTAGAGAATTTTTGTTTAAAAGTTTTGCTATAATTTTTTCAGGAATTTGGGTAATTGGTATTTTCCTTCCTAAAATAGTAATTCTTGGTGTGGTTATTTTTGTCTTTATTGATTCCCACTTATATTTTGCTGCATGAGGATATTTTTTTAAAATCCATTTTATGTAAATATTGTGATTTACTCTCAAATCAAGAGGGATTTTTAAACAATAATCAATGAATTCTTTATATAAAAATGGAGAAATTACTTCAGTATATTCTTGAAAAGGAAGATTTCCCAGAAGGATACCATTAAAACCTCTATTATATAATTTAAAAATTTCTTCATTCGGATAATCAAATTTCAATTTTATATTTTTAATCTTTTCGCTTAATTTTTCAGAATAGGCACCGGTTACTATATTAAATTCTTTATTATAAACAGATTTTTTCATATAACTTCCAATTATTACATCACCTAATTGCCCGGTATGAACAACACCAAATTTAGAAAAATTTATTACCTCAGCAAAAGATCTAACATGAGCATTTCCTGCATATAATACGTTTCCAAAATTAATTTCTATTTGTTTTTTTATTATGTTGTTTTTTATGAGATATATTCCATTATCTAAAGATTTAAACAAAAACTCATTTTTTAAATCTCTTGCTATTTCCTTTGAAATAGTTTCATCAAGATAATCAGATTCCGAGAAAGTATAATTAAGCATATTATATCCCATTTTTGTTCCAATCCAGACTGTCATTCGTGAATCCAGACCACCGCTTAAACTTGCAATGTGATTATAATTATATTCTTTATCCTTTTCAAATTCATATCTTATTGCAGTTTTGAATAAAGAGTCTATATTTTCTATTATCTCATTTTCTGATAAAGTTTTATCAGGAGTATTATCCAATTTATAATACTGTTTTATTTCAAAATTTCCATTCTCAATTTTAATATAATGTCCGGCAATTAATTTTTTTATTTCATTAATAAGAGTATGATCCTCTATCATAAAGCCATAAGTCAAAAGCATATATGCAGACTCAATGTCGGGATTATAGGAATAGTTTTTTTGTCTTAAATAATCAACAATATAATTAATCTCAGAACCTATAATAAATTCATTTTCATGTGTATAATAAAATATCTGTTTATCTCCAAAATGATTTGTAAAAATTAGATATCTATTATTCTTTTTATCATAAAAAAATCCGGAGAAACTACCGCGAAAATCATTAAAAAAAGTTTCTCCTAACCTTTTATACATTTCTATAATAGTTTTTTCAAAATTCTCTAAGTTATATTTATTAATTAACTCAACCTTATTTAAAATTACTCCTTCAATCAAAAAAACATAATCTTCACCTTTATAAAAAGGTTTATCTCTTAAAAACTTATTTATAGTTTGTCTCTCAATATATAAATTTTCATTTTTATATATTTCTTTGAGAAAATCATTTCTTCTTTGCGTTATATTAATTTTATCTATAATTCTATTATTTGATATTAAACCAAAAAAACCAGGCATTTTAAAAACCTCTTTTCTCTATTATTATAATAAATATTATATAAAACTTTAAAATGCACTTACCCAAAATCAGTAGACAGCCTAAGTTTAACTAAAAAATAGCATTTTAAGCTATGTTACTTTTTTCTAACAATTTTAGAGTTTCATCTTCTTTTTCCTGGGGAGTCAGATAATTTATTAAACTGTATATTCTTTTTTTGTTATAGAATGATTCTATATATTCAAAGATTTTTATTTTCGCTTCTTCGAAGTTTTTATAAGTACTTACATATATTTCTGCTTTTTCTATTTAATGAAAGAAAAATTATTTCATTCAATTTCACTATTTGCTCTTTAAATTTAGCACTTTATCTTTTTCCGTTTTTACTCATGTGGTCACCTTTTTTCTTTATTATATTATTTTCTTTGTTAACTTTTCGGTATCCTCTTTTAACATTCAAATACGTATGACCAATTTTTATTATCGCTCATCTAATAATTCCAAAATTCTTTTTGAAAAATCTTCATAATTTTTAATAGCATTTACTTTTTCATTCCATCTTTTTAATGCATTTTTTCGTTTTAACTCAATTTCTTCATCCGATAAATTGATAAATTCTTTAATAGATTCTGCCAAAATATCTGGAGTTAAATCTGCAGGAAGCAATTTTCCAACTTTATCATCCACAAGTTCTGGAGTCCCACCAACTGCAGTAGCCATAACTGGTATTCCAAAGCTCAAAGCTTCCATTATAGAAACAGGCAATCCCTCAGATTCACTTACATTTAAAAATAAATCTATAGGATTTTCTCTGTAATATTTTTGTACATCTTTATTTTCCATTCTTCCCGAAAATTTATAGAAAATATTAGCACTATCTAATTTTTGTGCTCTGCTTTTTAATTCTTCTTCTAACGGACCATCTCCAATATGAGTCCATATAATATTCTTTTTTATTTTTTTTGATAAAATAGATAAAGCGTCTATAACTAAATGTACCCTTTTTACTGGTTTTAAGTAAGAACAAGTAACAATTCTTAAATTTCCATCTTTACTTGGTTCATTTGTTTTATTTTGTGGCATTACACCTAACCTCGAGATTTCTATTTTCTCAGTATATTGTGGATATTTTTTTAGTAGATAATTTTTTCCATTTTCAGAAACACAAAAAACTTTATCAATATTTTTTAAGATTTTTTTTCTTAAAGGGAGATAATTCCCTTTATATAAATATTCATATAAATCAAATCGATGGGCCCTTGATATTAATATATTTCTTTGAGATAGTTTTCTTCTTAATTTTCCTAATGCATATGCAGCCTCCGTCATCCAATACGAATAAAATATTATATTTGAAGAAATATTTTTATATTGTTCAAACCACTTTTTAAAAATTTCCTCTAACCCGAAATATTTAATAGACTTATAAAAATATATATTTTTACTATCAATAAACTCTTTAATTATATATCGATTTTTCATTATTCCGTAAAATAAAATATTCTTTTTAGACTTTATTTCAGCAAAAAAATCATCTACTTTAACATTCTTTGGAATTCTTCTAATTTCTTTTCCTTTATTATAAGGTACTATTATAATATCAAAATATTTTGAAATAATAGGAATTTCATTCTCTAAAAATTCTTCTCCTTTATCGTATGGAAATTTTATTGTAAATAAAAACATTGTAGGTTTTTTCATATTTTCTCCTCACTTTTTCAAAAATTCCACAATCTTCTCTCCGCAATATCCATCGCCATAAACATTTTCAGGATATGCTGTGTTTATTACTTCAAAAGTCTTTTCGTAAAGATTATTTTCATCAGCTAAAATATTCCATTTTAATTCTATTAGCTCTCTCCATCCTGTATCAGGCATTACCACAATAGCCTGTTTCTTTGCAAAATATGCTTCTTTTTGTAGTCCGCCGCTATCTGTTATCACTTTCCATGATTTTTTTACCAATCCCATTAAATTTAAATAATCTATTGGTTCAAGCAATATAACATTCTTTAGATACTTTTCAAAATTAAATTCTTTTACTCTTTTTCTTGTTCTTGGATGTATTGGAAAAACAATAGTTTTTTCATTTGATATTTTCTCTATCTGCATTAATATCTTTTCCAATTTTTCTTTCTTATCAACATTAAAATCTCTGTGCATTGTCATAAGAATATAATCATTCTCTTTCAATTTTAACTCTTCAAATATTTCATATTTAAAATCCTTTTCCATTATCTTATATAAATCATACATTATATCTCCTACAAAATAAACACCTGAAGTTATATTTTCCTTCTTTAAATTCTCAACAGCCAATTCACTTGGACAGAATAGATAATTTGAAATTCTATCTGTTAATACCCTGTTTATCTCTTCTGGCATATCCTTTGGTTCCTGTCTTATTCCAGCCTCTACATGAGCTACAGGTATCTTTAATTTACTTGCAACCAATGCGCCTGCAAGAGTTGTATTTGTATCTCCATATACTAAAATTATATCAGGCTTTTCTTTCAAACCAATCTTTTCAAATTCTATCATTATTTTTCCAGTCATTTCACCATGATTACCAGAACCAACATTTAAATAATAATCAGGATCTTTAATATTCAATGTTTGAAAAAATATATCAGACATATTCTTATCATAATGCTGTCCAGAATGAACAAGTATTTCATCAATTCCTCTTTTTTTCAATTCATTATGCAAAACAGCTTCTTTTATAAACTGTGGTCTTGCTCCTATTAAGCTTATTATTTTCATAAACAACACCTTCTTTATAAATTTTCTATAAATGTTATATATTCTTTTAGTCTTCCTTGTTTTGAAAAGTAATTAAAATCAATTTTATACTTAATTTTTCTTCTATTTTCAAAAAGAAAATTTAATTTATTTAGAAATTCTTTTTTAGAATCAACAAAATGAACCGGCAATCCATTAAATTCTTCGAGCTGCCCCACTCTATATGAAATTATTGGTAAAGAATAATACATAAAATTCAAATATTTGCTATTTAATCCTATATATTCTATCGGAGAATACTTTAAAGAATATGGAACTATTGCAACATCTGAAAATTTTAAAAAATTATTGTACTCATATGAAGACAATATTCCATGATGATAAAAATTATCATATTTTTTAGATAACTTTTTTATTTCATTTCGAGAAAGTCCTTTACCAATTATATGAATATTTATATTTTTATTATTTTTACAAATATACTCAATAGTTTCATAATCCAAAGGAGTATATCCAATATATACAGCATTAAATGTTCCTTTAGAATATGGATTATTATAAACTATTTCTTTAGGAATATTGAATCCATTAACAATTATTGTTGTTTTAGCTTTATATTTTTCAGGAAGCATCTCCTTAAAAACTTTTCTTACAACTATAATTTTATAAGCTTCCTTTATTATTTCTTTTTCCATACTCCACAATAATCTATTTTTGCTCAGAATATATTTTAAAGAATCAGACTGTCTATATATGATCTTTGACTTATCATTAATAAATTTTGATAAAAAAATGGGTTTTCCACTTTCTAATACTATATATTTATACTCATTAAAATTTATATTTTTTACTTTCCTGGTTGATAAATTAATAAAAAATCTTGTTATATTTTTAGGAAAATTTTTCATTATTCTCTCATAATATCCCAAAATATTGTATGAACAATTTTTTAAAGTAATATTATGCTGTTTAGCTATATTTAAATATTTTAAAAATTCTTTATTTAATATGCCAGGAAAAACCAAATAATCGACTTTATATTTTTTTAATTTAAAAGCTTCTGACAAAATCTCAATTCCTCTATTAGAATTCGAATACGGTATTGAACTAACAATTAATACTTTTTTCATATATTCACCTCATAAGCTTAAACATTATTGCACTTACCCCAAATTAGTGGACAGCCTGAGTTTAACTAAAAAAATAGCATTTTAAGCTATGTTACTTTTTTCTAACAATTTTAGAGCTTCATCTTCTTTTTCCTGTGGAGTCAGATAATTTATTGAACTGTGTATTCTTTTTCTGTTGTAGAATGATTCTATATATTCAAAGATTTTTATTTTTGCTTCTTCAAAGGTTTTATAATTATTTACATATATTTCTTCTTTTTTTATTATTGAATGAAAGGAAAAATGATTTCATGTAATTTCACTATTTGCTTTTTAAATTCGGCATTGTATCTTTTCTCGTTTTCACTCATGTGGTCAAATCCATCCTTTTTTATTAATTCTATCAACTAAATTCGGTGGTTCTCCGAACATGCTATATAATATACTAATGCTAAAAATGTCCATATTGACAAGTAGGAAAATTCTGGTACAGAAAGCATATGCACAATATATAATGATAATAAAGAAGATATCAAATAATATCCATGTTTTTTTTTATATAAATAAAAAATAGGTATTAAAAATATTGCTGAGTATATAATACTTCCTACAATTCCAACATTTATTAAAAGAGTTGAAAACATGTTAGTATCTCTTATGGTTCCAAAACCAACTCCAAAAAATTGAATAACTAATTTTTGATCTTTAAAATATTCCATAGATATTTTAAAATTATTATATCTACTTATTCCGCTTACATGTTGTAATTTAAATTTAGATATATTAAATAATATAATTTCTTCAATAAAAGGATATATTAAATAAAAAGGATATATTAACAATAGAATCCATATTATATATAGTAACAATTTCTTTTTTCTAAAATTATATTTTTTTGGTTTAAGAATAAAAACACTTATAAAAAAAATAAGCATTCCAACCAAAGCCGTACCAGAGGTTGATAATATTAAAGATAAAATTATAAAAAATGACATCTTATAATTTTTTTCAAACAAATAAAAACCTAAAAACGGCAATAAAGTAAATGCATACATTGAGGGTTCGCCGGCAAAAGAATCCATTCTTCTTATTCCCATAAATGTTTGAAAAACATTAGCAGAATAATTTTCTCCAAAAATACGATTAGATAAAAAATCTACATTTGAATGATTAAATATAAAGTATCCTATTAATTCATAATACCCATAAATCATAAAAACTGTTAAAGATAGCTTTATTGTGTTTTTAATTTTTAGAAAGTTATTTTTATTTATATTTTTATATATAATAATAAAATAAAATACACCAAAAAGCAAATATATTAACTGAGTTATTTGACTTCTTCTTAGAATATTATTTGATATAACTTCCTTAGATACAAGTATTAAATCATTAGAGAGTTCTGTATCATACACAATATTTAAAATTCTTTGGAAACTTATATAAACTAACAAACTTAAAATAATAACTATAAATTTAAATGAAAAACTTTTTTCTTTTTTAAGATTAAAAAAGCTATATAATATATATACCATAAAGAAGAAAAAACTAGGTGTAATACCTTTAATCTTATTTGTTAAAACTACAGAAGTAACCGGGAAAAAAAACAGCATACAATAAAATATTTTTTGTTTCATAAATTCAATCCCTCATTTATAATTATTTTTCAATAATTTATTAAATAATTAAGAAAAATTTCAGAATTTTTTCGCCAACTGAATTTTTTTAAAAAGTTTTTTCTTTGTTCATCGGATATTTCCTTGAAATTCTTTGAAAAAGTATTAATATTCTTTGGATCAATAAACTCAGCAACATCTTTATATATTTCTTTCAACGAAGAAGTATCTGAAACAATTATATTAGTTCCACAACTTAATGCCTCTAACGGAGGTAATCCAAAGCCTTCATAAAAAGATGGAAATATAAAAGCTTTACAATTTTTATATAAAGATTTTAATTCCGAATCAGAAATATATCCCGCATATATAATATTATCTAATTTAAAATTATATTTTTCTTTTGAAAAAATTTTTTTATTAATCCCACCAACAATAACAAATTTTTCATTTTTAAACTTTTTTGCAATATTTATAATAAATTCAAAATTTTTATTTGGATTTAAACTTCCAACAGCAAGAAAAAAATCCTTTTCTTTTAATTCCAATTTCTTCATAATTTTATTATCTTCTATAATCCTATCAATATGTTCATAACCTTCATATATTACAAAAATTTTATCTTTTTCAAGTTTATAATTTTTTAATATTTCTTTTTTAGAAAAATCAGATGGTGTTATTATTTTTTTTGCATTATTCATAATAAAAGTCATAAGAAATAAATACCATACTCTAAAACTTTTTGAAAAAAAACTAGGATTTATTTTAAATGATATATCATGAATAACTACATAATCAGTTTTTAAAATAGGAGCTGTATTACATAAATTTAAAAGAATATATCCTTTTATTTTTGCATATAATGGCAATTCAATTTGTTCCCACAAATGACCTTTTAAAATACCAAACTTTTTTATTTTTATATTCTTTAATTCTATATTATTGCTTTTATAACTTCTAGGAGTTAAAACATCTATTTGTATTTTTGCTTTATATTCTTTTTTATCTAAATGTTCATCAAAAGCTTTTAACATTTCATATGCATATCTTTGAACTCCTGTTATTCTTTGAGTTAAAAATCTACCATTTATTAATACTTTTTTCATCAAATTCCTCCAATATAATTAATAAAAAGCTAACTCTTTATATATTCTTCTCTTAAATACTATTATAGAAAATTCTTCAGCTCTTTTTCTAATTTTTTCTTTATTCTTTTCTTTCATATTATTATTTATAATTTCTAATATAGCATTAGCTAATGCTTTTTCATTCATTGGCGGAACATGTAATCCAGTAACTTTATTTATATTATGATACGTAGTACCCGTTCCAAGTTCCGTTGTAATTCCAGGAATTCCACAAGCCATTGCTTCAAGTGCGACCAATCCAAAAGCTTCACCTCTGTCAATAGATGGTAAAACAAAAACATCGGCAGCAGAATAATATAAAGGTAATTCTTCATATTTTACAGGATTTAAAAATAACACTCTATTTATTAATTTAAGTTCATTAACCAATTTTCTAAGCTCTTTTTCTTTTGGTCCTTTTCCAATTAAAACAAGTTTATAATTTTTAGGTAGTTTGCTTATTGCTTTTATTAAATAATTTAAACCTTTGTATCTTCCAAATCTTCCAACATATAAAATTATTTTTATTTCTTCTTGATTTGAAATATTAAATTTTTTTATTAAATAACTACGTTTATTATTTTCTCGATAATAAAAATGTTTTGTGTCAACAAAAAGAGGTATTACTTTTATATTTTTATTATATTTTTTCAATATCTTAGATGTTTTAACAATATTTGGAGATGTTGTAATTAGCTTATCTACATATGGAAAAAATGTTTTATCAACATAATTATTATATAAATCACTTATTATACCTCTACCATCAACATCCATATGATAAAAAACTATTTTTTTTATATTTTTATTCTTTTTTATTCTTTTGTTAAACGTAAAAAATAATTCTGGTTGTCCAGATGCATAATGATACAATAAAACATCTCCATTTTTTATTATTTTATTTAAAATTCTATTATATTTAGGAGAAAACCTTACAGAAAATTTATCAAACCATATAGGAAGCCTATGAACTTCAACACCTTCTATATTTTCGACAATATATTTATTTTCTTTATTAAAAGTAATAACAATTTGTTCTTCAAAAATATCTTTAGTAATACGCTTAATTTCTCGAGCTACAACTTCCATTCCTCCAATTTCAGGAGGATATTTTTTTATTATTGATATCAACCTTTTATTCACTAATACGCTCCTTTCCTATCTAAAACAGCTTTTATTGTTTTTAAAATTATTATTATATCAAGCCATAATGACCAGTTCCTTATATAATATAAATCTAACGCTATTCTTTCATCATAATCTTCTACATCACTTCTACCATTTGCCTGCCACATTCCTGTAATTCCAGGTTTTACTGCAAAAACTCTTTTTGCCACTTCTTCACCATAATACATTTCTATTTCTTTTCGTACAACAGGACGAGGACCTACTATACTCATATCTCCTTTAATTACATTTAAAAACTGGGGAAATTCATCAAGACTGGTTTTTCTTAAAAATTTGCCTATTTTTGTAATTCTTGGATCATCTTTTAATTTGAAATTTTTATAAAATTCTTCTCTTAATTTCTCATCTTTTTCTAACATTTCTTTTAATTTTTGTTCAGCATTTGGAACCATTGTTCTAAACTTATACATTTTAAATTCTTTCAAATCTTTTCCTACTCTATTATGTTTAAATAATATCGATCCTCCATCTTCCCTTTTTATTTTCCAACCTATTATTAAAAACAACGGTAAAAATATTAATAATCCAACTATTCCAAAAATAATATCAAAAGTTCTTTTTAAAACTTTGTTAACAGGATTCAACAATCCTTGAGATGCCGAAATTGTCATAACTCCATCAAAATCCTGAATATCTGTTGAGAACGTGATTAATCCGTACATATCCGGAATAAATTTTATTCTTCTAACTTTTCCTTCAAGATGAGAAATTATTTGAGATATAGTTTGTCTATTTGCTGTTGGAATTGCAATTATCACTTCATCAATATCATTTTGGGATAATATTTTATCTATATCTTCTGTTTTTCCTAATATTTTATAATCATTTATTTTTTTTCCAACTTTTGTTTCGTCATCATCTAAAAAACCTATAATGTTATATGTTGTAAATGTATGTGCTTTTATTTTATCTGAAATTATTTTCCCCATTTCTCCAGCACCAATTATTAATACATTTGTTTTGAAGATATTTAGTTTATACAATACTTTTCTATAAAAATATCTTATGACCATATCTAAAATAACAAATAAAGTTATACCATATATCACAACAAATCTTGAGTAATATGTTTTATTGATAAATGAAAAAAGCAATAATAAAACCAAAGAAAAGAATGAAGCTTTTACTATATTTCTCATTTCATCCCAAAAAAGATAGGTTTTAAATGAATAAAGCTTATTAAACAAAAACGAAAGAATGAAGATAGTTGAGGTTAAATATATAGAAGGTATGTCTTTTAGAGAAAAAAGATTTTTCAAAAAATTTCCATCATATTTTAAGTAAGAAACTATAAGAAATGAGAAGAACAATATTAAAATATCAATTGAGGCTAAAATTATAGCTAAAAAAGTTTTCTTAATTCCTCTTAAAAATATTTTTTTTTCTATATTTTTAGAATTTATCGTTTCATTTGTCATGTTTTTTTCCTTCCTTTACTTGATGTATTTATATTATATCATATTTTTTTATTTGAGTGAATATTCAGTAGTCAGTAAAAGAAAAATTCACAAAGGTAACTTTGTGAGGATTTACGAGAATATTAAAATAAAACACGGAGTTTTTTGCTCCGTGTTTTATTTTATCATTAATCTATTGAATTTTCAATAGTTGGAAGAAGGTTTTCTTTGTTTTTTAATATCTTATTAATATATCAGGTGATAGATTAATTTTAATCGATTGTGAATGTTGTGCCATTTGGTGTGTCTTTGAGGGTAATGCCAATGTTTTTGAGCGTGTCTCTGATGTAATCACTAAGCTGGAAATTCTTTTCTTTTCTGAGCATATTTCTTACATCTATTAAGACATTTATTAATTCTTCTGCTTTTGCTGATTTTTCTTCTTTTGTTGGAAGTTCAAAGATTCCAAGCACTGGACCAAATTCGTTTCTGATTAGATGATAGTTTTCAAGGATTTTTTGTTCGTTGTTTTCTGTTAATGCTTTGTTGAGTTCGTTGGTTATTTCAAAGATTAAAGCTATTGCTTTTGGTGTGTTGAAATCTGTTGAGAGGTAATCAATGAATTCATTTATTTTTTCTTTCATGTATTCTGATTTTGGAATATATGGAACATTGCCTTCGTATTTTTCTTCTACTGCTTTTAATGCTTCATTTACTCTCTTTGTTGATTTTTTCTGGGCGTTTAATCCTTCTTCGGTGAAGTCTAAAGGTGTTCTGTAATGTTTTGAGAGTATAAATGTTTTTATGGTATCTGGATCATATGCTTTTACAAGTTCTCTTACTAACCAGATGTTTCCAATGGATTTTGACATTTTTTCGCCTGAGAATTTTATCATTCCGTTGTGCATCCAGTATTTTGCAAATGTTTTTCCGTGTCTTGCTTCTGATTGTGCTTTTTCATTTTCGTGATGTGGGAAGATTAAATCGTTCCCTCCAGCATGAATGTCAAATGATTCTCCAAGAAGGCAGTTTGACATTACTGAACATTCAATGTGCCAACCTGGTCTGCCTTTTCCCCATGGGCTTTCCCAATATGGTTCTCCTTCTTTTGTTTTTTTCCAGAGAGTGAAGTCCAGAGGGTTTTGCTTTTTGTCTGAGATTTCTATTCTTGATCCTGCGATCATGTCTTCTGGGTTTCTGTGTGAGAGTTCGCCGTATTTTTCGAATTTTGATACGTTGAAATATACATCTCCGTCTGATTCATATGCAAAGCCTTTGTCTATTAAATCCTGAATGAATTCTATTATTTCATCAACGTAATTTGATGTTTTTGGGTGGAAGTTTGCTGCTCGGATTCTGAGATTGTATGAATCTTTCCAGTATTCTACTATATATCTTTCTGCTATTTCTTTAAAAGGAACGCCTTCTTCATTTGCTTTGTTGATGATTTTGTCGTCTATGTCTGTGAAGTTTTGTACCATTGTTACTTTGTAACCTATATATTCAAGAAATCTCCTGAATGCGTCGAATACAATCATTGGTCTTGCGTTACCAATGTGGATAAGATTGTATATGGTTGGACCACAGACATACATTCTTACATGATTTTTTTCTATAGGCTCAAAATCAACTAATTCGCCTTTTAATGTGTCAAAGATTTTTATTTTTTTTACCATTGTGCCACCACTCTTTCCAATCTTTGAAGGACTCTTGTTCTTCCAATTAAGTGTATTGTTTTTACAAGGTCTGGTCCTTCAAAGGAGTTTGTGAGTATTTTTCTTAATGACATATAGAATGGTTTTTTGGCTGGTTTTGCTTCTTTCATTGCTTCTTTTATGTTTTTGAGTATTGTTTCAACTTTCCAGTCTGGATCGTTGAGTATTTTTTCGTGTATTATTTTTATTGTTTCTTTTACGCCTTTTGCTTCCAAGAATTCTTTGAGTTCTTCGTCTGCTTCGTCGAGCTCAAATTCTTTGAGGAAGATTTCGAGTTTTTCTGGAACTTGTGATAAGTCGTCAACTGATTCTCTTACTATATCTACCGCTTCTGTTACCCATTTTTTGTTGTTTTCAAATTGTTCTTCTGTAAGCAATCCTGCTTCGAGAATAAATGGTTTTGAGAGTTTTACTATTCTGTCGAGGTTTGCTTCTCTGATGTAAACGCCGTTCATCCATTTGAGTTTTTCGTTGTCAAATATTGCAGGGCTTGAGTTTACTCTATTTAAGTCAAATGTTTCTATCATTTCTTTTAATGGGATTATTTCTTTTCCATCTGGATGTGACCAGCCAAGTAATGCAAGGTAGTTTACCAATGCTTCTGGTAAGTAACCCTTGTTTCTAAATTCTTCTACTGATGTTGCTCCATGTCTTTTTGAGAGTTTTTTACCGTCTGGTCCAAGTATCATTGATACGTGGGCAAATTGTGGCATTGGTGCGTTGAATGCTTCGTATAATGCTACCTGTCTTAATGTATTTGAGAGGTGGTCGTCTCCTCTGATTACATGTGTGATTTCCATTGTGATGTCATCTACTACAACTGCGAAGTTGTATGTTGGTAAACTATTGCTTCTCATGATTATGAAGTCGCCAATTGCGCCTTCGCCAAAGGTTACAGGTCCTTTGATTAAATCGTTTATTGAGAATGGTTTTCTTGGCATTTTGAAGAATACTACTGGTTTTAATCCTTTTTCTTGAAATTCTTTTTTTCTTTCTTCTGTGTTGTATGGTTCTAAGAGTTCGTATGAGTAGTGAGGTGGTTTTCCTTCTTTTGCGAGTTTTTCTTTGATTTCTTCCATTTCTTCTGGATACACGTAGGAGTAATATGCTTTTCCTTCGTTGATTAATTGTTCTGCCATTTGTTTGTAGATGTGTGTTCTTTCGCTTTGTCTGTATGGGCCGTATTCACCTTTTACGTCTGGACCTTCGTCCCAGTCTAATCCTAACCATGTTAATGCTTCGATGAGCTGATTTTCTGATTCTTTTGTGGAACGTTCTACGTCTGTGTCTTCTATTCTTAATACGAATACACCATTGTGTTTTTTGGCGTATAGGTAGTTGTATAATGCTGTTCTTGCTCCACCTACGTGGAGGAAGCCTGTGGGGCTTGGGGCGAATCTTACTCTAACACTCATTGTAGTTACCTCCTTATTGTTGTTTGTTATCACTCAGCAGAGGAATATTCTGAAGATATTCCTCTGCTGAGTGATAACAGAAAATAAAAGTGGTGGTGGATGATTGGAAAAAATAAAAGTTTTTGCTTCGTAAAAAACACTCCTAAAAAGGTTCATTCATGCGGGTGAAATTTCTTATAATTGTGAAAAATAAAAACTTATTCAGACGACTCGAACGCTGATCCTCAAAAACTTTTTTCGAAAATAGAAATAATAATAATCGCTCAAACGGTAGAAAATTCTAATCCTCAAAAATTCTCGTTCCCGCCGGTCGTTGCAGACTCACGTCCATGTTCGTCTTCACTCAAAATCACATCCGTGTGATTTTGACCCCTTCCACTCACAATTTTCTCAGGCACTCTGCGAGCCTTCACTCGTTTTTATTTTTTCCAACTATCCTGTAATCCCCACTGCGGGAAATTCTTAGTCTTCGTTCATATTATTTTTCTACTTTCTTTTATATAATCAGGCACTCTGCGAGTTTTCGTTCGTTTTTATTTTTCTCAATCATATTTATTTCTTTTCGGGAATTTTCAAGTTTTCATTCACATTATTTTTCTTTTTTCTTTCTGTTTAATATTTCCACTGTTTCTTCGTAATTAATTCCAAATATGTTTTCTGTTATGTATTCTATTGTTTCTATGTTGAGTTTATCTATGTTATCTATATATGGCGTTATTTTTTTTCCGAATTTTTTTAGTAATAAATTTTTTAATACTTTTTTTTCTCCTTCGTATAACCCTTCTTGTAATCCTTTTTCTAATCCTTCGTGCAACCCTTTTTCGTAATTTTCTCTCATGTTTTCATCTAAGGCTTTTGCAAATCTTTCAAACATTAGACGCACCTCTTTTCAGCTGGATTGTTTCCAGGATAGTATTAGAAATGTGATGTCGTCTGGGGGGCGGGGGGGGTTGAGGTTGGTTTTTATTGCGTTTTCTATTTCCGGTATTATTTGTTCCGGTGTTTTTAGGTTCTGGGTTATTATTTTGTATAGTTTTTCTGTTGTGAATTTTTCGCTGAATTCCACCAGCCCGTCTGTGTATAATGCTATTTTTGTGTCTGGAGTGATTTTTTGTTCTTTTAATGTTATCTGTTCTGGCGATGTAACCAGTCCAATTCCCAATGGGAAGTTGGTGAATTCGTCTGTTGTTATTTCATTGTTTGTTATAAATATTATTTCTCTATGTGCAAAGTTGGCATATTGGATTTTTTCTTTTGATAATATTGCAAATATGCCTGTGAAATACATATCGTCACCAAAGTAATTTGTTACTGATTTTTCTAAGGCTAATATTACTTTTTTTAGATTTTTTTCTTTTTTTTCTACTACTATTTTTTCAAGTTCTTCTTTTACTATTATTGATAGTAATGATGAGGTTAGTCCGTGGCCTGAGATGTCGTATATATATACGAAGTTTTCATTATCTGATAATGGGATTATTCCCGCCATATCACCTGAGGTGCTATGGGATGGGATATATAGATAATCGAATTTTATGTTTTTGTATTGTGCAGGTGTTGGTAATAATCGTTTTTGTAGATTTCTTGCCAGGTTCAGGTCTTTTTCGTGAATTTCAAAGGTTCTTTGCAATTCTAATTGCAGATGATATAGTTCTATGTGTCTTTTTATTTTCATTAGTAATTCATATGGTTGAACAGGTTTTTCCAGATAATCTGATGCCCCCATTTGAAATGCTTTTTCTTTTTGTTCTGGATCCTGTATTGCTGTGTGAAATATTATTGGGATTTTTTCAAGTCCTTTTAAAGCTTTAAATGCTTTACATATTTCAAGTCCTGACATTCCCTTTAATTTTTGTTCTAAAATAACAACATCTGGCTCATGTAACTGAGCCATTTTTATTCCTTCGATACCAGTTGAAGCTTTGTATATTTTAAACGGTTCATCGAATTTTAATTTTTTTATTATGTTTCTTTTTTCTGTGAATATTTGTTTTAAGAAATATACATGATCCTGATTGTCATCGATTATCAGAATTTTGATCATTTAAATCTTTCCCTGAAAAACCGTATGGAAGTAATTCCTCTACTGTCATTATTTTCAGGTCTTTTTTGAGGTTTGTGAGTATTATGTTTTCAACACCAAATTCCGCAATTACCTGTCTGCATGCACCACAAGGGCTAATTGGTTCATCGGTTTCTCCTATTACTACTAATGCTTCAAAGTTTTTTTCGCCTTCTGATACAGCTTTGAATATTGCTGTTCTTTCTGCACACATTGAAAGGCCATATGACGCATTTTCAATGTTTGTACCGGTATATATTTTTCCGTCTTTTGTGAGCAATGCAGCACCAACTTTGAAGTTTGAGTATGGTGAATATGAGTTTTGCATTGCATCTTTTGCTTTTTGGTATAACAGGTCAATCTTCTTTTGGTCTAATTTCATTAAAATCCTCCTTAACTGTTATTTTTACTTTGTCTATTTTGTTTTTCGAGACTGAGACTATTTCAAATGTAACTCCATCGAGGGTTAATTTTTCACCTGCTCTTGGGAATCTTTCGAATTCTTCGAGTAAAAGCCCGCCTATTGTTTCGAAATCTGTTTCTGGAAGTTCTAAGTCGAGCTCTCTTTCTATGTCGTTTATTGGTGTTGTTCCGTTTACGAGATAATTATTTTTGCCGAGTTTTACTATGTTTATTTCTTCGGAAACAACATCGTATTCATCGAGTATTTCACCTGTTAATTCTTCAAGTACGTCTTCGAGGGTTACTATTCCTGCTGTTCCACCGTATTCGTCCACAACCACGGCAAGATGTGTTCTTTTTTCAAGGAATAGTTTCATTACGTCTCTGAGTTTCATTGTCAATGGAATAAATTCCACTTTATGCATTATGTGTTTTATGTTTAGTTCTAATGTTTCTTCGTTGAGTCCTTCTTTTTCTATGATTTTAAATACGTCTTTGGCATAACATACGCCTATTATGTTGTCTATTGAGTCTTTGTAAACGGGAATTCTTGAGTATCCTTCTTCGTTGATTATTGTGATTAAGTCTCTTATTGATTCTTCTTCTGATATTGCAATTATATCAACTCTTGGTGTCATTATTTCTTTTACAGATATTTCTTTTAGTTCGAGTCCTCTTTTCATTATGAATTTTTCGTCTTTTTCTATTACCCCTTCTTCATGCCCTATATCAAGGTAATTTATGAGTTCATCTTCGGTAATAAACGGAGCCTCGCTTATTTTTTCTCCACCAAAAAGTCTTATGAAAAAGTTTGAAATGCTTACAAGTAACCATATTATTGGTTTTAATATATATGTGAGAAATGAAATCACAGGAAATACAAAATTAAAGAATTTTTCGGTGTTTTCTCTGGCGTATACTTTTGGTGTGATTTCACCAAATATGAGTATTGCCAATGTGAGTATTCCTGTTACTATTCCAACAACTTTTCCGGTGTTTCCTGGAATCATTTCAATTACAAATGCAGTGGTAATGGATGATACGAGTATGTTTACCAGATTGTTCATTACAAGGATTGTGGTGAGCAATTGGTTTGGATGTTGTAAGAAATGATGTAATTTGTCTCTTGCATGTTCGTCTTCTTCGTTTTCTATCATGTCTTTTACTTTAAGCCTGCTCATGGATGTTAATGCTGTTTCTGATGCTGAAAAAAATGCTGATAGTGATAATAATCCCACAATCTCGAGTAACATTATTATGATGCTCTTATAACTGGTAGGGTCGTCCACTTTGCTTTTTCCTCCTCTGTTATCTTATTTTTTTGAATCCATACCCTAATGCTTCGGAGTTCTGGAGTATGGAAATGAATGCATTGCTGTCTTCTTCTCTGATTATTCTTCTGAAATCTCCAATTTCACGACGTGAAAGAACTATCATTAATACGTTTTTGTCCTGATATGTGTATCCGCCTTTTCCCTGAAGTATTGTTACTCCACGGTCGAGTTCTTTTAATACTCTTTCTTTTATTTTATCATATTTTTCGCTGATTACAAATACTGTTCTGGTTGATTCGAAACCTTCTACCACTGTGTCTATCATTTTTGAGGTTACAAAGATGGTGATTATACCATACATTGGAACCAATGGGTTTATTAAAAATGCTGAAGCGGTAACCATTGTATCCACTATTAATAGCCCTTTTCCTGTTGATATATGGAAGTATTTGTTTATTATTAATGCAAGTATATCTGTTCCTCCTGTTGATGCGTTTCGCCAGATTACAAGCCCCAATCCTATTCCTGATAGAACCCCACCGTATATTGCACTCAATAGGTATGGATCTATTGCCATTTGTGAATTGAGCATTATTTCTTTCATCATTGAGTCTAAATGCAATGCCTGTTCAAAGAAGTCTATTTGAAACGATAATAGTGTTGCTGCATATATGCTTTTGAAACCAAAGCCAATTCCAAGTAGCCAGAATCCAAGCGCAAAGAGGAATATGTTGTAAATGAACATTTGAAGACCGAGCCACCAGCCAAATAGGTTTTTGAGAACAATGGCAAGACCGCTAACTCCACCAGCAACTATTGCAAATGGGTCAAGGAATAATACTATTCCCAATGCTGTTAATGTTGTTCCTGCTGTGATGATGATGTAATTCACTGTTTCTTTTTTGATGTCGATTTTTGTTTTCAACCCTATACCTCCAATCCCTTAAGTTTTGCTATTTGTTTTAGCAATCTTTTTTCCCTGAGTCCAGGTTTTTTTAATTCTACGTCTATTTTAACATATAGGTCGCCATATTTTCCAGTTCTGAAATCTGGAAGTCCGTGGCCTTTTAAGACGATTATTGTGCCTGGGTTTGTTCCTTCTGGGATTTTCAGGGTTGTACTACCGTTTAAGAGTTCGAGGTTTATTGTTGTGCCGAGTAATGCCTGGATATAATCGATTTTTACTGTTGTTTCAAGATGATTACCTTTTCGTTTAAAATTAGGGTGTGGTCTTACATTTACTTTTATGATTAAGTCTCCTGCTGGACCGCCATTTTTACCGTCGTTACCTTTTCCAGGAATTTTAAATGTGTAGCCATCTTCAACGCCAGCTGGAATTGTGATTTCAATGCTTTCTCTTTTTAGTTGTTTTCCTGAGCCATGACAAACGTCACATCTTTCGTTTATTATCCTTCCTTCGCCATTACATGTTGGACATGGATATGTTCTTACGAATACACCAAAGAATGTTCTTTCTTCTTCCTGAACTTTTCCTGTTCCGTTACAACGAGGACATGTTGTGAAGCTAGTTCCATTTTTTGCTCCTGTTCCGTTACAAGCATAACAGGTTACATATCTATCGTATTCTATTCGCTTTTTTACGTCTTTTAATATGTCTTTGAGGTCAACTGTTATTGCAAAGTATTTGTCTTCTCCTTTTACAGGAGGTCTTGATGTTCTGGTTTTTTTTCTTGATGTTGTTCCGCCGCCCATGAACATGTCAAAGATGTCGGAGAATGTTCCACCAAAGTCTCCTATGTTGCCAAAGAGGTCTTCAAATAAATCTTCGAAACCTCCACCTGCTCTCTGGCCGCCGTTTGGTGGCATTCCTCCTTCGGGAACAAAGCCGAATTTATCGTAAAGTGCTTTTTTCTGTGGATCGCTAAGCACTTCATATGCTTCCTGGATTTCTTTGAATTTTTCTTCTGCGTATTGTTTGTTTTCCTGATGTCTATCTGGATGCCATTGTTTTACTAATTTTCTATATGCTTTTTTTATTTCTTCTGGTGTTGCGTTTTTGCTGACACCTAGTATGCCGTAATAGTCTTTTTTCTGGTTCATGTTTATTCACCTCCATTTGTTTCTTCGTTTTCTGTTTTGTCTTCCTGTTTTGTTTCTGGTTTTTCCTGTTTTACCGGTTTTATTGCAACTTTTACTTTTGCGGGTTCTATTATTTTTCCTTCGAGTTTTATTCCTGGTGATACGAGTTCGTATACGTGATATTCTTCTACTTCGTCTGTTTCTACTCTTTCTATTGCGTCGTGTTCAAATGGGTCGAATTTTTGATTTTTTTCTGGTTTTATGAATTCTACTCCTACGTTTTCTATTGTTGAGACGAATGATTTGTATATCATTTCAACTCCTTTGGCAAAGCTTTCAAGGTTTTCCTGGTTTGCCATGACTATTGAGAAGTTTTTGTATAATGGAATTAGTTGTTTGATGACGCTTTCTTTTGCTTCTTTTTTGATTCTGTTTTTTTCTTTTTGGACTAAGTCTTTGTAGTTTTCGAAATCGACTTTGAGGTTTATTGCGTAGGATTTGATTTTGTCGTATTCTTCCATGAGTTTTTTGTTTTCGGATTCTTTGGTTTCGAGGTCTTTTTTGAGTTGTTCTATTTCATTTTTTAATTGTTCCATTTCTTTGGTGATTTTTTGTTCTTTTTTCCTGGATGTTGTTGTTTTTTTTGTGTTTTTTTCTGCCATGTTGATCCCTCCTTGAGGCTATTGTTGTTGTTATTGTTGTTGATTGAGAAAACATTCATAAAAAGGTTCGTTCATGTGGTTTGAGTATCGTTTTTTGAAAGTAGAAAAATAATATTCTCTCAGACGGCAAGAATTTCTAATCCTTGCTCCATTTGAAAATTCGGGCACGCTCAGATTCCCCTTCCCTGGGGAAGCTTCGCTTTCCAAAACTTCCTGTTTTTCCAACCCGAATTTTCTGCATTCCGCTTCGGGAAATTCTTAGTCTTCGTTCATATTATTTTTCTACTTTCTTTCATATAATCCGACACTCTGCGAGTATTCATTCACTTTTATTTTTTAAATCGTTTGTAATTTTACCTTGGGCACTCTGCGAGCCTTCACTCGCTTTTATTTTTTCCAACTGTTATAATACCTGCTTCTTGAACTTTTTATTACCCTTCGCTCACATTATTCTATCTATTTTTTTATCTGTATTTATAAATCCCTGTTTTGGGAATTTCTTAGTTTTCATTCACATTATTTTCCGCATTACATCCAAGAAAAAAGTTTTTATAAGTTCTTGGATATAATTTCTGATAATCGGGAGGTGTATTCACCGAGGATTGAGTAGATTTGCTTGTAATCCGAATATTTGAATGTTAGCAATGCCACTTTGCCAAGTGGGTTTGAGTTGTAGCTATATGCTGTTTCGAACATTATGAAATTTTTGAGTTCTGGAATTTCAAAGTCACTTCCTATTGTTGCTTTTATTTCTGATGTGAATGGTTTTTTTGAGAGCAATTCTACTTTTAATTTGTCTTCTTCTACGATTTTTGACAGATATAGTATTTCTTCTGGTGTGTGATATCCTGTTGATATTATTTTTGCCAGACCACTGATTATGAATTTGTTTCTAAAGAATTCTTCAACCAGGAGATATACAAGTTTATATAGGTTTATGAGCCTTATGTCTCTTTCCTGTTCGATTTTATTTGTTTTTATGATGTTTATTATTTCATGCATGGATTTTCCAACAAGTCCTGTTTCCAGGATTTTTTCCAGTTCTTTTGGTGACGGGAATCCATAATTTTCAACGGTTCTTGTTATTGATAATCCCAGATTTGTCATTAATGTGATTTGATAGAAATCATTTGTCAGGTCGGATACAACTGCCCTGGTTATGTATATGTATTTTGAGTCTGGGAGCTCCAGAATTACAAGGCTGTTTGTTGTTTCTGAGAGCATTTTTGAGAATTTGTCGAACATTATGTTTATGTCATAGAATTTATATTCATGAGGTAATTCTATGTTTTTGCTTTTTACAGAAAAGCTTTCTTTTATGGCTTCAAAATATAATCTTAAAGCCATATCAGTTGGAATTCTTCCGGCGCTGGAATGTGGCTGGAAGATGAGTTTTAGGTGCTGTAATTTTTGCATGTCGTTTCTAATGGTTGCTGAGCT
Organism: Marinitoga sp. 1138; assembly: GCF_013363265.1. Classification (NCBI taxonomy): domain Bacteria; kingdom Thermotogati; phylum Thermotogota; class Thermotogae; order Petrotogales; family Petrotogaceae; genus Marinitoga; species Marinitoga sp. 1138. The sequence continues at coordinate 36,672 of NZ_LBFA01000016.1, forward strand.
AACATTCAGGTTTGATTTTTTTAAAATTTCCGATGAACTTACCGGTTTTTTTTCTTTTATAAAATTTTCTATGATTGAGAAAAGTACTTTTTTTTGCCTATTGCTCAGTTCTCTGGGCATTTTATCACTCCTTTTTTTTGAGTGCTAATTATATGATAACATAAAAAAAGGGTTGTAAAAAATTAAATATTAGTGTAAAATTAGTTAAGAAATGAAATAATATAAGGGGTGTGGTTAAATGCTGGGACATGAGATTGTTGAGATTTTAGACGACCTGATTATTGAGTATAATTTTCCGCTTGATAAGAACTATACGTTTTTTACCAACAATACAAACAAGATTAAGCCTGGATCGGTTTTCGTTTGTATTAAAGGTACTTTTTTTGATGGGCATGATTTTATCAAGACCGCTATTGAATTTAATGCATCTTTAATTATTTCTGAGGATGCTAAGAAAACACAATTTGATTTTCCTTATATTCTTGTAAGCGATACTAAACAGGCTTATGCCCTGCTTAATTATGCATATTATAACATAGACTTTAATGATTTTAACTTTATTGGCGTTACCGGAACTAATGGAAAAACTACTGTTATTTCTTTAATCCATTATGTTCTGACGCAAGCTGAAAAAAATAGTTCTCTTATTAGCACTGTGGGTATTAAATTGAATAATGAATTATTGTATGAACCGTATAATACTACACCAGGAGTTGATGAGATTGCCAGAATCTTAAATCTATCAAAGGAACGGAATATTGAAAATATCTGTCTTGAGGTTTCTTCTCATGCTCTTGCACAGAATAGGGTTTATAAGATTCCGTTTTCTATTGCTATTTTAACCAATATTACCAGGGACCATCTGGATTATCATAAGGATTTTGAAGAGTACAAAGAAATTAAGATGTCTTTATTCAGACATCTTAAGGATGATGGTATTGGAATCATTAATTTAGACTGCAATAATGTAGATGAAGTTCCATTAGAAAGAGACAGAATTGTTACATATGGGTTTACTAATGTTGCAGATTATGTTATTTCTGATGTGGAATATAATAATTCGCAAATGGTGTTTACCATTAAGGAGCCTGATGGAACTGAGAATAAGATACACACACATTTAATAGGAGAATATAATGCTCAGAATCTTACAGCAGCTTTTGTTGCTTTGAGAAATATGGGAATAGATAGAGAAATAATTCGTCATGGTTTTCTTGAATTTCCCGGTGTTCCAGGAAGGTTTCAGCTTGTTGAGAATACCCGCGATGTGGAGTATAAGGTTTATATTGATTTTGCTCACACTCCTGATGCTCTTGAAAAGGTTTTGACAAGTGCCAGGAAGATTACAAAGGGAAGAATTATTCTGGTATTTGGTGCAGGTGGCGCTGCGGATATTGGAAAACGAAAGATTATGGGTGAAATTGCCTCTAAATATAGTGATTTAATTGTTATTACAGATGATGATCCCAAGAATGATGATCCTGATGAGATTATTGAACATATTCTTGAAGGAATTGATAAGAGTAAGCCGTATATTGTGATAAGGAATAGACGCACTGCTATTAAGGCTGCTGTTAGTTTTGCTTCAAGGGATGATATTGTGATTATTGCCGGAAGAGGGCATGAGAAGTTCCAGTTGTATGAAAATGGTAAGAAGATACCTTTTAATGATTATGAGGTGGCTTATGAGATTGTGCAAAAGTTTAGAAAGGTGATGAAGCGATGAGCAAATTTGTTTTTGATTCTCGCCAGGTTGAAGATGGGGATATTTTTGTGGCTATTAAAGGCGAAAGGAATAATGGCCATGATTTTGTCAATGAAGCTTTTAAAAAAGGTGCCGTTAAGGCTATTGTTGAGGAAGAAAGGGATTATAATGGCGAGGTTTTGCTTGTTGATAATGTAATTGATTTTTTAAATAGAGAGGCTTCTAAGATTCTCGTTGATAATTCAAAGATTCGTATAGGTATTACCGGTTCAAATGGAAAGACTACCACAAAGAATTTTCTTGCTCATTTGCTGGCCTATGGATTTAAGGTTTTTAAAACAGAGAAGAATTATAATACAGAGATTGGAATTCCTTTAAGTATTTTGAATAATTATTCAGGCGAACCTGTTTCCATTGTTGAGATGGGGTTGAGAAAAGAGGATGATATAGGCTTTTTGACGAAATTGTATAAGCCCAATGTTTCTATTTTGTTGAATATAGGCACTGCACATCTTCAATTTTTTGAAAAGCGAGAAAAAATTGCTTCTGAAAAGTTGAAAATTGTTTTTGAGATGGAGAAACCCGGCATTGTTTTTGTTAATGGCGATGAAGAGTTGCTCAATATTGATTATCCTGAAGATGTAAAGGTTTTTAGATTTGGAGAAAATGAAAATAATGATGGCGTTTTAATTGATTTTGATTATTTAAACGGCAATACACGTGTTTTTTATAATATTTATAATGAAGATGTGATGCTCACATTACAGGGAATCTGGAGTAAAGGGCAATTAATTGACGCACTTGCAGCTTTACTGGTTTCCCTTTATTTTGAGATTCCTTTAGATCCATTTTATATTTTTTCTTTTAAATTGCCTGAAAAACGATTTGAGTTGAAGGAATATAATGGTAAAATTGTTATTAATGATGCTTATAATGCTTCAAAGGAATCTTTTTTCAGTGCTTTTGAGAGTATTGAAAAGATGGATGTTGATAGGAAGGTTTTGATTATGGGTAGGGTTTTAGAAATTACTGATGAAGTTGAGTATCACATGGAAATTATTAATGAGGCTAAAAAGGTTTTTGATAAGATTTATTTTTATGATCCTGAAGAGTTTTTTGATTTTGAGGGTATTGAATATTTGAGAAATAGCGATGATGTGTTAAATGTTTTAAATGCAGAAAGCGGTTTGATTTATGTGAAGGCGTCTAATGGCACAGGTTTAGGAGCTATTGTGGAAAAGATTTTAAATGAAAAGAATAATAAGCAGTAATGGAGGTTGTTATGGAGATTTTTTATGGAATTTTAATACTTGGAATTGAGTTTTTCTTATTTCCAATTTTTATAGTCTGGGCAAGAAGAAAACAATTTGGTCAGTATATCAGACCAGAAGGTCCTGATTTGCATGGTTATAAGCAAGGAACCCCTACTGCAGGGGGTATTATTTTTGTTCCCACTATTGCTGTTTTGAATTTAGTGGGATTTCTGTTTTTAAGGGATTTTGTTTTTGTTTATGTTGCCATAGCTGCTTTGCTTTTTGGTTTAATAGGTTTTTTTGATGATTTTAGCTCTATTTTGAAGAAGGAGGCTATGGGATTAACTGCAAAGAGGAAGTTTATGTTACAGTTGTTGCTTTCTGTGGTTTTGCTTTTGTTTTTTGAGAATGCTGTTAATGGCAATTTTTTCTGGTATGTTCCGGGAAGCGATTTTATTTTAAGATTTAATAGATATTTTTATTTTTTTGTATATATTTTTCTTTTTACAGGATTTTCAAATGCAACTAATTTAACCGATGGGCTTGATGGGCTTGCTGGTGGGAATTTTATTGTTTCTGCAGCTTTTACTATTTTAATTGCTGTTTTGAAGTTTAATGCGCCTGTTTATTTGATTTTTGCTGTTGTTTTGCCTGTTGTTGTTTTTTTGTTTTTTAATGCAAAACCGGCGCAGGTGTTTATGGGAGATACTGGTTCTTTAGCGCTTGGAGGGATTTTAAGTGCTATTGCAACTTATTATCATATTGAGTTGTTTTTGATTTTTACTGGAATTGTGTTTATTGTTGAGACGTTGAGTGTTATTATTCAGGTTTCCTCATTTAAATTGAGAGGAAAAAGGGTGTTTTTGATGTCGCCGATTCATCATCATTTTGAGTTGAAGAAGTGGCCGGAGGAGAATATTACTTTCAGGTTTATACTGGTGGGCTTTTTTTTCTCTGTTGTTGCATTAATGTTGTGAGCCCGGTTTAATTGACATTAAATTATTATCATGATATACTAATAATGGTACAACAAAAAGTACTATTATTAGTACTAAAAAGAGGTGATTTTAATGTATAATAACCTGGTTAGTGCAACAGAAATAAAAAAGAGTGGAGTTTCTATTTTAGCTAAGATAATAAAAAAAACAGGTGAAGCTGTAATAAGTGTCAGAGGAAAAGGAAAGTATGTTGTTCTGCCAATAGAAACATATAATTATTTAAGAGAATGTGAGTTAGAAGCTGCTTTGTTAGAAGTAAATAATGATATAAAAAACAAGAAATATCATACATCAATAGATAAGCACATTGAAGAAATTAAAAATGCTCTTCATGAGGACGATGAAAATGTATGAAATAGTATTTACAGATTCATACGTGAAACGAGCAAAAAAATTTTTCAAAAAACATTCGGATTTAATATCTCGATATGAAAAAGTGCTAAGATTAATGGAGTATAATCCTTTTCATCCTTCATTAAGACTCCACAAATTAGAAGGTAAATTATCCCATTTTTACTCAGTTTCTATAAATATGAATTATAGAATAATCATTGAATTAATTATTGATAATGAAAAAATAATTTTAATAAATATAGGTTCTCATGATGAGATATATTAATAAGAATTTATTTTTTTAGAAAAAAAAGCTTTATGATGGTGCCGCGGCCTTTGATGGAGTTGACTGAGAGCTGGGCGTTTTGGAAGATGATGAATCTTTCGAGGAAGATGCTTCCAAGTCCTGTACCGTTTTCTTTTGTGGTAAAGAATGGTTTTAAAAATCTGGCTTTTTCTTCTTCTGTCATGCCAATTCCATTATCACAGAACAACAATTTATAACCGTCTTTTTTTTCGTAAATGCCGACGGTTATATTTTTTTTGCTTTTTTTCATGAGAACGGCATCAACAGAGTTTTGAATTATATTCGCTACTGCTGATTTAAATAAGGCTATATCGCTCTGTATATATATATCAGCTTTTTCTTTAATGGTAAAGGTTATTTCTGGATAGGTATTTTGAAAGATTTTTAAGGTATCTTTTATTATTTTGTTTATGTTTATTTCTTCTATAACTTCTTCCATTTTAAATAATTCCAGCGTTTCTTTTATGATGTTTTGTATGTTGTTTATTTCGTTTTCGAGTTTTTTTAGATATTTTTCGTCTTTTGTAATTTCATACATTTGAAAGACCATTTTTAGTCTGGCTATAGGTGTTTTTAAGCCGTGCGAAGCATCTGCTAATATTTCACCAAATCTCGCAAAGTGTCTGGAGTCTTCAAGGGTTTTTTTCATTTTTTTGTAATCTGTTATGTCATTAATTACAAGGATTATAAAATTGTTTTTTTTGCTGACGATAATTTGAAGGTTTTTCTTTAGCTTTTTTGAATATACGTCATATATTCCTGTTATTGCTGGAATTTTTATTCCTGATTTTATTAATATTTTTGATAATGGCATTCCATATTTTAGGGTTACACTATGAAATATTTCCCTGGCTTTTAGATTTGTTTTTTGAAGAATTGCTTCGTTATCAAATACGAGAATTCCTGCCCCCATTGTGTCGAATATGGCATTGAATTTGTCATAATACTCTTTCAACCCTTCTCTTTCTTTGGTTAATAGTATTGAATATGTTCTAACCATTTCATCAAGCTCTCTGAATATTCCTGAATACTGGAGATTATAATTTTTGTAATTATATGCATTTCCTTTGTGAAGTATTCTTAACAGGCGTTTTTCAACGAATATTGCGATAAGCACATATAACGCAAAAAAGCTTATTGGTATTAAATACCAATAAGCCATTAATTTAAATATATACATGAATATTATTAATATTACTGTATGAATAACAGAGATTTTTTCGGCTATATCCCAGCCAAGCAGTTTACGGTATTTTATTCTTCTTTTCTTTTTAATGTTATTTCTACCCCTTCTGTGTCAAGTTTCATGTATTCTTTAGCATTTCCCTGATTTATTGCTATTTCGAGATGACCTGAGCTTTCCGGGTGTATTAATAATTCCCCTGGCAATACATCTGAGAATACTCTTTCATAATATGCTTCGAATTTCTGATCTTCTATCTGTATTATTATTTTATCGTCTTTTTTGAATAATGTATCGCCCATTTCTGCTGGAATATTTGTTTGAACGTTTCCAAATGTGTCCCAGAATACTATTTCGCCTTCAAGATAATCATTTTTTATTTCTGGCTTTTTGTATCTAAATAGATTGATGTCTTCAAGTTCTGGACCGAATTCTTCTATTGGCACACCTTTTGATAGATATGCAGCTGCCGGTGAGAATATGTCTCTTCCGTGGAATGTTGTAGAATAGTTTTTTCTAAAGAAATATTTTTCGTTGCTAATTTCCACAAGTTTGTCTATTCCATATTCCTGAGCTACTAATGTGAGTAATCCGTTGTCCGGTGCTACAAAGTAATAGTTTCTTTCTTTTGTTTTCATGATTACCGGTTTTCTGCTGCCGCCAACGCCAGCATCTATTACACAGAGAAATATTGTTCCTTCAGGAAAATCTCCGGCAAATCTATGTAAGATATGAGCATTTACTTTTGGATCGAATTTTTTTGTGTCATGCAAAACATCTATTATTTCCGCTTTTCTGTTTATTGTTTTTATTACGCCTTTGCACACTCCCACGTAATAACTGTCATTTCCCCAATCTGTAAAAAAGGCTATCATTATTTAGATTCCTCCCCCTAAGCCAAACTCCCTTCTATTTCCAATGCTTAACAATTTTGAATCTCCCTCTGTTGATTTAAGTCTTATTGTTTTGTGTTGTAAATCGTGGAATGTTGTGATTCTTCTTATTGTCCTTGTTTTTGTTCTCATTACTATACTTTCTGTTATGGCTTTTCCTTTGTGGAATTTTACTCCTTTCAGGAATTCGCCATTTGTAACACCTGTTGCTGAGAATATTACATTTTCTCCACCTGCAAGGTCTTCGGTAAAGTAGACTTTTTCAAGATCCCAGCCTTCTTCTATTAATTTTTCTTTTTCTTCTTCTGTTTGTGGCCAGAGTTGTACCTGCAATTCACCGCCTAATGTTCTTAATGCACCTGCTGCAAGTACTGCTTCTGGGGAACCACCTATACCGATATAGATATCAACGCCGCTTTCTGGCATTGCTGTTGCTATTGCTGCTGCAATATCGCCATCGCCTATTAATTTTATTCTTGCCCCAACTTCCCTTATTTCTTCAATTATTTTTTTGTGCCTGTCTCTGTTTAAGACTACTACTGTTATTTCGCTTACAGGCACTTTTAATGCTGCTGCTGCTACTCTTAAGTTTTCCCTTATTGAGCTTCTTATATCCAAAATTCCTTTTAATTCTGGCCCTACTGCTAATTTGTATGAATAGAATGTTGGGAGATATGCTAATTTTCCCTTTTCAGCAAGAAGCATTACACTTATTGCGTTTGGAAGACCGTATGCTACAAGTCGTGTTCCGTCTATTGGGTCTACTGCTATATCAAATTCTTCATCGTCTTCATTCCATGTTCCAACTTTTTCACCAATGTAAAGCATAGGAGCTTCGTCTTTTTCACCTTCTCCGATTATAACGGTTCCTTTTATTTCTATGTAATCGAGCATTCCTCTCATTGCGTCAACTGCAGCCTGGTCTACTGCGTTTTTGTCTCCTCTACCGAGGTATAAACTGCTGGTTAATGCTGCTGCTTCTGTTACTCTTACGAGGTCTAGTGTTATTTCTCTGTCGAAATTGTTTTCTGGCAACGCAATTCCCCCTTTTCTCTTTGTTATTTTAATTATACTAAATTTTGCAAAATTTTAAAACTTTGAATATTTGTTGTATTTGTTGAATAATTGTTTTTAGCGATTGTGAAACTGATTAAAAGAGAGTATATTCAGTGAGGTAATACAATACGAAGATATTTAAATTTTATCTTAGAAAATAGAAATAATAATATTCGCTCAACAGGTAGAAAATTCTAATCCTCAAAAATTTTCTACTTTCTTCTATACAACAGATAATTTATGAGTTTTTATTTTTTCAATCATCATTGTTTCTCCTTGGAAATTTTCAAGCCTTCGCTCACATTATTATTTCTATTTTCTTTTATTTTTTCCATTCTAAACAATTATTCATAATTTTTGGGGTTATTTCCCCGGGAAAATTGATGAGCATTGCTAACTATTTGGTTTGGGTTTTGCTTTTTTGCAATAGGTATGATAAAATTTAAATAGAAAATATAATATCGGAGGTGTGGATGGCGATGGAATTAAAGGATTTAAAGGAAAAATTAACCAGAAAAAAGGTTTCTGTGTGGGAAAAAAGGGATAGAAAGGTTATAGATGAGTATTCAAAGGGTTATAAGAAGTTTATAGACTATGCAAAGACAGAAAGAAGAGCTGTTGAATATGCTGTTAAGGAACTTGAAAAAGAAGGATTTAAACCTCTTTCTTATTATCTTGAAAAAGGTAAAATAGAAGATGGCGATAAGGTTTATTATGTTAATAATTTTAAATCATTGTTTGCCATAAAGATTAAAGGAGATTTGACTAATGGTATAAATATTGTAGGAGCGCATGTTGATGCTCCAAGATTGGATTTAAAACCTGAGCCAATTGTTGAAGACAGCGGCGTTGCTATGGCTAAAACTCATTACTATGGCGGAGTTAAAAAATACCAATGGTTGAATATTCCTCTTGAATTACATGGTGTTGTTATTAAAAATGATGGAACTAAAGTTAATGTTTCTATTGGAGATTCAGAAGATGACCCTGTTTTTGTTATTTCAGACCTTTTACCTCATTTAGATAGGAGAAAAGGTGATGTTGCAGAAGTATTTAAAGGAGAAGCTTTAAACTTATTATTAGGAACAATTTCTATTTCATATGATGAAGAAATAAAAGATTCTGTAAAATTAAATGTACTTAATATATTATATGAAAAATACGGTATTGTGGAAGAAGATTTTATTTCTGCTGAACTTGAGGTTGTTCCTTCATTACCAGCAAGAGATGTTGGTCTTGATAGATCATTGATAGCAGCATATGGCCATGATGATAGAATTTGTTCATATACAGGTTTAACTGCATTAATTGAAGCTGAACCAGAAAATAAGAGTGCTGCTTTGTTATTAACAGATAAGGAAGAGATCGGTAGTGACGGAAATACCGGCGCAAAACATCATTTCTGGATTACTGTAATGAAGAAGTTATTAAAATTACAGGGAAGCACTAATATTGAACTTGATATAGACGATTTATTATTAAATTCCACATTATTGTCAGCAGATGTTTCAGCTGCATATGATCCAAACTTTAAGGATGTTCATGATCCAGCAAATGCTCCAAGATTAGGTTATGGCGTGGCTATTTCTAAATATACTGGTGCAAGAGGTAAGTCTGCAACAAATGATGCAAATGCTGAATTCTTTGGAAAATTAAGAAAGGTATTTAATGAAAATGGTGTTATCTGGCAATCTGGTGAATTGGGTAAGGTTGACCAGGGTGGTGGAGGAACTATTGCTAAGTTCTTCGCCGAAAAAGGTTTAAATGTTATTGATGCCGGAGTTGCATTATATGGAATGCATTCACCATATGAAATTGCTTCAAAAGGCGATTTATATGAAACATATTATGCTTACAAGGTGTATTTGAATAAAATGTAGGGAGTGAAAATTTGAAGGTTTTTGCCGGTAGCCCTATACATTTAATGGAATTTGAAAATGATAATATAAATATTAATATTACAACCCACTCATGGTCCTTTTTGGGCCAGAGTGGTTTTTCTGTTATTTTGAATAAGGATAGTTTAACGATGTATAATGGGCTGGTGGAAGATACTGTTGTTTCTTTTGAAAGAAGAATGATAAATATTGAAGATAAGAGCAGAATTATGTTTATGCTTCAACAGGAAGGTTTTAAATTTGAAAATTATTTTTATGCCAAAATTCAAAAGAGTGATTTAATTGTTTTGCGAGTTGATTTGTTGAATAAATCTTCCTATGATTATTTATTAAATATCATTTTATCTAATATGTTTCTGGTGAAAATTCCCGTGTTATTTTTTAAGGTTTATAATGATTCACATGAGATTTCGTATTTTTATCCTGATAAAAAGGATTACGTTATTTTCAAGGATTCACCTTATGCGTATTTTAATGTGGTTGAGAAAAACGAGCATGTTATTATGCTTCATGGAAAATACAGAGATAAAGTAAAGAATAAGCTGGTTTCTTTTTTGAAAAAAGTTGGTGATTTTAAATGAAAAAGATTCTTGACTTTATTTCAAAGAAGATTTTGTTTGAAAGTTTAAAACGTATTTTTTATTCTATTCCTTCAAAAAAAGGATATGCAGATAATAAGAAGTTTTATGTTATAAACTTTGGGTTTGTTCATTTTGGTTTTTTTAAACTGGGCGGATATATTCATTTAATGGAACAGTTTAAAGATGTTCAAAAGTTTAATAATAAGATTGGGATTGTTTCTGTTAATAATATTTCAAAAACCGGAATTCGATATATTTCTGAAATTGCAGAGATTTTTGGAATACCATTGATTATGCGTTATGAAGGAAATTGTTATTATTTTAAAGAAAATACTATTACTCCGCTTGATAATGGAAGCACTTTTAGAATTAAGAACTTTAAGTTTTATTTTTTTAATCAATCAAGTGAATTTTTATTCCAGATTTTAGATTCTCGAATTGAAAATCCAGAATTTATTATTGTTGATAATTTTAATGCTAAAATACCAGATATTGAGCTAAATTCTTTATCTACAGTTATATCTTCATATCTTTTGTCTGTTGATCAATCTGTTTTGAAATTGTATAAACCTGAAAATAATAGAAGTTATGATTATAAATTAAGAGATCATTTTGTTTTAAAGTTTGATATGCAGATTCTTGAAAAATTGAAAAATGGAATTACTAAAATTGATCCCAGAAAGCTGGAAAATCTTGTGAAATATATATAACTCTGTTACTAAAAATTAAACTAAGTGTTGTTATATTTCATTTTTAATGTATTGACATTTTATGAAATTATAGTAAAATATAAAATGCGTATGCCATTTTGGTATGGCATTTTTTGTTATATAATAACAAAAAATAAACATATGAATGGAGGAAGAAAATGGAACCAGAAATGTATGAAGATGAATTGACGTTATCTGATATTCTAAGGATTTTCAAACGAAGAAAAATAACTTTTTTTGTAATTTTAATTCTGACTATCTTATTAACAGGTTTATATTTGTTAAAAACACCTGCAACATATGAAGCTTCTCTTACTTTTGAAATGAAGGATGTTTCTTCAACTTCCTCTTTACTTTCACAATATGGAAGTCTGGCTTCAATGGTTGGAATTAACCTTGGTGGAAGTAAGGGAAATTCAATTAGTAATACCATTGAAAAGATGAAGTCTGATAAGATCCTAACAGCTGTTATTGAAAAAAATAATCTGGTGGAGTTGTATAATTCTGAAAAAAGCCCTTCTTTTATTGATAAATTGTTAAATAGAAATAAAGAGATAAAATTGAGAGATATTATTGAAAAATTAAGGGAAGATATTTCTATTCAACAACAAAAGGATACGTCTTTTATTAAAATCTCTTATAAATCAACAAAGCCAACTCTCGCTGCATCTATTGTAAAATCTATATATACAGAATATCTTAAATACGATAAAGAGGAATATCTCAATGATTCTGAATATTACCTTTCTAACTTAAAAAAATTATTTGGCCCTGTTGAAAAAAAATATATGGAAATACAGAAAAAATTGCTTGATTTCCAGGTTAATAATAAGATTTTTGATGAACAATCATTTGAACCTTATATTGATAAATATTCTCAACTTTACTTTTCTTTAATCGAAATTGAATCACAAAAAAAAGAATTAGAAGCTGCTATAAAATCTGTGGAGGATTCTATTTCCGCTTTAAATCCTGATATGAAAAAATTCTTTCTTGAAAATAATGGAAATATTGGTAGCTTGAAAAATCAGCTTGTTTCTTTAAAGATTGAATATGAAACTTTAAAACTCACTTCTTCACAAAATCCAAAATTATTGGAATTGGAATCAAAAATAAAGGTTATTGAAGAAAATTTAAAGGCTCAGATGAATGATATTTTAAATAATAATCTGAAATTTCTGGCTTCAACTGATCCAGATGCGTATAAGCAATATGTTTCAAATAAAATTAAACTTGAGTTGCTTGATGTAATGAAGGCTTCAACTGTTGCTGTTCTTAATAAAATTGATGCTGATATAAAAGAAAAATCTCCATTATTGTATGAATATTTTCAGTTGAAAAAGGATTCAAAGATTTTGCAGGAAAAATACGAAAGATTAAAAGCTTCTATAGAAACTGAAGAATTCAAAAAGAATTTTTATAAACCAAGCTTGAGTATTATAAATGATGTTTATATTCCTTATAAACCTGTTGCTCCTAATAAGAAATTAACTCTGGCTATAGGTATTGTTCTGGGATTTTTCCTTGGAATACTTGGTGTGTTTATTAAGGATTATAACGATAAGAGAATTAAGGATTGTTCTGAACTTTCACGTATTTTAAAAAGCCCTGAGTTTATTATTACCAGAAAAAATAGACGAAATGAAATTAAAAAACTCGCTAATTATATTTATGTAAAAGGGTATCATAATAAAACTTTGGGATTTACTGCTGTTGATTATAATGAATTTCTTGATATAGTTGAAGAGGTTAAACTGGATCTTTCTCAACTTGTTAATAAAAGAGATTTAAGAATTAATATTTTACCTGATATTGATAATCCAGATTTTATACTTCACGAAGATGATGTTGATTATACATTTGTGTTTATTTATAGAGAAAAATCAACTTTAGAAAATATTGAAAAATATAAGGATTATTTGAAGAATAATTATATTGTTTTTGTTGAATAAATAAAAAAATCACCGTGGATTGTTCTAATAAGAATTAGAAACTAATCCACGGTTTTTTAATCCCCATCCTGTATTTGTTTGATTATTGTTGTGAGTTTTTGGGGAATGTGTTTATAAATGTGTTGTAAATATGGAATAGGTCTTTTTCATTGTAAAAGCGCATGCCGCGTGTTTGAAGGTCTCCTGTTATAGGTTGAACATTAAGGTATTTTACAAGCTTTCTAAGTAGATCAGGATCAAAATTATATTTTTGACAAAAATAGGGTATGGTTATCACTATCCCCATCCTCCTTTTTCTACTTTTTTGTTTTTTTACAGATATATTTTACTACAAAATAGAGCTGATGTAAAGAGGTGTTTTTTAATTTTTTGAGTCAATTTTTTGAATGTTATTTTTAATTTTTATGATTTTAATTTTCAATTTCTTCTATTTCATCTTTTATTTCTTCTAATTTTTCGTCAAGTTCTGCAGATAGTAATTTTAGCTGTTTATCGAGCTCTTTGTTGAAATTTTTCTGTAATTCTTTTAATTCCTGAATTTTTTCTTTATCCTTTTCTTTTGATATTTCTGTTAGCATTTTAAAAAATTGATCCATTATGTTCAGGAGTAATATTTTTAAAAAATCCCACATAACATATCCCCTTTCATGGTATTTTTTAAAACAACCGGGCTTTTAATGCCCGGTTGTATGTTATTGAATTAAATCAAAGAGTTCATTGGTTGTTGTATCAACTATTGTTGCGCTGTCTTTTTCGTATCCTGAAGGAATAAATACTCCAACAAATGAGTCCATTGCATTTTGTACTTCTGTATCTGTTAAGTCTGCTTTTGGATCATTGAGATAAATTGTTTTTCTTTTTCCGTCTGTGCTATTTACAAATGACATTCTTAATTTTTTTGCCATGCCACATCACCTCCATTAAGCCTGTAATTCGTAATTTTCTATTTTTTCAATTTTAAGTAATGGTTTTTCACATAATGATGCAAAGTTGTTTGATGCTGTGTAAACCTGATCATCTGTTGCTCCTGGCATTATGGTAAATGATTTTCTTTTAATAATCTTTTTTCCGTTTGCGTCTAATCCATAGTCAAACCCTATTCTAACTTTTTCCCCTGCACTTAATTTTGTTGCCATACTTTCATCTCCTTTCATTTTTTTGTTTTTATTTTTTCTCTGTCAGCGCTGACGATTGTAGTATATCCCATTGTTTTTGCAGGGGAATATTCAGCAATTTATTGGCAAATTTCGTTACTAACGCGTAACATTATCCGGTGTAAAAAAAGAAATTTTTCATTTAATTTCAAAATATTGATTGCTAATTTTAATTTTAGGAGAATGTTTGTTAATACTATTTATTCAAGAATATGTTATAATTTATACAAGAAATAAAAACCTGGAGGATTATGATGAAGATAAATTCTAATAGTTTAAAGCTGTTTGATATAGTTATTTTATTTGCTTTCAATATTTATATATCTAAAAACATATTTATTTCTTTGCTGTTTTCGATTTTCATATATCTCGGAATTTATGCATTTAAAACGTATGATTTTGAAAATATTGAAAGCTGGAATGATACCATAATACGTGTTTTTTCAGGAACTATGCTGGGATTTATTGTTATTCTCAGCATTTATCCATTTTTTAAAGACTATATTTTAGAAAGTTATTTTTATGATAACTTTCTTTTTGTCGTTTTGTTATTCCCAATTGTTCATAAAATAAATTATCGTATTTTATTAAAAAACTTACCAACAAAGAAGTATATTGTAATTGGAAAAAAAGATGAATGGAAGAATTTAATGGATGAAATAGAAAAAAAAAGTCTGGGAAAACTGAAGTTTGTTGAATATATGAATCCTTCACCTGTAAAGTTAAAAGAAAAAATTAGATTATATGATGGAGTTCTTGTCGCAGATCCAGAATTAGAAGAGTTAGTAAAGAACGAAATTAAAGAATTTAAAAAGATGAAAATTCACGTAGAATATTTGCCGGTTATCGCAGAACGATTTTTAAAAAGAATTCCTATTGAGGTTGCTGTTAAATTTAAGTCACATTATGAAGTTGCTTTTAGTGAAGTAAAGGATTCTCCTGCTAAAAGGATTGTTGATGTCTTTCTTTCCCTAATTTTATTGATTTTATTCTTACCAATAATATTAATATCTTCTGTATTAATTTTTTTGGAAGATGGATTACCTATAATATTTAAACAGGTTAGAATAGGACAAAATGAAATACCTTTTATTTTATTAAAATTTAGAACCTTGCAAAATAAAAATGAAAGTTTCTCTAACCCAAACGAAAAAATTGATAAACATGTATTATTATTCGGAAAGGCTTTACGAAAAACCAGATTAGATGAAGTTTTACAGTTTTTTAATGTTTTAAAAGGAGAGATGAGTATAGTTGGACCAAGACCTGAAATGGAACATTTTCACAATATGAGTAAAAAACACATTCCTATGTATACATATAGATTAAAATTAAAACCAGGAATTACTGGATGGGCTCAAATAAATTATAAACATACAACAACTCTTGAAGATTACATAAAAAAAACAGAATATGACCTTTATTATATAAAAAACAGGAACTGGTTACTTGATATGAAAATAATGCTTCAAACAATTGAAACTATATTTGGATTAAAAGGTTCGAAATAATGGAGGATTCTATATGTGGAAAATTTTCTTAGTATTATCTATACTTCATATAATTTTTGTGTTTATAGCAATAATATCTAATATTTTTCTTAAAAAAAGAGAAAATTTAAAAGATATTACTATTTGGCCAAAAATAAGTATTTTAATACCAGCTTATAACGAAGAAAAAAATATTGAAAATAAAATTAATAATATTTTTTTACAGGACTATCCAAAGGAATGTATCGAAATATTAGTAGGTTCTGATGGTTCCACAGATAAAACAGTTGAAAAAGCAAAAAAGTTTGAAAATGTTAAAGTATTTGATTTTGATAGAATGGGAAAAGCTTCTGTTTTAAATAAATTATTTTCACAATCATCTGGTGATTATATTTTAGTATCTGATGCAGATACTGAATTTATTTTAAAAGATTCCCTTAAAAAAGCTGTTTTAAGTAATGCTGACATGGTTACAGGAATTGTTGGACATAATGAATTACCCGGTTTAAAAAAATATTGGAATTTAGAATTTAATATACGAAATTTTGAATCTAAATTTGGAAAATGTGTTGTTTCTAGTGGTACTTTTATTTTCGTAAAAAGAGAATTTTTCCCACAATTACCTAAAGAAATTATAGCTGATGATTTATTTATTCCTTTATCTGTTATAAAAAATGGTGGAAAAACTATTCAAAATGATGAAATAATTTGTAAAACAGAAGAAGAAGTATATACGTTCAAAAAGTATTTTAAAAAGAAAATTCGTATCGTTAGAGGTGGAATTCAAACCTTCTTTTTCTTTTTAAACCATAAACTGGATTTTTTAACTATAACCTTTTTCTTTTTACATAAAATTGCAAGATGGTATATGGCTTTATTTTTTTCATTGTTTTTACTTTTATTTAATTTAAATTGGTTTTTTTATATTTTTGTATTGTCTTTAATTTTGTTTATTTTTTCTAAAAAATTTAGAATTCTAATTATTGATTTATTCGTTCCTGTAATCGCTACTATTATTGAAATAATTAATCCTACTAAATTTGGTGGTTGGGATGATTAAAAAAGCTACTTGGTACTCTAAAAGTTTTTTTGAATTTTTGATTTTCGGTTTTTTTTGGATACCTGTTATTTTTTTAGGCGATGATTTAATATATATTTCAGAAATTATTATTACCTTTATTTTTTTTAAACTATTACGTACAGAAAGAATATATATTAGAAATTATTGGTATTTTTCTCTTCCAATAATTTTGTTTTTATATAGAATAATTTTTTCTGGACTAGTTAGTGTACCTTTAATATCAAAAGAATATATATTATTTTTTAAGCAAATTGAATATTTTATTATTTTGATAAGTTTCTACGTTTTTTTTGAAAAATCAAATTATAATGAAAATTCCTTTTTTAATTTTATGAATATATTATTTTTGTCATATGTTATATATATTTTTTTTGATGGTATTTTACATTTGGGAGAATTTTATAGAGCAACAATTCCTTTTAAAAAAGGAGTTAGTAGTAGTTTATCTGGACTATTTTCTTCCGTTGGAATATATTTTTCATATTTAAATATAATAAATAACAGAAAGAGAATTTTTAATATCTTTTTATTATTAATTAGTCTTGGGGCTTTAGTACTAACTTTCTCTAGGACTTCTTTATTAGCTTTGTTTATAGTATTTTTCATATTTTATATTTTTGAATTTATTTATTCTAAAAATAAAAAAAAGATTATTTTAAGTTTATTAATACTCTTGATAATTATAGGAATAATCGGGGTTATATTTAACTCTTTAGATTATAAATACGGATTAACTTCTTTTGATATAAAAAGCATAATACGAATGTTAAAATATGATAGATCATTTTATATTAGAATACATTATATAGCTAAGCCAGCTATAAGAGAAGATATTGGAGAAGATACTTTTAATACTTTTATAAATGCTTTATTTGGAAATATTCATAATTCTAAAAATATATGGGATAATCAGTATTTAATGCTTTTTAATAATTTTGGATTTGTGGGCATATTTGTATATTTATTAATGTACTCTGTAATATACAAGTTAATTCTAAAAAATTATGATAAAATTTTTAATAAATTATTGTTTTTAATAACTACACATATTATTATTTCCGGAATAACCTTAGAATCCATGACGAATATCTATGTTTTCTTAAATATTTATTATATATTAATAGCTTATTTATTATATCAATCTGGAGGGTATGAAGATGGACACATTTACTATAATTAAAAATATGTATAAACGTTGGAAGGTTTATTACTGGTTGTTTTTTGTTATTACAATTATTATTGGTGTTTTTTATATTAAATATTCTGATAAAAAATTTACTTCAAAAATGCTTATTGAATTAAGAGATTCACAACAAACATCATTTTTAGCTTCTGAATTTATTGATATAAGTTCTTTTATTGGTGAAAATAATATTAATAATATTGAATCTGAAAAAATTAAATTACTTTCCGATCCTGTAATAGAAAAAGTAGTTGACAACTTAAATATGGTAAATTATTATAATGAACATCTAAGTTTCTTTAGAAAAATTTTAAAAACCAAAATTGAAAAAAGAAGCGCTATGAATATTTTAAAAAAACAAATTAACCTTGAAGAGATTCCTTCAACAAATTACATATATATTAGTTTTACTTCTACTGACCCAACATTATCTGCTTCTGTCGTACAAAAACTTTATGATTCTTATATTGAATTTACAAAAAGCAAAGAAAAAAAACTCATTGATATTTATAAATCAAAATTTGAAAATATACAAAAAATATTATCTGAAGAATTAGATAACAAAACCAAGAAATTAATAGAATTTGAATTTAAAAATAAGGTTTCTTCTACCACTTTGCCTGAAAATTTGATTAATAAATATTATGAACTATATAATAATCTAATTGAGCTTGATAATGAAAAAAATGATTTAAAAAATAAAATTGATCTATTTGAAAATAATTATTTAAATATAGATAAATCGCTAAAAAAAGAACTTATTATTTCCACAAATAAAAATATATCTAATTTAAAATCCCTATTATTAAACGAAAAATTACAATTAGAAACTTTAAAATCAACCAATCCAAATTCTCCTAAATTATATGAATTAGAAACGCACATTAAATTATTAGAAAAAGAATTAGATAATGAAATTGAAAAAATTTTATCCAATGAATATTTATATTTAGACACTGTTTCTAAAGAGGATTTTAAAAATTATATTTCTTTAAAAGCTCAGTATGAAAAAATTGATGTTTACAAATCTTATTTAGAAAAAAAATTAAAAGATATTGATAACAAAATTTATTCTCAATCACCAATATATTATGAATATTTTAAATTAAAAAATGAAGTAGAAATTCTTTCTATGAAATTATCTAATATCAATAATTTAATTAATCAAATAAATCTTAAAGATTTTTCTATACAACCTAAATTTGATATTATTGAAATGCCATATTCTTCAAAAAATCCATCATTTCCAAATAAAAATTTAATTTTAGCTTCAACTATTTTTTTAGGTTTTATCATTGGATTTTTTGGAATATATATAAAAGAATTTTTAAATAATAAAATTATTGATATTAATCAATTTAAACAATATTTTGGAGAACCTGATATTTATGATGATTATAATTTGATTAATCTAAAAAAATATCTTTATGATAATAGTATAAACAAAGCTATAATTTACCCTCTTGAGTTTAATATTGCTCATCTTTTTGATGAATATAAAATTTATACAATTGATAAATCTTCAACTTTAGATGAAATAAAAACTATAAAGACTTCTATAAACAAAAATGAAAATATACTTATTATTATTTCATCAAATCAAAAAACTGACTTGGAATTATTTAAGGAAATTAATTATAGATTTACAATTATAACTGAAAGAAAATCTTTTATTAAGGATATTCATCAAATTAGTGCTGTTCAAAAAGATATTAAGTATGTTTATATAACTAAATAATATTACATAAAATTTTTAGAATTGGAGGATATTTGATGTATGAAATATTGCATGTAGTGTATGCACCTTCTTTTATGATAGGAGGAATCAATTCATATGTAAATGAAATTTTTAAATTTACTAAATCGAAAAATCATAATATAGGAATTGTATATATAGATAAGATAGTAAATTCTAATAGTGATTTAATCATTAGAGATAAGAAAAAAATTAAAAAAATTTATCGTATATATAAATCTTTTTATGATTTATTACCATTAAAAATTAAAGAATATATAAAACTAAAATCTATAGAAAAAAACTTATTAAAAATTAAGGACAAAATAAATAAAGATACTATTTTTCATATTCATTCTGTCTTATTATACGATATCATCAGAAAAAATTTTAAAGATAATAAAATAATTTTGACACTACATGGATATTATACTTATGAACATTTATCTGACGGAGATATTAAAGTTAATTCAAAACAATTTTATAATATGTTGAATTTAGAAAAAAATATTTATACAAAAGTTGATGCTGTTATAGCTGTTGATAAAAATTTATTCGAGCATTGTAAAAAACTATCTCCAAATGCAAATGTTTTTATGAAACCAAATTTTGTAGATAATTTAAAATTCAAACCTATTTCAAAAGATAAGAAAATAAAATTAAAAAAACAGTTTAATGTTGAACATAAACTTGTATTTCTTACAACAAGAAGGTTAGAACTCAAAAATGGTGTTCATATACTCGCTAAAGCTATTACTCTATTAAGTGATGAGATAATTAAAAATTCTGTATTTTTTATTGTTGGTGATGGAAGCGAACGAACAAAAATTGAAAAAATATTAAGTAACACAAATGCTTCTATTAAATTATTAGGAAGTATTCCTCATGAAGGAATTGTTACTTATTATCAATTATCAGATGTATTCATTATACCTTCTATTAATACTGAAGGGGTTGAAGAAGCTACTTCAATCTCAACTTTAGAAGCTATGGCTTGTGGAAATATTGTTATTGCTTCAAATATCGGTGGTTTGAAGATTCTTATTGAAGATAATAAAAATGGATTTTTAGTAGAACAAAATAATGCTCTACAACTTAAAGAAAAAATAGAATATGTATATAATAATTATAAAAATTTGGAAAATATAAAATTGGAAGCCAGAAATACTATTGAAAAAAAATTTAGTATTGAAAATTATTATGTTTTTTTAAATAATCTGTATAATAAAGTTAGGGTGAATTAAATTGAAAAAGGATTATGAGATTTCTGTTGTCATATTAAATTATAAACAAAAGAACTTAACTAAAAAAGCTGCTTTAAATTTATTAACCCAAAAAGGTATTAATTTATCTATAATTATTGTTGATAATAATTCACTTGATGGTTCTTATGAATACTTACATAAAACATTTGAAAATTATGATAACATAAAAGTTATTTATAATAATGAAAATTCTGGTTATGCCCAAGGTAATAATTTTGGAGTAAAAAAAGCTATAGAATTATTTAATCCTAAATATATAGGTATAATGAATCCTGATGTGCTTTTGCCTAAAGAGAATACATTAAATACCGTTATAAATTTTTTAAATAATAATAGTGATGTTTCTGCAGCTACTGGTTTTATGTTTGAAATGGGGAAAAATTTAAATTTATATAATTTTGCATGGAAATGCCCTGATAAATTTGACGATATAATTATGAATATTCCTATACTTTACAGATTTTTTAATCCTGTTAAATACAAAAAATTAAATGTTGGAAAGAGTGGAGAGCTTTTTGTTGATGTAATACCAGGCTCTTTTTTTGTTATTAGAACTCAAGATTTTGTCAAAGTAAATATGTTTGATGAAGAAACTTTTCTATATGGTGAAGAGAGAATATTAGGAAGAAAAATTAAAAATCAAGGAAAAAAAATATGTGTATTGCCTTACATATATTATTATCATAATCATCCATACAAAAAAGAAGGTCTTAAAAAGAAAATTAAAAGTTATATGATTCTATACAAATCACGATATTATTATAATAAAAAATATAATACACTACCTAATTTTGTTATTCTACCACTATTACATATTTCTTTTTTATTGGGAATCATAGATTTTACTTTAGAACAATTATTACTAAAAATTATATTAAAATTTAGGGGTTGAAACCATGAAATCAATAATCCTATCAGGAGGAAGTGGAACAAGACTATATCCAATAACAAAAGCTGTTAGTAAACAGCTTTTACCAGTATATGATAAACCAATGATATACTATCCATTATCAACAGTAATGCTTGCAGGAATAAGAGAAATATTGATAATAACAAACCCTGAGTATATTGAATTATATAAAAGATTATTTGGTGACGGATCACAACTAGGATTAAGAATTGAATACAAAATCCAGGAAAAACCAAGAGGATTGGCAGATGCTTTTCTTGTAGGTGAAGAATTCATAGACGGCGATAAATGTATGCTAACCCTTGGGGATAATATATTCTATGGCCAGGGATTTAGTGCAATGCTAAAAAGGGCAGGTTCATTAGAAAAAGGAGCGGTAATCTTTGGATATTATGTAAAAGATCCAAGAAGTTATGGAGTAGTGGAATTTGATGAAAATGGAAAAGTAATAAGTTTAGAAGAAAAGCCTGAAAAACCAAAAAGCAATTATGCAATACCAGGACTATATTTCTATGATGAAAGAGTAGTAGAATTTGCAAAACAATTAAAACCATCAAAAAGAGGAGAATTAGAAATAACAGATTTAAATAGAATGTATTTAGAATTAGGAGAATTGCAGGTAGAATTATTTGGTCGTGGATTTGCATGGTTAGACATGGGAACATATAATGGATTATTAGAAGCCTCAAACTTTGTAGAAACCATTCAAAATAGACAGGGTTTCTATGTTGGATGTATTGAAGAAATAGCATATAGAATGGGATATATAGATAGAGAACAATTATACAGACTCGGAAAAAAATTAGAAAAAACAGAATATGGAAGATACTTAATGGAAATAGCAGATGGAGTGAGAGAATGAACAAATTCAAAAAAATAGAAACAGAAATAGAAGGATTATATATAATAGAACCTACAGTATTTGGTGATCATAGAGGTTGGTTCATGGAAAGCTATTCATATGAAGAATTCAAAAAAATAGGAATAGATATAGTTTTTGTTCAGGATAATCACTCATACACATCAAACAAAGGAACAATAAGAGGAATCCATTTTCAAAACAATCCAAAAGCACAGACAAAATTAATAAGATGTACAAAAGGAAAAATATTAGATGTAGTAGTGGACTTAAGAAAAAACTCACCAACATACAAAAAATGGATAGCAGTAGAATTAACAGAAGAAAATAAAAAAATGCTATTAATTCCAAAAGGATTTGGACATGGATTTCTAACCTTAACAGATAATGTAGAAGTACAATACAAAGTAGATGAATATTATTCAAAAGAATACGATAGAAGTATAATATATAACGATCCAGAAATAAATATAAACTGGGAATTAGAAAAATATGGAATAACAGAACCAATACTATCAGAAAAAGACAAAAATGCACCAGCATTAAAAGATAGCGATATAAACTTTGAATAGGTGATAAAATGCAAATCTTAATAACCGGAGCAAAAGGACAATTAGGACAAGAATTTCAAAAATTATTTGAAAAAGAAAATATAGAATATATACCAACTGATCATAATAAATTAGATATAACAAATCTAAAAAAAATAAGAGAATATGTAAAAGATAAAAAGATAACCCATATAATAAACTGTGCAGCATATAATCTCGTAGATAAAGCGGAAGAAGATTGGAAAACAGCATACAATGTAAATGGATTAGCAGTAAGAAATCTATCAATAGTAGCAAATGAAATAAATGCAGAAATAATACATTACTCAACAGATTATGTATTTGATGGAAAAAAAACAAAACCATATACAATATATGATACTCCTAATCCTTTAAACAAATATGGTGAAAGTAAAGTATTAGGAGAAAGATTTATACAAGATATAGCAAATAAATATTATCTAATAAGAGTAAGCTGGGTATTTGGAATAGGAAACAATAACTTTGCAAAAAAAGTAATACAATGGTCAAGGCAAAATAAAATATTAAAAATAGCAGATGATGAAATAAGCGCACCAACATATGCGGTTGATTTAGCCTATGCAACATATAAGCTAATAAAAGAAAAAGCATATGGTCTATATCATATTACAAATGGAAAAGCATCAAGATATGAATGGGCGAAATATATATTAAAACAAATAAACTGGAATGGAAAACTAGAAAGAGCAAGTAAAGATGATTTTAATTTACCAGCAAAAAGACCTGGATATTCAGTACTTGATAACTATGGACTAAAAGAAACAATAAACCATGAAATGCCAAAATGGCAAAATGCAACAGACAAATTTCTAAAAGAATTAAAAGAAATGGGGGAAATATAACAATGAACATATTAGTAACAGGAGTAGCAGGATTTATAGGAAGCAATTTTGTATATTACTATCTTGAAAAATACAAAGACAGAAAAATAATAGGATTAGATAAACTAACATATGCAGGAAACTTAGAAAACCTTGAAAAACTAACCCCGGAACAAAAAGAAAGGTTCATATTCATAAAAGGGGATATAAACAATACAGAATTATTAGAATACATATTTGAAACATATAAAATAGAAGGAATAATAAACTTTGCAGCAGAAAGTCATGTAGACAGATCAATACATGATCCACAAATATTCTTAAAAACAAACGTACTTGGAACACAAACACTATTAAACGTAGCAAAAAAATACTGGCAAAAAGACACACAAAAATTCAAAGAAGGAGTAAAATTCTTACAGGTATCAACAGATGAAGTATATGGATCATTAGGACCAACGGGATACTTCACAGAAAAAACACCATTAGATCCACACAGTCCATACTCAGCAAGCAAAGCATCAGCTGATCTAATAGTAAAAGCATACCATGACACATACAAAATGCCAATAAACATAACAAGATGTTCAAACAACTATGGACCATATCAATTCCCGGAAAAACTAATACCGTTAATGATAAACAATGCATTAAATCATAAAGAATTACCAGTATATGGAGATGGAAAGCAAATAAGGGATTGGTTATACGTAACAGATCATTGTAGAGCAATAGATTTAGTATTTGAAAAAGGAAAAAACGGAGAAGTATACAACATAGGTGGTCATAACGAAAAAGAAAACATATACATAGTAAAAAAAATAATAGAAATACTCAGAGAAAAAACAGGAGATAAACAAATAAACGAAAACCTCATAACTCACGTAAAAGACAGACTTGGACATGATAGAAGATATGGAATAGATCCAACAAAAATAAAAGAAGAATTAGGATGGGAACCAGAAATAATGTTTGATGAAGGAATAGAAAAAACAATAGAATGGTATTTAAACAATAAAGAATGGATGGAAAGAGTTATTTCTGGTGAATATTTGGAGTTTTATAAAAGGAATTATGGAGGGATATAATGAATTTTAAAATTAATAAAAATACTAAAATTTATGTTGCATGTCCGGCAAATGTTGCTACTGGTGGACCAGAATTATTACATCAATTAGTTCATAAAATGAATTTATTTGGAATAAATGCAAAAATGTTTTATTACCCAAATAATATAGAGAATCCTGTACATAAATTTTACAAAAAATACAATAATGCATTTGTTAGAGAAATAGAAGATGATGAAAATAATATTCTTATAGTTCCTGAAGTAAAAACTGATTTAATTTATAAATATAATAAAATTAAAAAAATTATATGGTGGTTAAGTGTAGATAACTTTACAGGTTATCCCAAAAATGTTAAAAAAACTATTAAAATAATATTAAAAAAAATTACAAAACCTAAAAGTTTTTATAATTTTGAAGATTTACCAAATTTGTATCATCTTGTTCAGTCATACTATGCAAAAAACTACCTATTAAAAAAAGGAATAAAAAAAGAAAAAATCGACTATCTTTCGGATTATCTTAATCCTCTTTTTATCGAAAAACAATTAAAAAACAAGAATAAATTACAAAAAGAAAATATCGTTGTTTATAATCCAAAAAAAGGTTATCAATTTACCAAAAAAATTATAAAAAATGCTCCTGATATAAAATTTGTTCCTATCATCAATATGACACCAGAAGAAGTTGCGGATTTATTGTTAAAAGCTAAAGTTTATATAGATTTCGGAAATCATCCTGGTAAAGATAGAATTCCTAGAGAAGCTGCTATATCAAATTGTTGTGTTATAGTTGGAAAAAGAGGTTCAGCTCAATTTAAAGAAGATGTCCCTATAGATGATGAATATAAATTCGATGTAAAAAGTAAAAATATATCAAATATAATTAACAAAATAAGGTATTTATTAGATAATTATGATTATGAAATAAAAAAATTTGAAAATTATAGGAATTTCATATTAGCTGAAGAGAAGAATTTTGAGCAAGATATAAAAAGAATTTTTGTTTTAGAGGAGCTGGAAAAATGAAATATGAAATAGTAATAGTAGGAGCAGGATTGGCTGGAGCAACGGCAGCCAGATTATTAGCTGAAAAAGGTAAAAAAGTATTAGTAATAGAACAACATAAACATATAGCTGGACATTGTCATGATTATAAAAATGAGCATGGGATTACTGTACATACATACGGTCCACATATCTTCCATACAAAAAATAAAAAAGTATGGGACTTTGTAAATAGATTTACAGAATTCCATTATTATCAACATAAAGTATTAAGTTACGCTGAAGGAAAGTTAATACCTTTTCCAATAAATAGAGATACGTTAAAAGAAGTATTTGGAATAGAAATAGGGACACATGAAGTAAAGGAATTTTTAGAAAAAGAAGTGAAAAAATCTAAATTCAATAATCCTCCTAAAAACTTTAGAGATGCGGTTGTATCACAGGTTGGAGAAAGATTATATGAAATGTTCTTTAAAAATTATACAATAAAGCAATGGGAAAGAGATCCAGAAGAATTATCAGCCGAAATAGCAAAAAGAATACCTGTAAGGGAAAATAGAGATGACAGGTATTTTTCTGATCAATATCAGGGAATACCAAAACACGGATATACAAAAATGGTAGAAAATATGTTAGATCATGAAAATATATCCTTACTATTAGGAGCAGATTATTTTGAGGTAAATGATTTATTTGAGTCTGAATTAACAATATATACAGGAGAACTTGATAGATTTTTTGATTACAAATATGGAAAATTAGAATACAGATCGCTTGAATTAAAATTTAAAACTTTTGATAAAGAATATTATCAGCCAGTTGCAACAGTAAATTATCCAAATGATTATGACTGGACAAGAATAACAGAATTTAAACATTTCTTAGATGAAAAATCTAATAAAACAACAGTATGTTTTGAATATCCAAAGGCAGAAGGAGAACCATACTACGTAGTAATGACAGAAGATAATATGGAAAAAAGAAAAAAATACATGGAAGAAGTAGAAAAATTAGAAAAAACAGGAAAATACATATTTGTTGGAAGACTTGCTGAATATAAATACTATAATATGGATCAGGTTATTGAAAAAAGTATTGAAAGAGTAGAGGAGTATTTAAAATAAATGAGTGTTGCAAAAAATTATGTTTATAATACTTTACTTCAAATTTCAAATATTTTAATTCCGTTTATAACAATTCCATATATAACAAGAGTTTTAGATCCTCAAGGAATAGGGATTGTTGCTTATACAAATTCAATAGTTCAATATTTTATATTATTAGCAACATTAGGAATGACATTATATGGCAATAGAACAATTGCATATGTAAGAAATGATAAGAAAGTATTAAATAAAACTTTTTGGGAATTGTTCTTTTTAAAATTATTCACCTCTATTATTTCTATCTTTGTATATGTATTTTTTGTTTTTACTATAAATAGTGATTATAAAATAGTATATTATATTCAATTAATAAATTTAATAGCTGTTGTTTTCGATATTTCATATTTTTTCATGGGAATAGAAGATTTTAAAAAAACTTCTATTCGAAGTATAACAATAAAAATTATTTCTACAATTTTAATTTTTATTGTTATTAAGAAACCTGAGGATTATGTTTATTATGCTTTGATTTCTGCATCTGGAAATTTTGTAGGACAATTTATATTATGGAAGTATCTACCTGAATATATAAAATTAGAAAAGGTTTCTAAAGAAAAAATTTTGTATCATCTAAGAAATACAATAAAATTATTTATACCAATGATTGCAATTCAAATATATACAGTTTTAGATAAAACAATGATAGGAATACTTGCAAATGAATCCGAAGTAGCGTTTTATGATATGTCGCAAAGATTGGTAAAAATGACTTTAGCTTTAGTAACTTCAATTGGAATAGTTATGTTACCTAAAATTTCTAATTTAATTAGTTTGAACGATAATGCAAAAATTACATATTATGCAAGAAAAGTTTTTGATTATATAACTTATGCATCTGTTTTTATAATGCTAATGATGATTATTACAATGCCAACATTTGTTCCAATTTTTTTTGGAAGAGATTTTATTAAGGTAAAAGATATTATTATGATTATAAGTCCTATAATCTTATTTATAAGTTGGAGTAACTTTTTTGGAATTCAATTAATGGTTCCAATGAAATTAGAAAAATATTTAACTTTATCAGTTACCATTGGAGCAATAGTGAATTTTAGCTTAAATTACTTTTTAATACCAAAATATCAATCAATTGGAGCAGCAATTTCAACAATAATAGCAGAATTTTTGGTTGCACTTATTCAAATAACTATAATAAGAAAATACATTAAAATATTTGAAATAACAAAAGGAATTTGGAAACATTTTATTAGTGGTATATTAGTTTATGGTATTCTTTTTCAAGTGACGAAATTAAATATAGAATCGTTAGAAAAAATTATAATAGAAGTATTTTTAGGATTAATTTTATATTTAACATTTGAATTTATTTTAAAATCAGAGATAAATTCTTTAGTTGTTTCAAAAATGATTAGTTTTATGAAAATGAAAAAAAATTAGTTTTGAGGTGAAAAAATGAAAACAGTAATAACATATGGCACATTTGATTTATTTCATATAGGGCATCTTAAATTATTGCAAAGAGCAAAAGAACTAGGAGATAGATTAATAGTAGCAGTTTCAACCGATGAATTTAATGCAATAAAAGGAAAAAAGTCTATAATACCATATGACCAAAGAGCAGAAATAGTTAAAAACATTAAATGTGTTGATATGGTTATTCCAGAAAAAAATTGGGAACAAAAAATTGAAGATATTAAAAAATATAATGTGGATATTTTTGTAATGGGTGAAGATTGGAAAGGAAAATTTGATTTTTTAAAAGAATATTGTGAAGTTGTATATTTACCAAGAACAGAGGGAATATCTTCTACAGAAATAAAACAAATTCTACAACATATTTCTAAATTATCTACTACCGAATTAAAAAAAGCTTTAGATATATTGACAAAAATAGATTTTGAAGAATTGAAAGAAGCTTTTCAAATTTTAGAACAATTAAGAAAAGACTTATGGTAGGGTGGTTTTATGTTACAAAAATTTATTAGGAAGATTGGGTATATAATAAGTAAATTTTTAATATTTTTATTTCCTATAAATAAAAATAAAATAACTATTATAGAAGAAACTCCATTTAGCGGTTCAAATTCTTATGCTCTTTATATTCACTTAAAAAATATAAATAAAAATATAAATAAGAATAATAAATTGAATATTATTTATTTAGAAGGTAAGATTAAATCTTTTAAAGAATATTTTAATTGGTTAAAAAACATATCTTCTTCTAAAATTGTTGTTGTTAGTCATGGACTTCCTTTTAAAAAGAAAAAAAATCAAATTTTCATTCAGTTATGGCACGGAATACCTTTAAAAGCTATGGGACTTTTGGATAAATCTGCAAATTTAAAAGAAAAAAAGTTAGTTATAAAATCAATTAATCAATATGATTATATAATTTCTTCTTCTGATACATATTCAACTTTACTAAACTCAACAGTAGGAAGTTATAAATCAAAATATTTAAACCTTGGATTTCCAAGAATAGATTTTTTATTTAAAAAAGGAAGATTAAATGAAATAGTTGATTTTGATGGAAAAAAGGTTGTTTTTTACATTCCAACATATAGAAAAGGTTATTTAGATAAAATTGAAGGAATTGAAAGATATAATAATATTTTTGGTTTTGAAGATTTTTCATTAGAAATTTTTGATAATTTTTTAAAAGACAATAATATACTTTTTATAGCAAAATTGCATCCATTTGAAGAAGCATATTATAAGAAAATTTATAAAGATTTTAAGAGCAAAAATTTTATTTTTTTAAATCAAGATATTTTGAAAGAAAAGAAAATTGATTTGTATGAAATTCTCCCCGATTCTGATTTACTTATAACAGATTATTCAAGTATATATTTTGATTATTTAATTTTAAATAAACCTGTTATTTTCATAAACAATGATATTAAAACTTATTATGAAAAAAGAGGCTTTTTACTATATCCATATGATTTTTGGACTCCCGGATTAAAAGTTTCTAATTTTAATTCTATGTTAGATTCTATCCATAAAATCTTATCTGGCAATGACGATTATTCTACAAATAGAAAGATGATTAGAGATATTTTTTTCTATTACCAAGATCCAAATTCTTCAGAAAGAATTAGTAATTTTATTATTGACTTATTAAAATAGTAGGTGAATTTATGAATATATTATTTATTTCTTACTCAATTATAGAAAATGATATTAGAACTCAAGAACTTTTAAAAGTTATCAAAAATTTTGGAGATGTTACTTTAGTATCTCCTGTAATTAATGATAATACATATATTAAAGAAGTAAAAAAACATATAAAACTAAAAATTAAAAAAAATGAGTATTTAACTTTTAAAAACTATAGTAGATTCATTTTTTTATCTTTAAAAACTGCTATAAAAACAAAAAAAATTGATATATTATTTGTTGATAATTATTTAGCTTCTATTCCCGCTATTTTCATTCTAAAATTTAGAAAAAGTAATTTTGTTTTTCAAGATGTTAGAGAATTATATTTATTATCAGAAAGAAAAGGTTTTAGAAAATTACTAACTTATTCTGAAATAAAATTAATGAAAAAAGCTGATCTTGTAATTGCAGCTAATGAATATAGAGCAAAAATTATGAAAGACTTATATAATTTGTTTGATAAACCTTTTGTATTTGAAAACATAAGAAAAATTGAAAAAGTTTATAACAAAGATTTATATGATAAAAAATATAATTCCTATTTCTCAAACAATAAATTTAACTTAATTTATACAGGTGGTTATGAAGTTGAAAGAAAAACAGATTTACTTGTTAAAAGTATGATTAATTTAAAAAATTGCAATTTGTTTATTGTTGGTGGGGGAAAAGACGAAGATAAAAGAATTTTATCCAATATAATAGATCAATATAAGTTAAACAATGTTTTCTTATTTGACAAATTAGCTCTCGATGAATTAAAATATTTAATTGATAACTCACATATTGGAATTGTCACATATAATGATGATACATATAACAATAAATATTGTGCTTCAGGAAAAGTTTATGAATTTCTATTTTCAAAAATACCAATAGTTACTTCTGAAAATCCCCCTTTAAAAGAATTATGTGAAAAATTTAAAATTGGAGAATCCAATAATAACTTTTATTTAGCAATTAAAAAAGTTTTAGATAATTATGATTTTTATAAAAAAAATGTTTTAAGGTATATAGAAAATATATCTGTAGAAAAAAATAGAGAAAAATTATATTTAAAAATTAGAAATTTAATTAATGATGGGGGATAGATATGGAAGAAAAAAAAGTTTCAATTATAATTCCTGTTTTAAACGAAGAAAAACATATAGAAAAATGTATTGATTCATTGATTAATAATGATTATGAAAATAAGGAAATTATTGTTGTGGATGGAATGAGTGAGGATAGAACTCGTGATATTTTAAGAAAATATGAGAATATCAGGATTATTGATAATCCTGATAAGACAACTCCTATTGCTTTAAATATTGGTTTGAAAAATGCAACTGGTGATTATATAATGATTGCCGGAGCACATACTACTTATTCTAAAAATTATATTTCAGCTTGTGTAAAGAGACTTGATGAGGATAAATGCGATGTTGCTGGAGGAAAGATGGTAACTATTCAGGGAAAAGACACGCCTGTAGCGAAAGCTATTTCTATAGTTTTATCTCATCCGTTTGGAATTGGAGGGGCAAAGTATAGATTGGAAAACGATAAAGAAGAGTATGTTGATACTGTTGCATACGGTGTTTATAAGCGAGAAGTTTTTGAAAAATTGGGAGGTTTTGTTGAAAAGCTCAGAAGAAATCAGGATATTGAGATGAATTTAAGAATTAAAAATGCAGGATTCAGAATAATGCTGGTTCCTGAAGCAGAAGCTTATTATTATGCTAGAGATAATTTTAAGGATTTGTGGAAGAATAATTTTAATAATGGGTTATGGGTAATTTTAAGTACTCATTATGCAAGAAAGGCTTTTTCTTTAAGACACCTTGTGCCTTTGTTTTTTGTGTTGTTTTTGGTTTTAGGTGGTGTTTTTTCTATTTTTTATCCTATTGTAAGAATTCCTTATTTTTCAATTTTAGGGCTTTATTTGATTTTGAGTTTGTATTTTTCTTTTGATATTTCGAGAAAGAATAAGGATTTTAAGTTGTTTTTCCCAACGTTATTTTCTTTCTGGACTTTACATGTTTCATATGGTTTAGGTTCATTATATGGATTATTTATTATATTATGAAAAAAGCTCCCTTTTTGGGAGCTTTTGTTTTAATCTTCATATCCATTTGGATTTTTCTTTTGCCAATTCCATGAGTCTTTACACATGTCGTATAAATCTTTTTCTGCTTTCCAGCCTAATTCTTTTAATGCTTTTGTTGGGTCTGCATATATTTTATCTACATCTCCAGGTCTTCTATCAACTATTTCATATGGAATTTTAACCCCACTTGCTTTTTCAAATGCTTTTACTACATCTAAAACGCTATATCCTGTTCCTGTTCCGAGGTTATATATTTTTACTCCTGTGGTTTCCATTATTTTTTCAAGTGCTTTTATATGTCCTTTTACTAAATCCACAACATGGATATAATCTCTTACGCCTGTACCGTCATGTGTATCGTAATCATTTCCAAATACATATAATTTTTCTCTTTTTCCAACGGCAACTTGAGTGATATATGGCATTAAATTATTTGGTATTCCGTTTGGATCTTCACCGATCATTCCGCTTTCATGTGCACCTATTGGGTTGAAGTATCTTAATAATGATATGCTCCAATTTTTGTCTGAGATATATAAATCTTTTAATATTTCTTCTATGAATAATTTTGTTCTTCCATATGGATTTGTTGCTCCTGTTGGAAAGTCTTCTGTTATTGGAACTTTATGTGGGTTTCCATATACTGTTGCTGATGAGCTGAATACTATTTTTTTTACATTTTTTTCTTTCATTACTTCTAAAAGATTAAGAGTGCCTGTGATGTTATTGTGATAATATAATAATGGTTTTTCCACTGATTCGCCAACTGCTTTTAAACCTGCAAAATGTATAACCGCTTCTATTTCATTTTCGTCGAAAATTTCTTTTATTTTATTTTTGTCCAATAAATCTGCTTCATAGAATTTGAAATCTTTTCCTGTTATTTCTTTTATTCTTTTTAAAACTGCAGGTTTGCTATTTGAAAAATTATCCAGTACAATTATTTCATATCCGGCATTTAAGAATTCAACACATGCATGACTTCCTATATATCCAGTTCCGCCTGTTATGAGTATTGACATTTTTTCACTCTCCTTTTTAATTTTTCAATATATTATATCATAATTTTATTTTTCCCGGGTAAATTATGGTATAATTATAATTGAATTTGTAACAAAGGGGGAGATGGATTTGGCGTTTAAGAAGCATGATGGTTTTAGTCTTTATGAGGTTTTAATTGTACTTGCTGTTATTGCTATTATTGGCGCTTTTTCTGTTCCAATGGTTAATAATATTATTAACAAAGCAAAATTTACTAAAATTATTAATGATATGAAGGTGATTCAGAACTCAATTATTCAATATTATTATGATAATGATTCTTTTCCTGATAATATAGATACGCTGGTTGATAATGATTATATTGAATCTTCGCCTGAAAATGTTTCTTTTAAAACTTTAAATAATGTTGTTTTTGTTTATTATACTGAACAAATTTCAAATCCAGATAATCTCGAAAAACTGGATACAACTTTAAATTGGAATTCGAATACAGAGGATTTTTCTTCTTTAAATGAAGAACCGGATAATAATTCCAGAATTCCTGTATTAAGAATGGCTTTTTAATAATGAAATGGAGTTGAATAATTTTGAGAAGACGACGAAAAACCAGTACAAAGGAAAAGATTATAAAATCTGCAAGGAAGCTTTTTTCTGAAAAATGGTATGATACTGTCTCTGTTGCTGAAATTTGTAGAAATGCCCGGGTTTCAAATGGGGTATATTATAATTATTTTAGAGATAAGAAAACACTTTTTGAGTTTTTTTTAAATGAGCTTATTGAAAAAATGGAGGTTGAACTTTCTCAGATTAGTGGTAATTCCAAAAAAGATAAGATTTCTTCTTTTATAGACATCGTTTTCAAACTTTCTGCAAAGGATACAGAATTGGTTACTATTTTCCGTGAGGGACAGTATAAATTTCCTGAGTATGAAAAAAAATTAAAGAATATTTATATTAATACTCTTTCTAATATTTTGGAAAGGGATATTTCTGATGTTGAATATATTTTTATTGTTGGTGGATTAAGATTTTTAAGCGTTATGGCTGCTTATAACTGGTTTAATATTAATAAGGAGTCATTTAAAGATATTGTTTTTAATGGGATTTTTGATGAACGAATTAATAGAAAGGAAAGAATTTTTAATGTTAAGTTTATAAATGAACGTTCGAAAAAACTGGACTCAAAGGAAAGAATTGTTGAAGCTGGAATAGAATTATTTGGAACTTATGGTTTTCACAATGTAAATGTTTATGATATTACTAAACTCGCTGGTTTTGCAGTTGGTACTTTTTATATTTATTTTGATAGCAAGGAAACTTTTTTACGAGAGATTGTTAGAAATATCAGTCATGAAACAAGAAAGTTTATTAGTAGAAATCTTTCTGTTTCTTTGAATAGATTGGAACAGGAATTACAGGGAACTTATTTATTTTTGAAATTTTTTGAAAGAAATAAAAATTATTATGAAATTGTTAGAGAATCGGAATTTGTGGCAAAGGAAGAGGTTATTAAGTATTATGATGCTTTTAGAAAGGGTTATTTAAAAAATCTATCAAGTGTTAAACTTGAGGATAAGGAAACAATAGCTTTAACGCTTATGGGTATTTCTCATTTTATTGGTATTGAATATTTATTCCATCAATCTATTTTAGATATTAATAATTTTCTTATTGAATTGTCCCATTATCTTGAAAATGGATTGAAATTAGAAGGTGATTTAAATGTTCTGGTTCAGGAAAAGGAATAAAGTGAAGGATATTTCCAAAAATCCTTTTTATGATGAAGGAGAATCCCTTGTTATTTATTTTAAATGCAATAATTGTGGAGAGACCTTTAGAAGCTATTTGAGAAAAGGATATGATTTTTCAAATGCTTTTGAAGGTAGAGCAAGATATGAAATTAATAAGGAGTATATTGGCTCTAAATGCAGTGAAAGAATTTATTTGCATGCAGAATTTGATGGTGCATATCGCCTTATTAATTTTGAATTAGTTGGTGGAACGCCTATTACCAGGGATGAGTTCGATAAAAATTAACATTTTATTCTCGAAATTTTTTCTTGCAAAGTAGCATATTTTGTGTTATAATAATTCTCGGAAGTTGTTCCGGCGTAGCTCAACGGTAGAGCGGGTGGCTGTTAACCACTAGGCTGGGGGTTCGAATCCCTCCGCCGGAGCCATAACCAAAAGTCCAGCGAAAGCTGGACTTTTTTGTTATATAATATTTAAAATAAAGGGACTATCCAAAATACTGTGTAAATTAATTATAGTTGG